>CANFWB010000011.1 GCA_947450605.1 Burkholderiaceae bacterium
CAGTAGCGATCTTCTTAATTCCTTTAAAAAAACAATAAAAACCATTCCACCCCTAGCTAGGCTCGGGTCCGACTTTCTGGGAAATATCCTGCTGGAGTCGGGCAACGAAGGCATCAAGAGGCATTACACCTAAATCCACTCCGCCACGGGCACGAACGGCCACCGTATTACTTTCAGCCTCTTTATCCCCTACAACTAACAAAAATGGGAGCTTCTGTAATGCGTGCTCGCGTATTTTATACGTAATTTTCTCATTTCGCAAATCCGATTCGACTCTAAACCCTTGTTTTTTCAGAGATTGCTGGACTTGTTGTGCATACGCAGCAGAATTATCAGAGATATTGAGGACTACAGCCTGGGTTGGGGCCAGCCAAACTGGCATGTTTCCAGCATGATTTTCAATCAAAATGCCGATAAAACGCTCTAAAGAGCCCACAATTGCTCTATGGAGCATCACGGGGGCTTTGCGAGTGTTCTCTTCTGTGACATATTCAGCTCCTAAACGAGCCGGCATCGAGAAATCCACCTGAATCGTGCCGCACTGCCAAGTACGGCCAATGGAGTCCTTGAGGTGATACTCGATCTTCGGACCGTAGAAAGCGCCCTCACCTGGCAATTCTTCCCACTCTTGGCCTGAGGCAGTCAATGCGCCACGAAGGGCTGCTTCAGCCTTATCCCAAATAGCGTCATCACCAACACGCTTAACCGGGCGCAAAGCCAGCTTTACCGCAACTTCAGTAAAGCCAAAATCTTGATAAACCTCGCGAACCGCCTTATCGAAAGCGGCTACTTCAGACTGAATCTGATCTTCTGTACAAAAAATATGACCATCATCTTGGGTAAAACCGCGTACGCGCATCAAGCCATGCAAAGCGCCAGATGGTTCATTGCGGTGACACTGACCAAACTCGCCGTAACGCAATGGCAGCTCACGATAACTATGCAAACCGGAGTTAAAAATCTGGACATGTCCTGGGCAGTTCATCGGCTTTAATGCATAAGCGCGATTCTCTGACTCTGTGGTGAACATGTTTTCTTTGTAGTTATCCCAGTGACCAGACTTTTCCCAAAGACCGCGATCCAGAATTTGTGGGGCCTTAACTTCTTGATACCCTTCGCGCTGATAAACGCGGCGCATGTACTGCTCCACCTCTTGCCAAATGGACCAGCCTTTAGGGTGCCAAAAAATGAGGCCAGGAGCTTCAGGCTGGAAGTGGAATAGGTCCAAGAACTTACCAAGGCGACGGTGATCACGCTTCTCAGCCTCTTCAAGCATATGCAAATGCGCGTCCTGATCTTCTTTTCTCAACCAAGCTGTGCCGTAAATCCGTTGCAACATCTCATTCTTGCTATCGCCACGCCAGTAAGCGCCAGCAACGCTTAAAAGCTTGAATACCTTGAGCTTGCCAGTAGATGGCACGTGGGGTCCACGACACAAGTCAGTGAACTTACCTTCGGCGTACAAAGACACATCCTCACCTTGCGGGATGCTGGAAATAATTTCGGCTTTGTAGTTCTCGCCTTGATCCTTAAAAAACTTCACCGCCTCATCACGAGGCATCACTGTGCGGATCACTGGCTCATCTTTTTTAGCCAGCTCAGCCATTTTCTTTTCGAGTGAAACTAAATCTTCAGGCGTAAATGGGCGATGGAATGAGAAGTCGTAGTAAAAACCGTTTTCAATGACCGGGCCAATGGTGACTTGCGCCTCAGGAAATAATTCTTTAACAGCGTAAGCCAATAAGTGAGCTGTAGAGTGACGGACAATCTCTAGAGCCTCAGGGCTTTTGTCCGTAATGATCGCTAACTGACTATCTTTATCGATGACAAAGCTGGCATCTACCATCTTGCCGTCAACAATGCCGCCAAGGGCAGCCTTAGCAAGGCCGCTACCAATGCTTTGGGCGACATCAAGAACGCGAACAGGAGCTTCAAACTCACGTTTAGATCCATCTGGCAGAGTAACTACAAGCATGACAACTCCATCAATTTACTTACAAAAAAGAAAGCGCGGTAGCATTTCGGCAACCGCGCTCTTTTGGGTCTTCATTCGTTGGTAGGCTCGATTGGACTCGAACCAACGACCCCCACCATGTCAAGGTGGTGCTCTAACCAGCTGAGCTACGAGCCTATTTAGCCATAGAGTTTATCACCGGCGGCGGACTTGGGTCACCCCTTTGACTTCCTCAAGACTATTTTGAACGATTCGCAGGGCTTCCGAGTCTTTAATTTCCACTGTCAGCAGTATTTGGGTCAAGCCTCGCTTAGCTGATTTACGCAGATCAATAACATGCACTCCCTGCCTGGTCAGAATTTCAAACAGCTCACGCATCAGCTCAGGGCGGTCAAGGCCAGTAATAGCCAAATCAGCAGGAAATACGCGATTTGCATCGCTTGCCGCAGGACTTTCAACGGTGGATGCATTCCAAGCCGTCTGAATAACGCGCTCGGGCGCCCTCTCCAAAAGCCCCCTAAAGGTTTTGCAGGACCGCCGATGAATGGAGACGCCACGTCCCTGGGTCACAAAACCAGCAATTCCATCAGGCGGGACTGGCCTGCAGCAACGGGCAAGTTGAGTCAATAACGAGTCCACGCCAACCACCAAAACATCGCCCGATTGACCTTGCTTACGAGTGCTTTGTTTGAGGATGATTTCTGGAGCTAGTGCAACGACTTTGGCCTCTGACTTTTGTTCAGTTTTAACGTCCGCAGGTTTTGTGCCGGCCTCCTCATCATCCAGGGCATTGAACCAAGCTCGCACCCTAGTACGAGCGCGCTGTGAACGGAGGTAATTGCGACTCGGGCTAATCCAATCTCGTGATGGTCCACCATGCTTGACGGCAATGATTTCAACTGTCTGGCCATTCTGCAATGGCGTGTCCAAAGGGACCATAGCGCCATCCACCCGGGCACCGCGACAGCGATGGCCAAGATCGGTATGCACCGCATAAGCAAAATCGATGGGGGATGAGCCCTTCTCCAGTGAAATTACTTTACCCAGGGGAGTAAGGACATAAATATGATCATCAATCTCGTGATGCTTAAGTTGCTCCCAAGCATCCTCTTTCCAGGAGATCAGTTGCCTAGCCCATGCAATTTGACGCTCATAGGCTACTGCCGCACTATGCGTACCAGTCTGATGGTTTGGATCGCTAGATTTATTTTTTGGCGGAGTTGCAGCACCAACATAGGCGCCTTCTTTATAGCGCCAATGCGCGGCCAGACCATACTCAGCCTGCTGATGCATTGCATTGGTACGCACCTGGATCTCAAATGCGGTGCCATGCTCATCCATCACTACCGTATGCAAAGACTGGTAGCCATTGGGCTTGGGTCTAGCAATGTAATCATCAAACTCGCGTGGCACTGGTTGCCAGACGTTGTGCACTAAACCCAGAATGGCGTAACAGGATTTCACATCATCAACTAGAACCCGAAATGCCCTGACGTCATAGAGATTGGCAAAATCCAGTGACTTGCCCTCCATCTTTTTCCAGATGCTGTAAATATGTTTTGGGCGCCCCTGGACCTCGCCATGAATATGCGCAACAATGAGCTCTTGCTCCAGTCGATGGACGATTGATTGAATAAAAGATTCACGCTCAATTCTTTTGCTATCGAGCATCTTGGCAACATCGCGATAAATCTCCGGGGATAGGACACGAAAAGCCAAATCCTCCATCTCCCACTTCATTTGCCAGATACCCAAACGATTGGCAAGTGATGCATCAATATTCAAAATCTCTTGCGCCCATGCCTTTGGCATCTCGATTTTTTCATGCGTGATCCAGCGCAGTGTTTGCAAGCGAGAGGCAAGATAGATGAGCACCACACGTAAATCATCACCAAAGGCGAGCAGCATCTTTCTAAGCATTTCTTCTTGCCCAGAAATACTCAGACCGCCATCGTTGCGTACAAGCTTTGCTTGGGCTTGTCTAAGCCCCCTGTATCCAATCAGGAGTTTGGCCGACTCATCACCAATCAACTTGGTCAACGCTTCCCTGCCATGAGTGCGTGCAATATTGCTTGCCGCAGTCAATGTCGCTTCATCAAGATGGAGCATCTTCAAAATATTGAAAACACCGGCAGCATGATTCTCGGGTGGCTCACCATACCACCCGTCCACTATCTTGAAGCCCTCAGATGCACTTGCTGCATTTGACATTGGGAAACGCAATCCTTAACTAAAAAATTCTTTTGCTAAAGCAATCTGCTCAGCCTTCACAAAAGCGGGCGCATGCCCAACTCCTGGAATCTCAATGCTACGAATATAAGGATTCACCTTACACATCTCAGCCACTGTTTTTGCAGACAGTAAATCTGAATCTCCACCGCGCACGATGAGCATCGGAATATGAATTTGTTTAAAGGCGTGCCACATCGCCATCTCGCCTGCTTTTGCCATGATCGGATTGACCGATGCAAATGGCACGGAAATATTGGGGTCATAGTGCATGACCCATAGGCCATCTTTCTCGACGAGCATTGGGCCGTTATAGATCTCCCACTCCTCAGGCGTGTGTGAACCAAAGGAAGCGCAGATCTCATTTAAGCGTTGCAAAGCATCAGCGCGATTTGCGAAGGCAAAAGATTGCCCAACATAAGAACCCAGGCGCTGAATTGCCTCTGGCTCAATCCGTGGGCCAACGTCATTGATCAACATGCGACGAATCGGGCTCTTGGGCATCGAGGCATAAACCATGCCAATCAAGCCACCCATCGAGGTGCCAAACCAATCCACCTGCGTAACATCCAGCTGCTTGATCAAACTTGCCATGTCAGCGACGTACTGAGGAACAGCATAAAGCATGGGGTTCTTCAAGCGATCAGAGTCGCCACGCCCCACGACATCAGGACAAACAACGTAATAGTCATTACTCATCGCCTCTGCGAGGGTTTTGAAATCACTACCCCTACGAGTCAGACCGTGCACACAAATTAATACCTTGGGATTGCTAGAATCACCCCAAACGCGATAAGCCATGCGATGAGGACCATCACTACTAGTGCAAGTCACATAACAGGTTTCGCCCTGATGAATAACCTGCGGTTTTTTTATCGCATCTTGAAGCTGCTCATCATGCGTGTGCTCATCCACCATGCCGGCAACCTCAGGTTGCAGGGTAACGTGGTCAATGCCATGTTTATTTAATAGCATCGCATTAATACGCCCCATAATGTCTGGCCACTCAGACATCTGAGCGATTTCAATATGGCCAATGAGGGCAGGAAAGCTAGGCGTCATTTCCCAAACATGAAGATCGTGCACAGCCAATACCCCAGGCACACTTCTTAAATCAGTGCCAACTTGTAGGTAATCAATATGAAGAGGCACCCCCTCCATCAAGAAATGATATGACTCATGAAGAATAGAGATGGTCGACTTGAGAATTAAAAGGGAAACTAGGATGGATAAGATCGCATCAATCGGCATCCAACCAGTCAGCTGAATGACTATACCTGCTATCAAGGCAGCTACAGAGCCTAATAAGTCGCCCATGACATGAACTAATGCAGCGCGTGTATTAACGCTCTTCTTATCGCGCGACAACACCCATGCCACCACAATATTCATAAGCAAGCCAATGGCAGCAACAACCGTAACGGTGAGGCCGTCAACTTTATGGGGGTCATAAAACCGACTGATCGCCTCAACCACAATCCACACAACTAGGGCCAGCATCGCAATGCTATTGACAAAGGCCGCCAAGGCCTCAGCCCGCCCAAATCCAAAAGAATGTTTGGGTGATGGAGGACGGCGAGAAATAATTTGCGCCAACAATGCCAAACCTAGGGCTGCCGCATCAGTCACCATATGTCCGGCATCAGAAATCAATGCCAAGGAATTGGCAAAATAAGCAGCGGCCCCCTCAACCCCAGAAAAGCTCAGAGTCAGTACAAGCGCAATCAGCAAAAGATTTTGATTGGATACTTCTTTGCTATGAGAATGTTTGGCATCGCCTTGCTTATGGGCGTGAAGTGAATGATCTACAGCACTCATAAAAAGATTCCCTGAAAAAGAAATGGGGTCATTGAGACCCCATTATTTCACTAACTAAGACAGTCGTTAGAAACCTGTTGTATCTACAGGGGCACCCGTTTTGGATGCCACCTCATCCTTAGTGACGCCAGGAGCTAGCTCCACCAATTTCAAGCCCTTTGGCGTGATATCGAGCACACAGAGGTCGGTAATGATGCGACTAATAACACCCACACCCGTCAGCGGCAAGGTGCATTTCGGCAGAATCTTGATTTCTTCAGTGCCATCTTTTTTCTTGGCAACGTGCTCCATCAAGACAACCACATGCTTTACGCCGGCAACCAGGTCCATGGCGCCGCCCATACCCTTCACCATCTTCCCTGGAATCATCCAGTTCGCCAAGTCACCATGCTCGCTTACCTGCATTGCACCCAAGATCGCAATATTGATTTTTCCACCACGGATCATTCCAAACGAATCTGCAGAGGAAAAAATGGATGAACCAGGCAAGGTGGTAATCGTTTGTTTCCCGGCATTGATCAAATCGGCATCAATCGTAGCTTCAGTTGGAAATGGGCCGATACCCAATAAACCATTTTCGGATTGGAGCCAAACCTCCATTCCTTCCGGCACGTGGTTAGCCACCAAGGTTGGCATACCAATACCCAAGTTCACGTAGTAACCATCCTTTAGCTCTTTAGCAGCACGCGCCGCCATTTCATCTCTATTCCAAGGCATATCAATCTTCCTAAATATTCTGTATTGTTTTTATATGGTGTCTATGGATTAAGCTGCAGACAAAGTGCGTTGCTCAATACGTTTCTCGGGTGTAGTGTTGAGCACTAAACGATGAACGTAAATGCCTGGCGTATGAATCTGATCTGGATCTAATTCGCCATTCTCGACAATCTCTTCCACTTCAGCAACTGTGATCTTGCCAGCCATTGCCACCACTGGATTGAAGTTACGTGCTGTGTAGCGATAAACCAAATTACCTGACTTATCAGCCTTCCATGCTTTTACTAAAGAGATGTCAGAAACAATGGCGCGCTCCATGATGTATCTCTCACCATCGAATTCTTTTTCTTCTTTACCCTCAGCAACCAAAGTACCCACACCAGTTTTGGTATAGAAAGCTGGAATACCGCAACCACCTGCGCGCAACTTCTCCGCCAAGGTGCCCTGAGGAGTAAATTCCAACTCCAACTCACCAGCTAAAAACTGACGTTCAAATTCTTTGTTTTCGCCAACATAGGAGGCAACCATTTTCTTCACTTGTCTTGAGTTCAGTAGCAAACCCAAACCAAAGCCATCTACACCAGCGTTATTCGCAATCGCTGTGAGATTTTGTGCGCCCAAGTCTTTTACTGCCTGAATCAAGGCCTCTGGAATACCGCAAAGACCAAAACCGCCAACAGCCAGCTTCTGGCCGTCCTTCAAGATATCCCGTAGGGCATCAACAGCCGATGGGTAAGTTTTATTCATAAATTCGTCCTAATATTGCCAAAAAGGGTAAAAAAGTAATCATAACGCCTTAGACCTCAGAGCCTATTAGCAATAGAGACTAAGCTGGTTTTTCCTGCTTGGAACTAAACTGTAGCCGTGGTTTAAAGCTAGATAGATAGCAAAAATGCTCAAAATCGCTTTATCACCCTATTTTTAAGCACTGTCGGAGATATTGAATGAACGCCCAGGAAATACTTGCACAGTTTGGACCCAGAGAATCCATGGACTATGACCTCGTGATTGTGGGTGGTGGTCCGGCTGGTCTTTCTGCAGCAATCAAGGCAAAACAACTGGCCAATGAGTCCGGCAAAGACATTAGCGTCTGCGTTCTAGAAAAGGGTTCAGAAATCGGCGCCCATATTTTGTCTGGTGCAGTCATGGATCCCAAGGCGCTTACCGAGCTCTTCCCCAACTGGAAAGAGCTGGATGCACCAATCGATACCGAGGTGACGCAAGATCAGTTTTTATTTCTGACAAAAGATAGCTCCTTCCAGGTACCCAATTGGATGTTGCCCCACTGCTTTAAAAACGAGGGCAACTACATCGTTAGTTTGGCTAACGTCACTCGCTGGCTTGGCCAGCAGGCCGAAAGTCTTGGCGTAGAAATTTTCCCCGGCTTTCCTGCGGCGGAAATTCTCTATAACGAGCAAGGCGCAGTTTGTGGAGTGATTACCGGCTCAATGGGCTTAGATAAAGAAGGTCAGCCCACTGATCAATTTCAGCTCGGCATGGAATTGCGTGCTAAGTACACCTTATTTGCAGAGGGCTCACGCGGTCACTTAGGCAAACAACTCATCTCTCAATATGCTCTTGATAAAGATGCGGATCCACAAAGTTATGGGATCGGCATTAAAGAGCTATGGGAAGTGGAGCCATCCAAGAGCAAGCCAG
Source organism: Burkholderiaceae bacterium (assembly GCA_947450605.1). Classification (GTDB taxonomy): domain Bacteria; phylum Pseudomonadota; class Gammaproteobacteria; order Burkholderiales; family Burkholderiaceae; genus Polynucleobacter. The sequence continues at coordinate 8,378 of CANFWB010000011.1, forward strand.
GTCTGGTAGTTCACACTGCTGGCTGGCCACTAGAAAGTGATACCTATGGCGGCTCATTCCTATATCACCTGGGCGACAACAAGGTTGCGGTAGGTTTAGTAGTAGGGCTATCTTATAAGAACCCTTACCTCTCCCCTTTTGAAGAATTCCAACGCTATAAATTGCACCCAAAAATTCGGGAAACATTTGAGGGTGGAAAACGTATTGCGTATGGCGCACGCGCACTCACTGCCGGCGGTTTAAATAGTCTACCTAAAACAGTATTCCCTGGTGGGGCATTAATTGGTTGTGATGCAGGCTTCTTAAATGCCTCACGTATCAAAGGTAGTCATGCTGCAATTAAAACCGGCATGCTCGCCGCTGAAGCTGCTGTAGCGGCACTCAATGAAAATCGCTCTGCTGATGTTTTAGCAGCCTATCCAGCCGCTTTTAAAAATAGCTGGTTATACACTGAGCTGAGTCAAGCCCGTAATTTCAAACCGTGGATGTCTAAAGGACTTTATCTGGGCACGCTCATGGTTGGCCTGGAGCAAAAGCTCTTGGGCGGCAACATGCCTTGGACGATTCATTTAAAACATGCAGACCATGAGTGCCTTGAACCAGCAGCGCAACACAAACCAATTGATTACCCAAAACCCGATGGCAAGATCACTTTTGATCGCCTCTCATCAGTATTTATTTCCAATACCAACCATGCAGAGAATCAACCGATTCATTTAACACTCAAAGATGCAACAGTGTCCGTGAATCTGAATCTCAAAACCTATGCAGGTCCAGAGCAACGTTACTGCCCTGCTGGCGTTTATGAATATATTGAAAAGGATGGGCAGCCACAGCTGCAGATCAATTCACAAAATTGTGTGCATTGCAAAACTTGTGATATCAAAGATCCAAGCCAGAATATTATTTGGATTAGCCCAGAGGGCGGTGGCGGACCAAACTACGCATCGATGTAAATCGTCTTAGAGACTTACTAAACACCTTAACTGGCTGGCTAGTGACTAGGACGCAGCTTTCCAATCGCCATGCCCGCTAGACCGCAGGCCAAAGCCGCCATCACGAACACATTGCGCGGCTGAGTCGCATCCCACAACCACCCGGCAACCAGGCCACCCAGCGTGCCGCCCAAGCCATAGGACACCGTAGCCATCAGGGCCTGTCCACGGGCTTGAAGTGGTCCAGTAAACCAGCGCTGGAGTAATTTGGTGGCGGCACTGTGGTGAGCGCCAAATGTGCCAGCATGCATCAGCTGGGCAATGATCAGAACCCAAGTCACGGGGAAAAATGCAATCAAGATAAATCGAAAAACACCAATACCAAAAGCGATTTGGAGCACCACTTCTGCATCGAGGCGACTGAGCACCTTGCTTTGAAAGTAAAAGAAAACAACTTCAGCAGCAACACCTAAAGCCCAAAACAAACCAATCTGGAATTTGTCGTAACCCAAATCCGCTAAGTAAAGTGAATAGAATACATACAAAGCAGCATGCGCAAAGATCATGAAGAAGCCGGAGAGCAAGAACCAACGCACATCCGGATTAAACAAAACAACCAAGAGCTCTCCCTTGACCATTTTTCGACGATCCATCTTGGGCTCATGCAAGCGAAAGGTGACGAATGCCAAGCAGGTCAAAATGACCGCGCCCACTATCGGGTAGAGTTCAATGCCTTTACGCTGAAATAATTCCCCTGCAAAAAGTACCATCGCAATAAAACCAATGGAACCCCATAAACGCAAACGGCCATAGCGTTTATCAAATGAATTATCTTTAAATAAAGCATGCACAGTAGCCGACTCACCCAATGGCATTAGGCTACTCAAAATAGTGTGCAGCACAAACATCCAAACAAAGAATGCAGCGTAACTGTGCAGGAAAAAGATCAGGAGAAAAACGACTGCAGCTAAGCAAGCGCAGAAACGAATAATGCCAATTCGGTTGGAGAGATAGTCTGATAGCCACCCCCAAGAGAATGGTCCAACAATTCGGGTGATTTGCAGCATGGACATCAAGACTGCAATCTCAATCACGCTAAAGCCGCGGTCTAGAAAAAAGAGGCTGGCATAGGGAGAAACTAACCCTACATAGGCAAAATATAAAAAGAAAAAGGACCCGAAGGCCCAACGCACGGAAGGTGTCATTTTCTTTTTCTTGAATTAATTTTTCAAGTTAATCAACTGCAGAACCAGGGCGAGCCGCAGGAATCGGTGGAACTGCGTGCTTCACATCACCACATTGAGCGCGATGACGTAAGGCGTGATCCATCAATACCAAGGCAAGCATCGCCTCAGCAATCGGCGTTGCCCGAATACCTACACAAGGGTCATGACGACCTTTCGTTTGAACCGTGATGGGATTACCATCCAAATCAATCGATTGCTTAGGGCTCAAGATGCTGGACGTCGGTTTAATGGCAATCGATACACGCAAATCCTGTCCGCTACTAATACCACCGAGGGTGCCGCCAGCATTGTTGCTAGCAAAACCATCTAGATGAAGCTCATCACCATGCTCGCTACCGCGTTGCGCTACCGACTGAAAGCCGGCGCCGATCTCAACACCTTTAACAGCATTGATACCCATCATGGCATGCGCAATATCGGCATCCAACTTATCAAATAAAGGCTCACCCAATCCTACTGGAACATTGCGCGCCCGTACCTCAATTTTTGCACCACAAGAATCCCCTGCTTTGCGCAGTGCATCCATGTATGCCTCCAATTGAGGAATGATGTCAGCATTCGCAGCAAAGAAAGGATTGCTCTCAATCAAGGTAGCATCTTTAAATGGAATCTCGATCTCGCCAAGTTGGCTCATGTAGCCATAGAACTCGGTACCGTATTGTTCTTTGAGCCACTTCTTAGCGATCGCTGCAGCCGCGACTACCGGCGCAGTCAATCGTGCTGATGAACGGCCGCCGCCACGAGGATCGCGTAAGCCATACTTATAGTGATAAGCATAATCAGCATGGCCAGGTCTAAATGTTTGCAAGATATTGCCGTAATCTTGACTGCGTTGGTCGGTGTTACGAATGAGCAAGCCAATCGGTGCACCCGTTGTCTTACCTTCATACACTCCGGACAAAATCTCTACCTTGTCTTCTTCCTTACGCTGGGTGACATGACGTGAAGTACCAGGCTTGCGACGATCCAAGTCCATCTGCAAATCTGCTTCACATAGGGACATTCCTGGAGGGCAGCCGTCAACAGCGGCGCCAATCGCGGGACCATGGGACTCACCAAATGTGGTGACAGTAAAGAGAAGGCCTAAAGTATTTCCTGACATACCGACATTATGTCATCTGTCAGGAGCTTGGGCTAGAGCAATGCTACGAAGCGGCTTTTTGAGTTTCTTCAGGCCAATCACGAATATAGGCCTTAAGCATAGTGTTCTCAAAATCCTGAGCTTCTACTACCGATTTAGCGACGTCATAGAAAGAAATGACGCCCATCAACATTTTTTGATCAATCACAGGCAAATAGCGGGCATGGTCAACCAGCATCATGCGGCGAACTTCATCGATCTCGGTTTCCATGTTGCAAGTGAGCGGCTTGGCGTTCATGACGGACTGAACCTTCAGATCATCCAACTTGCCATGATGCTTGGCTAAGGCTGCAATAACCTCACGGAATGTCAGAATGCCGACCAACTTGTCGTACTCCATCACCACCAATGAGCCGATGTCATGCTCGCTCATTACTAAGACTGCAGTTTGCAAAGCCGTTTCCGGCGCCACTGTAAATAGCGTGCTGCCCTTGACGCGTAATATGTCACAAACCTTCATTTAGTCTCCAGCGATGAGTTCTTATTCAGACAATATATTCTCAAGCCCCCATAGAATCAAGCCTCAAATGCGGTATTTCAGTAACGAATAACCCTAACAACCCCACTCCGAATGCTGGGGAGATTCGCCACTAGAACTGCCCCAGCTAAGGTAATCCACCAAGTTAGGTAAATCCAAGTGAGCGCTAAGGGGAAGATAGCAAAGGCGCCATAGACAGTCTTGTAAAAGGCAACATTGGTCAAAAATAGTCCGAAGCCAAATTTCATCAGCTCAAAAGTGAGTGCAGCAAAGAATGCGCCACTCAATGCGTCGCGCCACTGAATTTGCGCATAGGGAAGAATTTTGTAGGCCACTGAAAATACCGACATAGCCAACAGCACAGGCACAACCGTGGCAACGAAGCCCAACCCAAAACTGAGTGCCTCGGTCCACCCTTCTGCCGCGCTAAATAAAAGACCACTCAAGTAGGTACCAACACCCAACAAGATGGGACCCACTATCGTCGCAGCGGAATAGATGCCAATCTTATTTAAAATAGGACGACGTTGAGTCACCCGAAAGATCTGGTTAAAGGCGCCCTCAATCACCGCCATCGTCATGATTGTGGTGATGACCAGACCCATCAAACCAATCAAAGTTAAACCTTTGGCCTGTGATGAGAATTGATCTAGGTAATTAAAGACCTGTTGATTTAATCCGCCAGGCATATAGGTATCAAGCAACCAGGCCTGAAAGGCATACTTAATTCGGACTACGCTAGGTAAGTAGCCAATCAAAATGGAGGCAACCGTCAACATCGGTACCAAGGCCAGAGTAGTTGTAAAGGCAAGGCTAGCTGCCACCTGCTTCAAATTTTGGCCGCGATTGCGCTCCCAGATCTCTTTTCCAAGAGAGAGCCATAATTGAGGATTCCGAATGAGGCGCATCGCCCATATCATAAGAGAAGAATATGAGCCAATCCGATATTTTAGTGTTGTACTACTCCCGCTATGGCGCAACCCGAGACTTAGCGCGCCTAATTGCTGAAGGCATTGAAAGCATTCCGGGAGCCAATGCCAGACTACGCACCGTACCAGCAATCTCGACCGTCTGCGAATCGACTGAAGCAGCGGTACCAGCAGATGGCGCACCCTATGTGGAATATGCAGATCTACAAGAATGTATCGGCCTAGCCCTTGGTTCACCAACCCGCTTTGGCAATATGGCCGCCCCCATGAAGTACTTTTGGGATGGTAGTTCCTCTGAGTGGCTTAATGGCGCGCTGATTGGCAAGCCTGCTTGCGTCTTTACCAGTACCGGCAGCCTACATGGCGGCCAGGAAAGCACCCTGCTCACGATGATGATTCCCCTGCTCCACCATGGCATGGTGATCATGGGCATACCCTACAGCGAACCTGACTTGATGGCCACATCCACTGGTGGCAGTCCTTATGGCTTAACTCACCTCGCCCACGCCGACGGCCGAGCGCCGATTAGCGCTGAAGAGCAACGGCTAGCTATTGCCCAAGGGAAGCGCCTCGCGCTTACGGCACTCAAACTCATTTAAGGGCAATTCATGTTCAAAGACTGGCGCAATAAAAATCCATACCAGCTGATCGCAACTGCAGCCTTCGTAGACTTATTCATCCTATGTGTTTCCTGGGAGTGGTTTATCTCCCCCCTGAGACCGGGCGGTTCCTGGCTCATTCTCAAGGGCATCCCCCTGTTATTTGCCATTCCAGGGCTATGGAAAGGCAAGGTTTACACCATGCAGTGGGCATCCATGCTGATCTTGCTCTACATCACTGAGGGTTTGGTGCGTATTCTAGAAACTGGGGCTAATTTTTGGCTGGCCGCCCTAGAAACTGCCCTGGGTACCGTGGCCTTTGTTTGTTTGCTCGTCTTCCTGAAACCCATCAAAGCACGTGCTAAAGCCGCCAAAAAGGAGCGTGCAGCCGCTGAAATACAGGACTAAGGACTAAAAAATGATGAATTTACTTAAATTTGGCTGATTTATTCGAAAATATTACTTATTCCTGTCATCTCAGTCACTTTTCCATGCGTTGTATGCTCATGGAGGTGGCAAACATGTCAACAAGACTCAAACGTTGGGCCCGTGCAATTGAACAGATCGACTTGTCCAAAAGGACGCCTGAGGTCGCAATTGGCTATTTGGATAGCAAATACCGCGATATTGCTTGGCGTTACATCCGAATTCTGGGCTTTGAACGTACCATCAGCTTTATGGCTAGCAATAACTTCCATCCGGAATAAGTAGTCTTACCCCCCCAACAACCCCAGATGCGGTACTTATCTGGGGTTTTGTATTTCTTGGGACCCAAAGACCCAAAAAGCGAGCAATAGAAATGCCAGCACGGCACACGAGCCTGAGAACAGGAAGGCGTATTGGGGGCTAAAGGATTCATAGAGCCATCCAAAAATCAGCGATGCCGGCAAGAGCATCAATCCAGAGATCAAGTTGAACCATCCGAAGGCTGTACCAGCCATCCCTTTTGGGGCTAAGTCGGCTACCAGCGCCTTCTCCACCCCCTCAGTAGCCGCCTTAAATAAACCATAAAGTCCGAATAAAGCGCAGAGCATCCAAATCGTGATCCCCGAAAAGCTCATGGCGATATAGAAAAAGGCAAAAGCACACCATGCGATCAGAATGAAATTCTTGCGACTAAATCGATCCGAGAGTGCGGATAGCGGCGTTCCAAATAGCGTAGTGATTAAAGAGATAGCAGCCCACAGCAAGGGAATCTGTTCTTGCGGAACGCCAAGCTCTCGTGCCCTTAACAATAAAAACATGTCTGATGAATTGGCTAGAGCAAAGATTCCAGCAACCAAAATATAGCGCTTGAATTGAGGTGGCAGACCCTCAAGCGACCAAGAGAATGGCTTCACCACTTGCTGCTCTCGAGGTGGCTCCTTGAGGCATAAAGCCAAGCTCACCGTAATGACCCCAGGAATCACTGCCCACAGAAAAATATCGCGCAAAGGAACATTCATGGAAAGCAAAAAGGCGGCTATCAGGGGGCCAAATACAGCGCCAGCATTATCCATGGATCGATGCAATCCAAATGTTAACCCTCGTTGATCGGAGGGCACACTCTCCGCCAACAAAGCATCGCGCGGTGAACTTCTTAATCCCTTACCAAGTCGGTCTGTAAAGCGAATACAGAGTACCCATGTCCAAGAATTTGCAATTGCGATCAAAGGCCTACCAATACCGGCCAAGAAATAACCAATCACAATCCAAGGCTTAGTCTTCTTAGTGCGATCAACAATCACGCCAGAAACCAACTTAAAGATGCTGGAAGTTGCCTCTGCAATTCCCTCAATCAATCCCAAAGCCTTAGGTCCAGCCATGAGAACAGTTGCAAGATACAGAGGCATCAATGGGTACAGCATTTCACTAGCCGCATCATTGACAAAGCTAATTAGGCCGATAAGCCAAACAGTTCGTGGAAGAGAAAATAAAGTCTTGAACATAAGAAGTCAATGTAGCATCAAATTAAAAGTGGCCGTAAGTGTCATAAATGCTTGAAAGTAATGGCAATAAAACGTAGGATCGGGGGATAGGCGTTAGCCTTTTGTAAAGTTTTAATCAATAGCACTCTCTTTAAAGGAATACATCATGAGTCAGAAAAAATTAGTAAAACAATTATTGAAAAAATTGGACAAGTTGGAAGCCGAAAGAGAAAAGTTGATCGACAAACTTGCTAAGACTTTGGACAAAATGGAGAAAAAAACTCCAGTTAAAAAAGTAGTAGCTAAGAAAGCGCCTGCTAAAAAAGTAGCGGCTAAGAAAGTGCCTGCCAAAAAGGTGGTTGCTAAAAAAGCTCCAACTAAGAAAGCTCCAGCTAAAAAAGTAGTGGCTAAGAAGGCGCCTGCCAAGAAGGTAGTTTCTAAAAAAGCTCCAGCTAAAGAGGTAGCTCCAGCAACAACTGCTCAGTAAAAAAACAAGTGTTCAATAAGGACTGCCCGTGAGTAAATCTGTTATTTCTGAAAATACTTACGAGGCAGACTTAAGACTTCTTCAAATTGAATTAGTCAAACTCCAGCGTCACACGATTCAAAAAGGTAAACGCCTCCTAGTCATCTTAGAAGGTAGGGATACTGCAGGTAAAGACGGCTCCATCAAAAGCATTACCGAGCATTTAAGCCCTAGGGACAGCAGAATCGTCGCCTTAAATAAGCCCTCCCCACGCGAGGAAGGCGAATGGTACCTTCAAAGATATGTTGCCGAATTACCCACTGCTGGTGAATTCGTTTTATTCAACCGAAGTTGGTATAACCGTGCCGGTGTCGAAAAGGTGATGGGCTTTTGTACTGATGAGCAATACAAACAGTTCATGGCTACGGTCAATGAATTTGAATCTCTATTAGTTGGATCCGATATCCAACTGATCAAGTACTACCTCGACATCTCCAAAGATGAACAAGCTGCCCGACTGAAGGATCGCGCTAAGGATCCGCTAAAGCAGTGGAAAATTAGTCCGATTGATCAACAGGCCCAGAAGCTGTGGAATGCCTACTCGGCTGCTCGCGATAAAATGCTCAAGCACACCAGCTCCACGCAAGCACCCTGGACGGTGATTATTGCAAACGATAAAAAACTGGCCCACCTCAACCTGATTGCGGATTTGTTGTCCAGAGTTGACTACCCAGACAAAGATAAGAAGATCTTAAGAATCGACCCTCAGATTGTTCTGAAGTGGCCTGCGAATTCTAAAAAGCTACCAAAGCTCTCTAAATAACTTATCGGTCTGCCATTGCCTGAATTTCAGCAACGGTGACATAGCCCCTACCCTGTGCATCAATCAAGCTGAAATGATCATAGATCCGAGGCATACAACCCTTAGCTTCATTGAGGGTTAGCTTGCCATCGCGGTTGATATCGCATTTTGCAAATCGCTGCTGGATTTCTTTATTGCGCGATGTATCGTCAGCAAAAGACTGCATTGGTGAAAGACATAGTAGTAAAGCAGCAAGGGCAGATAAGTTTTTCAGGTATATATGCATTTGCCTGTCCTTACCTAGCAGAAGTTTCCATTGCAGCAAGAACAACTTTCTTGGCCATGGCAACAAATGACTCTACTGATCCGCTACCAGTCCTAAATGACTCACCTTGAACTGTTACCAAGCCCTCGCCCAATAAGACCTTTGATTGGCTATCAATAATCTTGCTTTCTACCACCATTGCAGGCGTTTTGGCATTCACGCCACCCGCATAGGCCGCTGCATTCGCAGCCAGTCCAATGGGTGTGAAGTTCCATGGCTTCAAATAGTCATTAGAACTTTCAGCGCCCGTAATACCGACAGAAATACGCGCTACACCTGGACCAGGCTGTGTGACGATCTTGATGTTTCCGCGACCTTGTACTGCCTCCAACATTGAGGCCTGCAGGGCAACTTTTGCTTGATTAATGGAATCACTCGTAATTTGTTGGGTGGCATTTTGATTCAAATAAATTGGATCCAGAATCACAGCTGTGTATGCGCTAGGACTCACACCTGTAATGCGATATTTCCAGATGCGCACATCCGACTGGCTCGTGGCTACTGGTTGCAATAATGAATAGTTTGGCAAGAACCCGGATTTAGGCATAGGCTCACTAGCCAACTTCGTTGTATTGCTACATGCAGCCAATATCGCTACAAGAGAAATTGAGAGGACTAAAGCGCCTAATTTTTTCATTTTTGTTCCCATAAGAGATGAAAATTAAATACCAATGTGAAATTGATCATAACCGCCTTGAATTACAAATGGGGTAAATCAGTAGTCGGAGTCGATTACGGAGCTGGACAAGGCATGAGGCTGCCGGATTTTTGATGCAATTGAGGTTTGCACTCGACTGGTGCGACAACTGATTTAGAGTCTACCAATGGGATTTCTGCGGACTTTTGAGCCTTGGAGCCTACAATTTGTCCGCTTGCTACTACCCCTTCCGCCGCATTCAGCTTCTGTGCTGGTGCAGGAGCCATCAAGCCAACTGATCTGTAGAAATCTTTATCCGTCCCAGGGCAAGGCATTAATGCACCCGTTTTAGGATTCAAGGCCGCCTTACATTGTGGATCGGCTTGAAGTCTCGCCTCGAACTTATCCACCGCACAAGCAGCCAGCAGGCACAAAGAAATTAATAAAGGGGTGATGCGAAGGGATGTGGCGATATTCATGGAATTGATTCTAGGCTAAACAACGAGGCATTAATAGTGGCCTAAGTAAGGAAGATATTCAGGAGGTATTTTTTCAGGCCGCCATTTATTGTGGCGTGCCTGCCGCTATTGATAGCTTCAGATGCGCGAAGGAAGTGTTCGCTGAAATGGGCATCTGAATCAATAATCTAAAATTTTTGAGAGAAAATCTTTGGCTCTCGGTGAGCGAGCCTCGGGATTAGCAAAGAATTCATCCTTAGTGCAATCTTCAATAATTCGCCCCTGGTCCATGAAAATTACCCGGTGACTGACCTTGCGAGCAAACCCCATCTCGTGAGTAACGCAACACATCGTCATGCCTTCATTAGCTAATTTCACCATGACATCCAACACCTCCCCAACCATCTCCGGATCGAGCGCTGAAGTGGGCTCATCAAACAACATCACAATCGGGTCCATACTCAAGGCGCGGGCAATGGCAACCCGTTGCTGCTGTCCTCCAGATAACTGACCTGGAAATTGATCCTTTTGCGCCATCAGTCCAACGCGCTCTAGATACTTCAGGCCATGCGCCTGAGCCTCAGCAGCAGATCTTCCCAATACTTTCATTTGGGCTAGCGTCAGATTTTCAGTAACACTGAGGTGCGGGAAAAGCTCAAAGTGCTGAAACACCATTCCAACACGGGATCTCAACTGGGGAAAATTAGTTTTGGGATCGTGTAGTGCAGTGCCATCGACCGTAATCTCACCCGCCTGGAACGGCTCAAGAGCATTCATGGTTTTAATGAGGGTGGATTTACCAGAACCTGATGGGCCACAAATCACAACAACCTCACCTTTTTGAATCGATGTAGAGCAATCAGTTAAGACCTGAAATGATCCGTACCATTTTGAGACATTTTGAAGTTCAATCATGATGAGCTAGATAGTATGTTCTGCGTTGAATTAACGGATGATGGCAAGACGAGCTTGAATATTGCGCACCACCTTGGAGAGTGAGAAGCAAATCACAAAGTAAGTGGCGGCAGCCAAAATATAAGTTTCCATTGGACGGCCATAGTTTTTGCCAGCAATCTCAAATCCCTTTAGCAAATCATAGGCGCCGATGGCATAGACCAAAGAGGTGTCTTGGAACAAGACGATTGTCTGGGTCATCAACACCGGGATCATATTTCTAAAAGCTTGAGGCAAAACCACTAGTCGCATGTTCTGGCTATAAGTCATCCCCAAGGCCTCCCCGGCATCAGTTTGGCCCCTGGGTACAGACTGAATACCAGCACGCACAATCTCAGAAAAGAATGCCGCCTCAAAGGCAATGAAAGTAATGGTCGCAGAGAGATCTGCGCCAATGGGCCGGCCAATCAGCATTGGAATAAGCAGGAAGAACCAGAGTATGACCATCACCAATGGAATAGATCGCATCGTATTAACGTAAAACGTCGCTGGATAAACTAATGCAGGCCGACCCGACAATCTCATAAGCGCCAGAAATGTCCCAAATAGAATGCCGCCTGCTGTGGCCAACAGCGTCAACTGAACGCTAAATAACAAGCCCTTCAGGATGTATTGGGTAAATAGTTCCCAGTTATAAAAACTGAGGTCTAAGCTCAACATATCATCGACCTTTAGTGCGCCAAGCTGGCATCATTAGATGCAATAAATCCCGGGACACGGGTGCGCCTCTCTATTTGCGCCATCACGCGATTGACGGCAAATGCGGAGAGTGCATATAACAGTGTCACCGCCAAATAAATTTCCACTCCCCTAGATGTTTCTTCTTGGGCTTGCATCGCAAACAAGGTTAACTCTGGAACAGAAACTGCAAAGGCTACTGATGAATTCTTAATGAGATTCATACTCTCTGAGGTCAGGGGCGGAATCACGATGCGTAATGCCATTGGCAAGAGCACATAGCGATAACTTTGAGCGGTAGTGAGACCTAAGGCCATCGCAGCCGCAGCCTGCCCACGTGGCAAGGCCTGAATACCCGCCCTGACCTGCTCTGCAATGCGAGCTGAAGTGAAAAACCCTAAGGCAACGCTCACCAGCCAATAAGCTGGCACCAACTTTAAAGGCAGCACAAATGCGGGAATGACGTGGTACCAAAGAAATACTTGAACCAAGATGGGGATATTTCTAAACAACTCCACCCACATAGTCGACAGCCGAATGAAGAATTCATTTAGTGTGCTGGTATTGGGTAAGGTGCGTAAGGTACCCATCACCACACCCAAAACTAAGGCAATACTTAAGCCAAGGCCTGCTACCGCGAGAGTCCAGCCCCAAGCTTTCATCAGCCAGTCTAAATAACTTGGGTCGCTGTTGTGGGCAAGGCCCAATAGAGCAGAGAAGCAGTGCTCTACCACCTCGCCGTCTAAGGTGTTTTTGCAGAACACGCCTAAATCTAAAGACATATTATTTATTCGACTTGATTGAATTACTTCAGCTTACTTTTTTGCGTAATCTTCTGCAGGCTTATCGTTCAGATTAGCCCAAGCATTTTTAGTGGCGGGAGATAGCTCAAGACCTACAACGATATTTTTTGGCGGTATCGGCTTCAAAAACCACTTAGTCCATAGCGCAGGCATCTTGCCATTCGCAACCATCTTCGCAATGGCTGCATTTACGGCCGCTTTAAATTCAGGATCATTTTTTGGGACCATGATGGCAATGGGTTCTGTTGATAGGACTTCACCGACAATTTTGTAGTCCTTAGGATTCTTTGCATTAGCGATATTGCCAGCCAAAATTGAACTATCCATTACGAAAGCATCTGCACGTCCAGACTCAAGCAATAAAAAACTATCCGCGTGATCTTTACCAAACACTTCATCAAAATTGACGCCATTGGCTTTTTCATGTTTTCGCAAAAGCTGAACAGAGGTTGTGCCAGTCGTTGTAGCAACCTTCTTGCCCGCCAATTGAGAAATGGAGTTAATGCCTGAGTTAGCCTTAACTGCAATGCGCACTTCTTCAATATAGAGAGTATTGGCAAAACCAACATCCTTGGCACGCGCACTATTGTTCGTTGTTGTGCCGCACTCGATATCCACTGTGCCGTTTTGGACTAATGGGACGCGATTTTGCGAGGTAACTGGTTGATAGTTAATGCGCAGAGTGTTCAAGCCCAGCTTGTCTTTGATGTCCGCCAAAATCATTCGACAAACTTCAACATGGTAGCCATCAAAACGGCTATCACCAGTGGTGTAGGACATAGGTATGGACGATTCGCGCACCCCCATGGTCACAGTAGCAGTAGACTTTATCTTGTCCAGGGTCGGACTTGCCGCATGGGCATTTAGCCCAACCAGCAATAATGTGACGGCCGCCAGAAAGCCTTTGCTGATTTTGATCATTTTCACGAATTTCTCCTATCGCCTCTCAACACCCATGTATTAACAGAAAGTATATAGGGCAATAGGGATCTAAAACATGGAGGATTAATAAAAGCATGGGGAATGTACCCCGTCCTACAGGACTAGGACTTAATCCTTGATCCAGGTTAACTTTGTTTGTACGGATGCCGGTAAGGTTGAAAACCAGGCTTTATCACTCCCTACAGATGGCAAAATTTGTCCGTATTCAATCATCATGGATGGCGCAAGTTCATCGAGATACGCCCATATTTGATGGCCGGCCAGCTTGGTAGTCCTTTGAATCGCAATTTCAATCTCTACCAGTAATTGTTTTTTAATCTGCTCACTTCGACCATGTCTAATCTGACCACTTAAAAAGATATGGGGCTCATCAAGCAAGACGCCGCCGATGAAACAATCATGAAGATCAAGCTCTTTGAAGATGACTTGAGCAAAGTAAGCCTCGGCACCCGTGACATTGGCATGAATCTGAGTAATCTCTTGTGCGAGGATAAATTTTTGATGGGTATTTAAAGATATACCCGCGTAATAGACGCTGTATGTTGCCATCCAAGCCCCCAAGGAAGTTAAGGGGTAATACTAGCGGTGATTTATTAAGTATTTGTTACGGGAGGGGTAGAGGCTACAGCGACCTATCTTGATATATGGCTAATGCGTAGAGTAGTTAACTACATCAGGGTTGGGTACAGTGCGACGAACTATGCGATGTGGCTATTGAGCAAAGAGATCCGTCAAAAGCCTCTTGCTGAGTTAAGGTTAATCCTTGCAGAGCGTCTCAATAAGGATGATGTCGACTTTGAGGGGCATGAGGCTAAGGGTCGTGAGGGCATCAATGACCTGAGGCTAAATCAATTTAGCAAACGCTATATCTACCATCTGCTCGCACCCATGACAGCCTATATAGAAGTTGGTGCAGGTCGTCCTGACCTCTTTGATAAGCATGTTGATCGTGATAGCAAGAATGCCTTGGATATAGAGCATATATGGGCAGATAAATACGCACCCTTTAAAGATCAGTTTGATTCTCAAGAAGAGTTCCAGCGATGGAGAAACCATATTGCCGGACTTCTACTGCTACCTGCGGATGTAAATAGAAGCTATCAAGATAAGTCATACGTAGATACCCCTCTGGCAATCGTATAACGTGCCTATAAAAGGTTATTACCCCTAACCTAAGCACTTTTGCAATCTTCCGAAATATCAATGGGCTGGCCCTGAGTCAAAAGCTTTTTAACTTGGTCAGGATTTGGCCAGGATTTATACAATTTGGTCAGGATTCGTTGTATAAATAAATCTAGTCCAAGATTTAAAAAGCGGCAAAGAATGCGGTAAAGGATTGAATTTAAAGGCGAAGCCGAACAGTCTGATGAGTTTGTTTGGTCTGCCCAGCACGATTCGAACGTGCGACCTACGCCTTAGAAGGGCGTTGCTCTATCCAGCTGAGCTATAGGCAGTTAGTACTGGGACTGAATACGTACGACTAAAAGAATTGGTGGTCGGAGTACAAGGATTCGAACCTTGGACCCCCTGCTCCCAAAGCAGGTGCGCTACCAGGCTGCGCTACACTCCGACGGAACCGATATTCTACACCGAGATGGCCCATCGAAGCAAATCCTGTAAGATTCATGGGATGGGCGCCTTATTTTTAAGCAAATTCAGAAATCGATTGACGGGGGTTATTGCCCTTAGTTTTCTGGTGCTCACTTTGCTGGGAACCCATTGGCTTGGCTTTGCCCACGGCATCGCCCACTCCGGAATTCACCATCAAAATAGTGAGCTCAGCTGCGTAGATCAGTCGCCAACCCTTGGGCACAGTTCAGCTAGTTGCCATCTGCTCGATGCACTCACGCTGGCCGGATTTATTACTTCTGCACCCTCCTCATTTGCAGTTTTCATTTCCCTCAACATCTTCAAGCTCGTTGTTAGCGAGTCAGCACCAATCCGGACTCAGGTTGGTCTCTATCAATCGAGAGCGCCACCTAGCTTCATCCTGTAAATCTCGTCCTTGCCAAGCTGATGCCTGGCTTACCGATTTATTGAATGCCTTACTACCGAGTGCATTCTTCAGAATGAAAGCTTCAACATGCTTCACCCGAAAAATGTTTTAAGGAAACAGAAATTCATTTTTGTTTTCATCTCTGGACTTCTGGGCTCAACTACGTTTGCCCAATCCACAGTGGAAAGTTTTGAAATCACTGCAACTGGATCACAAGAGGCCACTCAAAGTATTTTGACGCCTACGAAAGTCCTTCAAGGAGATGAGCTACTCAATAAACTAGGTAGCACTCTAGGCGCAACCTTAGCCAATGAGTTGGGTGTCTCTGCCACGGGTTATGGCGCAGGCTCATCGCGACCAGTCATTCGCGGTCTTGAAGGCTCACGTGTGCAGATTTTGCAAAATGGTTTATCTGTTGGCGATGTTTCCAATATCTCGCAAGACCATGCTGTGGGCAACAATATGCAAAATGCACATCAAGTAGAAATCTTGCGGGGTGCAGCCGCCCTACTGTATGGCTCGGGTTCAAGTGGTGGCCTGGTGAATGTGGTGAACGACCGGATCTTAACCAATCTGCCAGATAGGCCAACAGGCGCACTGAACACGAGTTATGAGACTGTCAACAATGGTCGTGCTGGTGCCCTGGAGCTCGACGGCGCATTTGGTTCAGTTGCAGTACATATGGATACTGCCATTAACAATGCCAATAATTACCGCATACCTGGCAACTCAACACAGTCACAAGGTGAACCCGCTGGTGGCTGGACTGTTCCACCTGA
Source organism: Burkholderiaceae bacterium (assembly GCA_947450605.1). Taxonomy (GTDB): domain Bacteria; phylum Pseudomonadota; class Gammaproteobacteria; order Burkholderiales; family Burkholderiaceae; genus Polynucleobacter. The sequence continues at coordinate 24,454 of CANFWB010000011.1, forward strand.
TGGCAATGGTGGTAATAACTATAGCGGCAAGTTACCGAATTCATATAGCACTCAAAATAATTTAGGGTTCGGCGTCTCTCACATTGGGGAGTCTGGCTACACCGGTGTTTCCGTGGAGCGCTTAAATAACAACTACGGCATTCCAACACCTGAAGGTGGTTCGATCAACCAGTCACAGAATCGATATGACCTGCAGCATCAAACACGCGATCCATTTACTGGTTTTTCTTCTTTCAAATTTAGCGCGGCCAATTCAAATTACAACCATACTGAATTTAATAATGTCGGCGCAGCAGCATCGCAATGGAAAAACATCGCTAATGAGGCTCGCCTAGAATTAGCCCATAACCCCATTGCCGGCTGGAAGGGCATTTTCGGTGCACAGGTCACTGCGGCATCGCTCAATGCTAGCGAAGTCAATACGGGCAGCTACGCAATTATTCCGCCCACCAAAACCAATTCCAATGCCTTGTTTTGGATTGAAGAAGGTAAATGGAATTCTTTGCAAGGAAGCCTGGGTCTTCGCTACAACAATGTTGCCCAGAACCCCAACTTAGGGACCACTCTGGAACCTCAACCAACTATACCTCCGATTGGTGGGGTAACTCCCAGCATTGCTTTGCAGAATCGCAACTTCAATCTCATGTCTTATTCGGCTGGGGGGCTATGGGGCTTCATGCAAGGCTATGGCACTGGGATCGCTTATACGGTTTCGCAACGGGCGCCAAGCGCACAAGAGCTCTACTCTTATGGCGCACATGAATCTACTGCCACTTTTGATATTGGCAATCCCAACCTCACCAAAGAGACTTCACATAATTTAGAGTTTAATATTCAAAAGACTAGTGGATTGGTGAGGAGCAAGGCGAGCGTCTATGCCAATCGCTTCAATAATTACATCTACGGTTACTACACTGGTACATCCATCAATAATCCGGGCCAAGAAGGCAATGGATTTAATGTAGTTACTGCACAGCAAGCGGCAGCCACTATCAAGGGCATTGAGGGCGAGCTGACCTATAACTGGAATCAAGCCGGCCTAGGTGCTCGCGTCTTTGGTGATGCCTCACAAGGTACTTTTGATGCAGGGGGTAATCTCCCCTTGCAGCCAGCACCCCGTTTGGGCGCAGAAGTAGCGCATCAGAAAAATGGTTGGTTGACCAATGCAAGCTATATCTATAGTTATCAACAGAATCGATTGGCGAGCTGGGAGCAAGGTCCAGCCCCAAGTTACAACCTATTGAATGCTGGCATCTCCTATACAGAAAGAGTACGAGATGTGAATTGGACGGTGTATATGAACTTGAAAAACTTACTCAATGAACAAATTCGATATGCAACCACACCGATGGCAGTAAGACTGTATGCACCCCAGCCTGGAAGAAGTTTAATGGTAGGCTTGAGAGGTGCCTTTTAAGGCAAATGCAGTACTACAAGTACAGCATTGCCAATGCCCCAAGGCCGCCCGAGCCCAGAATCAGGTAAACGGGATTCAGCTTTGTTTTTAGGATGAGATAAAACGTGATTAATGCGAGCGCCAAAGTGGTCGGGCTCACAATGGATGCCTTGCCAACTGCATAAACTCCGGATGCCATGAGTCCAAGGGAAATAGGTTCCAAGGCACTCTGAACGGCTCTACGCCAAGGGCTCTCACCAAGTCGATTCCAAAGCCTGCCAACGTAAAAGCAGAGAATGCTGGAAGGCAAAAAGAATGAAAGCAGAACAATACCTGCACCAATGAGGCCAGCTAATTGGTAACCAATCACCAATACCATCAGCATATTGGGCCCAGGGGCTAATTGACCAAAACTATAGATATGAACAAATTGGGTATGGTCGATACCAAACTGATGAAACAATAAGGATTGCATCTCAGGCAGCACTGCAGTGCCACCCCCTACCGCCAAAATGGAGAGCAGTGCAAAGCTCAGAGCGAGATTGATTAACAGAGTCATGCGCTTTGACGTGGACGGTAAAGATAGATTGCTACGGGGGCCATGATCAACAACACTATCGGCAGAGATAATTTGGCAATGCTCATCAATAAGAAGGTAGCCACAATAATCAGCAGCGACTTCAAATGACGCCAATTATCCTCACCGATGCGGTAAGTGATTGCTGCTAGCAGACCGCTAGCAGCGGCTGCAATGCCAATCAAAATCAAATTTGCCAGAGGATGGTCTGAAGCACTAGCGTACAGAATACCCATACCCAAAACAAATACACTACCCGGCAGGATGAGACCAATGGTGGCCATGAATGCACCTAAGGCACCACGGAGATGATCCCCTGACAACACGGCCATATTGACTGAATTGAGGCCGGGCATCGTTTGGCTAATCGCCAGATAAGCCATGAATTCATCTGAAGATAGCCACTGACGCTTCTCCACCAAGAGGATGCGTTCATAAGCCATAATCCCGCCGCCAAAACTAATGGCGCCAATCATCAGAAACTGAAGAAATAGATCGCTCAGATTCGGGGGGGTTAACTTGGCAACCGAAATGTTAGCGCCTAGAGTCACTCTGGCTTTCCATAAATTAAAGCCGTTTTAGTGCTGCCTATTTCCAACCAGTCAGCCAATTCAATTTGCAGCTTTTTAAAGAACTTGTCGGCGCGTTTATGTGCTTTTTCTTCTGAGCGATTTTGATCATTCACCCGATAGGAAAATGCCAGCTCGCCCACGATCGGATCGCCAACACTCTTCATCCAAATGGCGATATCGCAATGCGCTTGCACACCATCTCCAAATACTAAGTTGCCGATTGGTAAGCAAGCCTCGAGAATTTTATTAGTACTGCCACCCACGATACGCAGTGGTAATTTTTTATCAATTGGAAGGTGGACCAGGCCGGGGAAAAACTTGCCCACACTGCTGAGGTTTCGATCAAATAGATTGTCCAAAGGAACGGCATCTAGAATGGCGTTGTTTGAGTAGATGGATCGCTTTGTCCCAAGGACATCCCCGCGCAATATCTCTTCCTTCAGTCGCAGTCTTGATTTGATCTTTTTATTGGGGCTTGGATCGAATTGTGCAGATTCGGAAAGATCGCTCGCGCGACATTTTAAAGTTACCTCGCACCAATCATCAACCCAGACATTTTGGCGAGATTCACGAACACGCAGAATAATATTATTGCGACGGAAGTCCTCTCCAGGCGTATCGTAAAAGTAAATGTTACGAAGCCCGGTAGTTGCATTATCGAGGTGGAAAAAATCTACCTTACTTTTTTTGCAAAACTTCAGAATTTGATCGCTCAAAGCCGTAATTCTGCTGCGACGATCCAAGCCTGTTGGCTTGATTAGGAGCTTGAACTCCCGATTGGTAATCGACTCATGTAGCTTCATAGTGTTAACCCCCCAAGATGATTAAGAGATTAACACTTTCTGCAGATGCTTAATACACCTCGGGAACATACATTTCGCGAGGCACTGGGCCGCGCAAGTAATCGGGATTATGAACGCGGGCTGGCAAGGTAATTTCTGGATGATCAATTTCTTGATAGGGAATTTGATCCAACAGATGCGTGATGCAATTTAAGCGTGCTTTTTTCTTATCATTGGCAGCCACAACCCACCAAGGCGCCTCAGGAATATTGGTTCGCTCCAACATGGTCTCTTTTGCCTTGGTATAGGCTTCCCAATGACGACGGGCATCCAGGTCCATTGGGCTCAATTTCCACTGCTTCAATGGATCATGAATCCGCATCATGAAACGGTTGTATTGCTCGTCATCCGAAATCGAGAACCAATACTTAATCAAGATGATGCCGGATCGAATAATCATGCGCTCAAATTCTGGAACTGTGCGCAAAAACTCTTCGTACTCCGCATCAGTGCAAAAGCCCATGACCTTTTCTACACCAGCACGGTTGTACCAACTGCGGTCAAATAGCACAATCTCGCCACCTGCAGGTAAATTGGATATGTAGCGCTGAAAATACCACTGTGTCTTTTCTCGCTCGCTGGGAGCAGTCAAAGCAACGACCTTACAAACACGGGGATTGAGTCGTTGCGTAATACGCTTGATTGCACCGCCCTTACCAGCGGAATCACGACCCTCAAATAAAACGGCAACTTTAAGTTTATTTTCTACAACCCAGTCTTGTAGCTTCACCAGCTCGCCCTGTAGGCGAAATAACTCTTTGAAGTAGACTTGGCGAGGAATGGCTGAGCCACTGCTGCCATCCTGAGATAGGCGGTCATCATCGAGCTCCATTTCGAGCTCTTCATCCATGCTATCTAATATCTCTTCTTGAGCACGCTGGTACCAATCAGCCATTTCTTGATGTTTTGTTGACGTCATTTCTTCCTCTTATGCGTTCTTTGCTTTGTATCTGAAGGATATGACATTTTTATTACTTGCGTCATCTTATAGGGCTTTAGCGATAGATTCTTGGCAATAAGCAGCCACTTGCTTACGATCAATATCCGCCCCCTGGCTGCTGGGGCATGGGGATAGGATAGTGATTTGGGCTATCAGGGATCGATTTTGAATGGTGTTGGACATCGACTCCAATAAGCCCATATCTCCAATAAAGGCGGTAGATTCACTCCTCAATCCGCTAGCTTTTGAGAGGTACTGAATAGCAAGCGGAAAAGCTCGTACATTTGCAGCGATAGCGGATTCAAACAGATTGGGCTTAAAAGGTAAAACTGTAGCCCCAGCCGTTGAGGTTCCTTCCGGAAAGATGCAAATAGATTCCGTTTTGAGTACTTCTGCCATCTGGCCAACCACCTGCCTGGCATGGCGAGTGCTATCCCTACGGATAAATACAGTACCCAGTTGTTTTGCCATCCAGCCAAATATTGGCCAAGCCTCTACTTCAGACTTTGCAACAAAGCGAATGGGTTTAAACGCGTTAATCACGTGGATATCTAACCAGGAAATATGATTTGAGGCGATCAGGTGCGGAGTGCTTTCAAGTAAATGGGCACCCTGCACCACCAACTCAATATTAAAAATGTTTAGAAGCTGCTTTGACCACTTCTGAATTTTTCGATCCTGATTGACACGATTGAGAAATGGAAAAATAAAAGACAGCGTACAGACACCGCAAAGCACATGAACCCATACTTGAATCCAAATCCAAATGCGTAAGATTTTTGGCGCCTGGATGGGTTTGAGGTTTTGGGCAAGTTTTTTCATATACAAGCATCAATATAAATCATGTCATCAAAATGTCGTAAAACTGTCATGAGGATTACATGATGCTTAGGCTTAATCCATACTCATGATGCATTACAGAGCTATTTGGATTTCAGATATACACCTAGGAACATCAGGGTGTCAGGCTAACTACCTCCTCGATTTCTTAAAACACAATGAGGCTGACAAGTTTTATTTAGTTGGTGACATTATCGACGGCTGGCGCCTAAAACAATCTTTTTATTGGCCCCAAGCCCACAATGACGTAGTTCAAAAATTATTGCGCAAAGCACGAAAAGGTAGCGAGGTTATTTATATTCCCGGCAATCATGACGAGGCAGCACGGCAGTATTTTGGTATGTCTTTTGGGGATATTAAGGTTCAAGAAGAAGTGATCCATACAACCCTGGATGGTCGTAAGCTCTGGGTTACGCATGGCGATCTATTTGATGGCGTAATGCAATATGCAAAATGGCTAGCTTACGTTGGTGATACGCTGTACTCCTTCATTCTATATATCAACCGCTATTTCAATATGTTGCGGATCAGGATGGGCCTGCAGTATTGGTCCCTCTCTCAATATCTCAAGCATCAAGTGAAAAATGCAGTGAGTTATATCGCGGACTTTGAGCACATCATGGCCAGAGAGGCGCGCTTGCGTAATTGTGATGGTGTTGTCTGTGGCCACATCCACAAAGCAGAAATCCGCGAGATTGATGGCCTGCTCTACTGCAATGATGGCGATTGGGTTGAAAGTCTTTCTGCCTTGGTCGAGACCACTGAAGGCGAACTCAAAATTATTTACTGGACCCATATTAAGGGTGATCCAGTGCAGGTACCTGAAATTACCCTCCAACCCGCTGTTGAAGCACTTATCAAAGAGGCTGCCGTATGAAAATTATGATCATCACTGATGCATGGGATCCACAGGTGAATGGCGTGGTGAGAACGCTAAAACAAACTCGTGCCGAACTCATTGGAATGGGTCATGAGGTTGAAATGATTACGCCAAACGGCTTTAAATCCATTCCTTGCCCTACCTATCCTGATATTGCGCTCTCCTTATTTCCAGGTAAGGAAGTCGCCCGCAGAATTAAAGCCTTTGCACCCGATGCGATGCATATTGCCACTGAGGGCCCTCTAGGTTTATCAGCCCGTGCTTATGCAGTAAAAAATAAACTCCCCTTCTCTACCGCTTATCACACCCGCTTTCCTGAGTACGTCAAAGCACGTACTGGCGTCCCACTTGCCATCACCTATGCATTTATCCGCTGGTTCCATGGGCCATCTATGGCGGTCATGGCACCCACAATTGTGGTTAAGGATGATCTGGAAAAGTATGGCCTTAATAATGTGGTGTTGTGGTCTAGAGGCGTTGATCTCGACATCTTCAAAGTGCAAGAGTCAAAAATACTCAATAGCGCCCACCCCATCTTCTTGTATGTCGGTCGTGTTGCGGTTGAGAAAAATATCAATGCTTTTTTAGAAATTGATTTACCGGGTTCCAAATGGGTCGTTGGCGATGGTCCAGCAATGGCAGGCATTAAAGAAAAATATCCAGACATTAATTATCTTGGCGTTCTGCAGCAACATGAGCTGGCTAAGGTGTATGCCGCAGCCGATGTGTTTGTTTTCCCAAGCAAAACCGATACGTTTGGGCTGGTATTACTGGAGGCGATGGCCTGTGGTACACCAGTGGCAGCCTATCCAGTCACTGGCCCGATTGATGTCTTAGGCAACTCCCCAGCAGGTGCGATGAATGAAGACTTGCGTGAAGCCTGTCTACAGGCCCTCAAGATTCCACGTGAGGTTGCTAGAGCGCATGCCGAGAAATTCTCCTGGAGAGCGGCTTCTGAGCAATTTGCAAACCACCTCAAACCGGTGCCATCGACAGAAGTTCATGTTACCGCTCTGGCATAAGGCTGCATTTTGACCACCCCTTACAACATCAATCAGAACCCCCACAAAGGCAATCGGGGGCTCACCAGAGCATGGCATGCCGCCAAGAACTCTTGGTGTGGCATTGTCTATGCACTCAAGGAAGAAAGCGCCTTTAGACAGGAGCTCACACTACTGGCCTTATTGACCCCAGTTGCCCTGTATCTTCACATCAGCCCACTAGAGAAATGCGCCCTCATTGCCTCATTAATCATGGTCTTGGTAGTGGAATTACTCAATTCGAGCGTTGAGGCCGCTATCGACCGCATCTCATTTGATCATCACGATCTCTCCAAAAGAGCGAAAGACTTTGGATCAGCTGCTGTGATGCTAGCTCTACTGATTGCTGCACTACTATGGATCGCCATTTGCGCCCCCATTGTCATGGATTGGTAACAAAGTGCTTATACGATTCAAGGTATATAAATAAGGATAACTATGTCGGATATTCCAAACCCGCTAGCTGCATTTGATATCTTCAACTCACGCTTTGAAGGTAAGCCAAAGAAGATTAAAAATAAGACAGAGGCCATTAAGAAACTCTTTTCCAAAAAAATGGCGAAGAAGTTATTTGGAAAGAAATTTGCTACCAAAGCGCGTGCAGAGTTGAACGTCCAAGAGCCAGTAGCGCTTGAAAGAGTCACCGCCAAACCTAAACGCCCCGCCTTTCAAATTACTTGGGCCAGTAATGCCAGCGAGATTAAAGAAGCTCAGCGCCTACGTTACAAAGTATTTGCAGAAGAGATGGGTGCAAACCTTCCTGCCAATGCTGAAAACCTCGATATTGATGAGTTTGATGCCTATTGCGATCACCTGTTGATTCGCGATCAAGAGTCCCTCAAGGTTGTCGGCACTTATCGCGTACTGCCCCCACATAAAGCCTTAGAAATTGGCCGGCTGTATTCTGATTCTGAATTTGACTTGTCACGCTTAAATCATTTGCGCCCCAAAATGGTAGAGCTCGGTAGATCTTGTGTTCATGCCGACTACCGCTCTGGCGCCGTCATCATGGCTCTTTGGAGTGGTCTGGCTCAATACATGCAAAAGCACGATTATGAAATCATGCTCGGTTGCGCAAGCATTCCGATGGCGGATGGCGGTCACTTTGCAGCTAGCCTCTATAACTCCCTAGGCAATGATCAAATGGCGCCAGTAGAGAACCATGCTTTCCCGCGCTTGCCGCTTCCACTCGATCGCCTCAATGGCGGATTAGCAGTAGAGCCACCACCGTTAATTAAGGGTTACTTGAAGTTAGGCGCCAAGATTTGCAGCGCCCCAGCATGGGATCCAGACTTCAATACTGCTGACGTACTCACCATGTTGCGTCTTTCAGAAATTAATCCTCGTTACGCTAAGCATTTTTTAGGAATGTAACGGTCAGCCAACTCAATTTGAGTTGGCTGGGATTTATCTCAAACTGATCTTATAAGGCCGGCCGATACGCTCCCATTCGGCCGCTTCTTTTTGTACGCTAAATTCTGTTAAAGGATGCTCTCTAGCCCAATCTTTTGATAGGCTAATCAGGTAGGAACCATCATGCTCAGAGACTTTTACTTTTGGCAGGTTGGTATCGCTTCTACCCCGGCATAGGGCTTGGGCTAAACGCAAGCAAAACAACATGCGCCAATCTTTAAAGCTGGGGTTGTTGGCTAGCTTGCCAAGCTTTCCAGTATGGCCAATCAATAATGCAGCCAATCTTGCTTGATCATTTTTTGAGAAGCCGGGCATATCCGCATTGCCAGCAATGTAGGCGGAATGCTTGTGATATCCATTATGAGAAATCGACAAGCCAATCTCATGTAAATTGGCTGCCCACTGGAGCAATGCAATATTGTCAGACCTGCTCTCAATATCAGGCTTAGGCAGTTGTGCTAAAAAATCAGCAGCATGTTGACCCACTCGATTTGCCTGCTCTCGATCCACAGAATACCGCTGCATAAATTGCTCGACCGTCACAAAGCGCATATCGTCATGCTGGGAGCGACCCAAAAGGTCATATAAGACGCCAACACGTAAAGCGGCATCAGTCACTTCCATACTCTCAATGCCGAGCTCATCAAAGACGGCAATCATGATGGCTAAACCACCCGGCCATACGGATCTGCGGTCGTCTTTTAAACCCAGCAATTCCACCTGACTGATGTGCTCGTACTTAAGAAGATGTTTTTTCATGGCCCTGAGGCCCTCGCGCGTAATCAGCCCACTAGAACCATTTACACGACCCATGGTCAAACCTTCGTCCGTCTGACCATTGAAATTATTCTCTGCAATGAGATCAGCTAAAGCACGCGCCGTACCAGACGAGCCAATGACCTGCTTCCAGCCACACTTTAAATAGGCGCCTGAAATGACCTGAATCTCGCGACGCGCGGCCAATTCGGCCTCTTTAAAAGCATGGGCATCAATGTTGCCCTTAGGAAAGAATCGAAGGCTATGAGAAACGCAGCCGATATACAGACTTTCCATCAGCTTGGGCTCATAACCCCGGCCGATAATCAGCTCAGTTGAGCCCCCACCAATATCCACCACCAAGCGATTTCCTTGAATAGCAGAAACTTCATGGGCAGCGCCAATGTAAATTAAACGCGCCTCTTCAACGCCCGCGATGATTTCAATGGGGAAACCCAGAGCTTCCTCGGCATCACGCACAAAATTAGGAGCATTTTTTGCCACACGCAAAGTGTTGGTGGCAACAGCGCGCACCTTCGAAGGGTCGAATCCTCTAATACGCTCACCAAAGCGACGAATAGCGGTTAAACCCCGTTGATAGGCATCATTGCCCAGTAATTTGTTATCAGTAAGACCTGCGGCTAAGCGCACGGATTCGCGGAGGGTGTCAATTGGGCGTAGCTGAGTACCGGAGGGTGTTTTAACAACCTGAGCAACGAGCATACGAAAACTGTTAGAACCCAAATCGACAGCAGCGACTAGGTCGGAGGAATTATTTCCGGAGATGTCTTTAAAAAGCGCCAAAATATTCCCAGTAACTAAGCAAATTTAAATGAATATGTCTATTTTATGAAAACAACGTGACATCTACATGAAACCAAGACGTAGTCTACTGGTAAAAGACTAAGCCGCTAAATTTTGCTCGGAGCTCGAGCAATCCACGTTCCCGAAACTACAGAATATGCAGCAATCACCGGACTTCGGTTTGAGGATGCTACTGCAAGATGGGCAGCGATACAGATGTTGAGAGTATTCCTGAGGGATTTCCAGGATCTCATGCCCTTGGCAATTCGGGCACGTAATAATGGCGTGCTGGTTTTGAGTGGAGGTATTCACGCTCAGAATATTGGACTCAAAATATTTCAGAATCAAGACAAGTGCGCTACACACCAGCCATTCAACTAATCGGTAGTACTAGGGCTCCAGAATGCTTGATTGACGTAATCAAGACCAGCTAACTGAGCAATTAGCGCATCCATTTGATCGCCCTCCACCGCTGTATCCGTGAGCACGGCCTGGATCTCCACATCATCACTACCAAACTGGTGGACTTCAATATCTTGCGTCTGGTATCCAGCAGCCTCCAAAGTATCAATCAATAGCTTCAGTGCCATTTTTTGAGAGTGCTTTGGGGTGATGATGTAAACCGAGTTCGTGACCTCTACTGACTCCATATCCAAGGGCTGTCTATTAATCAGGCTCACCACTGGGCGAAGTAATGTATTGGCAGCCAAGACAAACAGGGTTGCCAAAGCAGCCTCCAGAATCAGATCGGCGCCCGCCAATGCGCCAACTGCACCAGAGCCCCATAGGGTTGCAGCGGTATTAATGCCGCGAACATTGCCCTCTTCGCGCATGATGACGCCGGCACCTAAAAAGCCAATACCTGAAACAACATAGGCCATGACATGTACAGCGCCCTCATGCCCTACCAGACGATTGGCGGCATCAACAAAAATTGCTGCGCCAAGAGCAACCAAGATGTTAGTTCTCAAGCCGGCAGTGCGTTGGCGAAATTGACGCTCAAGCCCAATTAAGCCACCCAAAATAAAGGCGGCCGAAAGGCTAACGGCCGTGTCAGCCAATGAGACCAAGTTGATGTTGTTTAAAGACTCCATGCATCCATCATACCCATCTATGGCCAGGACCTGGTCTGGAGAGATGCCGTATCGAGGCATTAATCAAACTGTCATATTCCAGCTAGACAATAAATCATTATTTAAACAATGGCTTCGTTGTTATTTTTCGCACCCAACAACCGCCCAATGAAGAGAAACGTGCTCACCATGCTAAACCCTACAACACTTAAACGTCGCTCATTTATCAAAATGGCGGTTGGCGCCCCCATGCTGCCTATTGGATCTACCGGTTTAGCTGCACTGTTTAATAGCCCCTCATTGCTTGCTGCCGAAGCGGCTTCTGGATTCCGGTCTGCCGAATTTATTGCCATGGAAGCGCCCTCTCTAGCCAACCCAGAAGCAATGGCCACTACTTCAGTGGGATCGATGCTTGAAGTCACTCTGCAGAATGGGAAAAAGAAAACATACCAACTGGCTTATGAGCCATTCTTTATCACTGGAGATATGGTTCCGGATGGCAAGAATGGAAAAATATTGGCTGGGGGATATGTCGATATCCACAATAGACCGATCATGGATAACTCGGTAGCGGGTAAAGAAAGGCAATTCTTTTCTGACTGTCCAGATGGCATGTCTTTATTAAAGCTTGAAAAAGCCAATGTTAAAGGGGTGCGAGGTAATACCGTATTTGCAGTGGTTCAATTTGAGTACACAAACGCCAATCAAGGCAATGAAAAAATGTACGGGGTTCTGCCCTCTCAAATTGCTGTCCTAACACTCAATCAGGACCCCGCTAGCGGCAAACTTACCTTAGTCAAATACTCCCCGGTAGACACTTCTAGCGCTCAAGGTCTATGGATCACCTGTGGTGCCAGCTTATCCCCATGGAATACGCATTTATCTAGCGAAGAGTATGAACCTGATGCCCCCTTTGCTCTTGAGAATCCGCGCTTTAAAGCCTTTAGTAAAAATCTCTATGGCAACGAAACTAGTGCAAACCCATACAACTATGGCCACCTTCCTGAGATCACCGTTAATCCCGACGGCACGGGTACTCTTGTAAAGCACTATTGTCTCGGCCGTATCTCACATGAGTTGGTCGAGGTGATGCCCGATAGAAGAACTGTTCTGATGGGTGACGACTACACCAACAGCGGCCTATTCATTTTTATTGCTGATAAAGAAGCGGATCTATCCTCTGGAACGCTATACGTAGCCAAACTAGGCCAGGGTTTCTCCATAGACCCGAAAGAGGAAGGTGCCAAATTATCCTGGATCAAGCTCGGTCACGCCACTAGCGATGAAATCAAGAAACTAGCTTCAACTTTAAAACCGTCTGACATCATGACCGTTTTAAAGGCCGATCCAAATGACGATACCTTCACGAAAATTTACTACGACGGTGTAGCCAATTGGGTCAAGGTCAAACCTGGAATGGAAAAGGCAGCGGCATTTTTAGAAACGCATCGTTACGCCTATTTAATGGGTGGCAGCATGGGCTTTAGCAAGATGGAGGGAACCACTGCCAATCTCGAGGATAAGGTTGCGTACTTTGCCCTGCAGAATATCCAAGATTCTATGGTTAAAAGTGGTAAGGGCTGGAATGCACAAAGCATGATTGAACTCGACAAGCCTTTAATTGCAGGCGCTGTCATGACCAGCAAGCTTGAGGGTAATCAACGTGATCAATCAGGGAATGCCATCCAGAGTAATTGGGTCCCAAGCCAACTATCAGCTCTACTCGTTGGTCGAGATATTGCGCAAGACGAACTCGGGAACTTGGCGGATCCTAATATGATCTCCAATCCAGATAACCTCAAGTTTTCTGAAAAGTTAAGAACCCTCTTTATTGGTGAAGACAGTAGCACCCATGTGAATAACTTTATTTGGGCCTATAACGTTGATACCAAGAAACTAAGCAGAATTGCTTCTATGCCCTCTGGTGCAGAAGCAACCGGCCTTAGCGTAGTCGATAACCTCAATGGCTGGACTTATATCACTGCCAACTTCCAACATCCAGGTGATTGGCTCGGAAAATTGCATGCCAAGGTGATGCCCATATTGAATCCATTCATTCAAAAGAATTACAAGGATCGATTTGGTGCTGCAGTAGGCTACATCACTGCGAAACCTACTGGTATCAAGATTACTTAAGGGTTTTCTTCTTAGCTGCTTGAATTTTTCCACTCTTGACTGCGCTACAAAAGACATCGTAGTCAGCCTGATTTTGCTTGGCATAGGCCTTAGCAAATGAATACATTGCCGCATCAAATTCAGCTGACTGGCCGCAATACCCTGAAATCATGGCCGCATCACCTGAGCGCGCATGACCAAGGGCCAGGGCCCAGCCAAATAATTTGGCGTAATCCGGGAAATTCTTCAACGATACGCCACCAGGACCCACATCAATGCCACCCTTCATGTCACGCAACTGGCGAAGATAGAATCCCTGAATGCGGTCCTGCCGATGCTCAATCTCCCCGCCATTGAGGAAGATATCAGGCGCACCTTGCAACAAGCGCTGTCCAGCAACCACACGGTGGCCCATATTAGGATATTTAGACTTGCCTAAATAAGGGCTTAACACGGATTCTTGCGCTTCTTTATATTGAAGAAACAGCGGATCCTTTTGACTGTCTCCAACAAAATACAAGACCATACAGTTGGTTCCAACACTCCCGACGCCTACAACCTTTCGCGCGAAATCCTGCAATGTATAGCGCTCAAATAAAACTTGGCGATCAGCCAATAAAGTACTGCTGTAGTTTTGCATTGCCCTTTGAACTATGCCAGCCAGCGGCACTCCATAGGTTGTTTTATCAAAATGCTCTATGAGTGGCGGTCTATTGATAATCTTGCGATTTTTACCAACTAAGGTTGTCAATTTCTCCAAGACTTGAATATTGCTCTGGCCTTTTGTCTCCCTCAAGTAAGCATCTAACTTTTTCTGGTGGACGCTATTAAAGTGCTTACGAATATCCTTCTCACCGATAAATTGCTGAGCAAGATCAAGATAAGGCATCCGTGCATATTGAGCCATGCGCTTTTGATATTCAGAGCTAATCCGATACACCAATTTTTTACAAAGAGACTGAGATCCTCCTAAACCTTCGCAGGCAATAACCGCGCTAGCCACTAAACGCTTGAGATCCCACTCCCAACTTCCTGGAAGGGTTTCATCAAAATCATTAATCCCGAAAACAAGTCGATGCTCGGCGGTACCAAAAAGCCCAAAGTTAGAGACATGCATATCACCACAAAGCTGGACCGTAATATCAGTAGTGGGTTGATTGGCCAAATCTTGCGCCATGATTGCCGCGCCACCGCGATAAAAGGCAAATGGCGATTGCAACATGCGCTCATATCGAATCGGAATTAGCGACTGGATCCGTTGAGCAGCCTGCTTCTCCAGAATGTCGATTGGCCCAATCCTGCCCTTAGGTTGCGTATATACCCCTTGATCAGCAAAGCTCACTCGCTTACGCAAGGCTTTACCATCCCTGAACCGCTTTTCGATACCGAGTCGCTTTCCCTGATGCGTTTCTGCAGGGCTTAGGACAGCAAAGCGTTCTGAAGGACTAGCTATTGCTGGCGATACGGTTTGAGATTTTTGAGAGACAGACATTCCCACTCCAATAAGGAAGATGGGCACATTATTACAGCTCTAGAGAGTGAACTGGCTAACTAATGGCTCTACTTAGTCCGATGATGAATGCTTTGGAGCTGCTCTTTGATTTCTAGATGATCCAGCTTATCAATCGCCAAGTCCATCAGCAATTCAATCCGATTACGCAAACCCATTTCTACTTGCTTAAAGGCGTGGAGCATTGCCTCATCGCCCAACTCTACGGCCGCAGGATCAGGAAAGCCCCAATGGGCTGTAGATGGATGTCCGGGCCAATATGGGCACTCTTCACCCGCTGCAGATTCACACAGGGTGATGATGAAATCCATTTTAGGAGCGCCCTCGGAACCAAACTCATCCCAACTCTTACTCCTCAAGACCCCCAGGGGATAGCCCATCGATTTAATTAACTCGATTGCCATCGGGTGGATTGAGCCAGTAGGTTTAGCGCTAGCAGAGTAGCCAATAAATCGACCATGACTTAAGGTCGTGGCAAGGGCTTCACCCAAAATGGATCTTGCAGAATTGCCAGAGCAGATAAAAAGGATATTTTGTGGACGATTCATCTTAGGTAATATTCAAATAAGTTCATCAAGTTGTGATGCGTACTTTTGATCAATCAAAAATGCGTCAGCCCGGGATTCCACTTTGGTAGATTTTTGCTCGTATGAACGCTCTTTTGGATTAGTGTAATCCAGCCCTGATTTTGCATCATGCATACGAAATAGTGATGCTAAATTGACATTTGCCCCGTAGTTCATCGCTAACAACCTTTATAGAGAGAAAATTGACGATGGCCCATCATATGGAGTAAATATTTCAGTTTGATTAATGGCATAAATATCACAGAAAAATATGCGCTAAATGTAAATGCTTTAATTGATCTTAAAGGACCTTTCCACATCATCGTGGCGCCTGTAACCTCAACTGGGACCACCGCCTATCCATCCCTTAAGATTAAATAAATGATCCAGCGGATTGATCACTTTTAAATGAACTGCAGTACCATAGAAATTATGGAATATTTTGATCTTTACGGTGAAATGGCTTTGCGCCTTTTCTTGGCCTTGACAGCCGGAATCATTCTTGGCCTCAACCGCTGGATGCACCATAAATCAGCCGGCATCAGAACACACTCCTTGGTTGCCATCGGGTCTGCTACAGCAGTGATGTCCATAGGACACCTTGGAGCGACAGATGTGCAGGCACTAAGCCATGTCTTGCAGGGTCTCATTACCGGACTGGGCTTTTTGGGTGCCGGAGTCATTATTCGAGAACGAAGCACTCAAAGAGTTCATGGACTCACCACCGCCGCCAGTATTTGGTCTTGCGCCTTAATTGCCGCCGCATTTGGAGCTGGAGAGCTAGCCCTAGGAAGCCTGTCTCTTTGCGCCATTCTGTTCACCCTCATTATTGGTGGCCCCTTGGAGAGAATGCTGGCTAGGGTGACTGGGATTAAGCGCGGCTCGGAAATTGCTTCAGACTCGGACTAAAAGTGCGCTTTAAGGCAAAAAAGTACTTTTGTCATATTGATTTGATAGTATCTGCCCATTGTTACCAACCTATTAAAAAATCCATGAGTGCATACAAGTATGAAGATGCTGTAAAACAGCTTCAAGAGTCCGGCGCTATTGGTTTGCAAGACTTCAAAAATCTGCCTTATGAAGATCTCAATGAACTTTTTGAGGAAATTAAAGTCTGGTGTCTTTACGCCAATGGAAAGCCAGATAAGCTTCCAAAGGAATCTAAAAAGAAAGATAAGAAAAAAGATAAGAAAAAAGATAAAAAGGATTGAGCCTTTCAGTCAACTGAGCTCTCAATTCTTTCTTTTGGAAAACGTAGCGTAAAAGTACTCCCTTTTCCGGGGGTGCTCTCAATAATTAATTGGGCCTGATGGCGATTGGCAATGTGTTTGACAATTGCCAAGCCTAATCCAGTTCCCCCAGTATCCCTAGATCGACTGCGATCAACCCGGTAGAAGCGCTCAGTAAGACGTGAGAGGTGCTCTGAAGCAATTCCAGGTCCAGTATCGGTTACAGAAAATTCACCCTCCCCTCGCTCGTTTAAACGCCAATCTGCGCTAATTGACGCGATGTCTGGGGTATAGCGAATAGCGTTAGAAACCAAGTTACCAAATGCCGACAGAATCTCCCGCTCTTCACCCAGTAAGTTAGCAGAGCTAGAGAGGTTGAAATTGAAGGCATGACGCCCCTGAGAAAGCGCCTCAGCATCATTTTTCAACAAGGCCATCAAAGTAGAAATTTTGACCAACTGCATCGGCGCAGGCAAGGTATTGGCCTCGAGATTAGCTAAAGTTAACAAGTCCTCCACCAGACTTTTCATTCTTTGGGCTTGCGACATCATCATGTCGAAATACTGATTTTGCTGGGCCCTATCCAAGTCCAGTGACTGCATGGTTTCCAAGAAGCCCATTAATACGGTAATTGGCGTTCTCATCTCGTGAGACACGTTCGCCACGAAATCGCGACGCATAGCATCTGCCTTTTGCAAATCCGTTACATCCTGGATGAGCAATAGATTGCGCTTATCCCCATATGGAAATGCTTGCAGCATGAGGCTTAGGTTGGCGGCAGGACCCATTCTTTCTAAAAGTAAGGGCTCATCAAACTGACGCCTATAAAGATATTGAACAAACTCGGGACGACGAATGAGAAAGTTAATTCTCTGAAGGACATCACGTTTAAAGTTCAAGCCAAAGAAGCGCTCAGCAATAGCATTGCACCACTCAATTTGATCCTGATTATCGAGCATCACGATACCATTTGGAGAGGCCTGAAAGGCCTCAATAAAACGATTGTGCTGTCGTTCTATCGTCCGTATTTCTTGCTTGAGATTGCGCACCAAACGCTGAAGGCGGAAAAATATCTCTTCCCAATAACCGCTTGGCAAAGACATATTCTCAACGGTGTCGGCGATCGCATGCTTACGCAAACGCGCAAGATTGATGTAGGAATAGATGAGCGGAATAGAAAGTACTGTGATACCCACTGAGATACCCAGCAGAGGGCCAATAAATTGCAGGCCAAGAAAGGCAGCAAAAAATGCCAAAAAAATGAGCAACGCAAATCGGGCAATAACAGAGAACATGCAGCAATCTTAGAGCATCTGGACCGGAGACTCTAAAAACCCAGTCAGATAAGGTGGTCAATTAGGTTTGGGTAGGCATCTTGGTGATGCGGTAGCCACTACCACGGACCGTTTCAATATAACGATCGCAATCGGTGAGGGCTAGCGCAGCCCTCAATCTCTTAATGTGCACATCTACGGTACGCTCTTCAATATAGACTTCGCTACCCCAAACCTTATCCAGCAAATTGGCTCGTGAATGCACCCTTTCCGGGTTGGTCATGAGGAACTGAAGGAGTCGATATTCGGTGGGGCCTAAGGCAACGGATTGTGGCTCCATATTGGGCCATACCGCTGTTACCCGATGTGAGCTAGGATCCAGCTTAACAGGACCTACAGAAAGCGGGCCAGTATCCTCAATCGGAGTTTGGCGACGCAACAAGGCTTTTACGCGAGCAACAAGCTCTTTAGGCGAAAACGGCTTAGTCACATAGTCATCGGCACCAGAATCCAGGCCTAAGACCTTGTCAACCT
Organism: Burkholderiaceae bacterium; assembly: GCA_947450605.1. Lineage (GTDB taxonomy): Bacteria > Pseudomonadota > Gammaproteobacteria > Burkholderiales > Burkholderiaceae > Polynucleobacter. The sequence continues at coordinate 42,815 of CANFWB010000011.1, forward strand.
CTTCACTCTTGGCTGTCAACATTAAAATAGGTAGGGAGCGGGTGCGCTCATTGGCGCGCAACTCTTTAGCAAACTGGACACCCGATTTACCAGGCAACATCCAATCCAAGATGAGCAAGCTGGGCAGCTGATCACGCATCATATTGAGAGCAACATCCGTTTGCATTGCTTTCTCAACTTCATAACCAGCATGAGTTAAGTTAATTGCAATCAGCTCCGCAATAGACGGCTCATCTTCAACAATCAATATGCGGTGCGTCATCATGAGGTCCGTATTAATTGAGCTTATTGTTTATTGGCTTCGCGAACCAAATCCTCGTGAGGAATATGACGTACATCTGATCCCTTGGCCACATAGATCACAAACTCAGCGATATTCTTAGCATGATCGCCAATACGCTCAATCGCCTTAGCAATTGTCAACATATCCAAGCCAGTTGAAATGGTATGTGGATCTTCCATCATGTAAGAGATGAGTTTGCGAACAAAGCCTCTGAACTCTTCATCGATTTGACGATCTTCCTCAACCACCTCTGCCGCTGCAATCGTATCTAAGCGGGCAAAAGCATCTAAGCTACGACGTAACAATGAAATAGCCATTTGCCCAGATAAACGAATCTCAGCAACATTAATATTGTGAGGAGCGCCCGACTCAATCAAACGCTTAGTTCTCTTAGCAACACGTTCCGCCTCGTCACCAGCGCGCTCTAAATTGGTAATCGCCTTAGAAACAGCCATCACCAAGCGCAGGTCTCGCGCAGTGGGTTGGCGACGGGCAATTAATTCAGTACAAGCTAAATCAATCTGAATTTCTAGATCATTCACGATTTTTTCATTCGCAATTACGACATTGCAAGTTTCAATATCCATTTGCGTAAATGCACGCATAGCGGAGGAAATCTGCGACTCTACAAGGCCACCCATTTCTAGCAAACGACTAGAAAGGGAATTTAAATCTGCATCAAATTGTGATGAAAGGTGCTTATCTGGCATTTATTTCTCCAATTAACCGAAACGACCGGTAATGTAATCTTCTGTTTCTTTACGCTTAGGCTTGATGAAGATTTCATCTGTCTTGCCATATTCAATCAAGCTTCCAAGATACATATAGGCAGTGTAGTCGGATACGCGAGCTGCTTGTTGCATATTGTGGGTCACGATAGCAATGGTGTACTCATGCTTGAGTTCATTGATCAACTCTTCAATTTTACCGGTTGAGATTGGATCCAATGCAGAGGTAGGCTCATCCAACAAAATCACGGAGGGCTTTACTGCAACACCACGAGCAATACACAAACGCTGTTGCTGACCGCCAGATAGGGATAAACCACTCTGATTCAGCTTATCTTTAGCTTCATTCCAAAGTGCCGCCTTATTCAAAGCCCACTCAACGCGCTCATCCATTTCTGAACGGGAAAGTCGCTCGTATAAACGCACGCCAAAGGCAATGTTTTCATAAATAGACATAGGGAATGGCGTTGGTTTCTGAAAAACCATACCAATCCGTGAGCGCAGTAAATTGAGATCCTGTCCAGGCTCCAAGATATTCTGGCCATAGAAATTAATCTCACCTTCAGCACGTTGACCTGGATAGAGGTCATACATGCGATTTAAGGTTCTGAGCAAAGTCGATTTACCACAACCTGATGGCCCAATAAATGCGGTTACTTTACCCTCTTCGATATCTAAATTGATATCCTTTAGACCCTGAAAAGATCCATAAAAAAAGTTCAGATTGCGTACTTCAAGAGCATTCTTGACTATTGCTGGTGTTTGTTGATTTGTATTCATATTCATTCCGACTCCTTGACTATCAATCTGATTTAAGTCAAACATTGTTTTCATATTGCTCATCATCCCTGAACCTTTTCGCGGAAGACTACACGAGCCAAGATATTTAATCCAAGCACTGCGAAGGTGATTAATAAGGCTCCTCCCCATGCAAGTTCAACCCAGTTGTCATATGGGCTCATAGCAAATTGGAAGATCACCACCGGCAAATTAGCCATTGGAGCATTCATATTCGTAGAGAAGAACTGATTATTCAAGGCTGTAAATAGTAATGGCGCTGTTTCGCCACTAACGCGAGCTAAGGCCAGCAAAATACCAGTCATTACACCGCTTTGCGCAGCCCTCAAGGTGATCATAAAGGCCACTTTCCACTTAGGTGTACCTAAAGCATAAGCAGCCTCTCGCAAACTACCGGGAACCAGGCGCAGCATATTCTCAGTCGTACGAACAACTACTGGGATAGCAATCAATGCCAAGGCAATAGTTCCAGCCCAGCCAGAGAAATGGCGGACCTGAGCAACCACAAAGGCATACACAAACAAGCCAATCACGATGGATGGGGCTGACAGCATAATGTCGGTAACGAAGCGAGTTACAGAAGCGATACGACTTCGGTCGCCATACTCAGAGAGATACAGGCCAGCCAATACGCCAATTGGGGTGCTAATCAGCGTACAGCAGCCGACCAACATAAGGCTACCTACAATGGCGTTAGCAAGCCCACCACCCTCGGAGCCGGGGGCTGGAGTGCTTTGAGTAAACAAGGTGATATCCAAGGCCGAAAAACCTTTAAACACCAGTACACTCAAAATCCAAAGTAGGAAGACCATGCCTAAGGCCATGGCACCCATGGATAAGGCTAAGCCAATTTTGTTGGCACGCTTGCGTTTTGCAAAAACACCTGGATCAATGTTTGAAATATCGTTCATGTTTTTAAGCCCTGCTTCTTCTCCATGTTATTAAGCATCCATTTAGCAAATGCCAATACTACGAAGGTAATAATGAAGAGCGCCAGACCCAATGCAAATAAAGAGGAGAGATGGTTACCAGCTTCAGCCTCACCAAACTCATTTGCCAAGGTCGAGGCAATTGAGGTTCCTGGCGCAAATAAAGATGGGGATAGGCGATGTGCATTACCAATAACAAAAGTTACGGCCATTGTTTCGCCAAGCGCCCTACCTAAACCAAGCATCACACCACCAATTACACCAGCCTTTGTATAGGGCAGCACCACATTCTTAACAACTTCCCAGGTAGTGCAGCCGATACCATAGGCTGACTCTTTCAGCACTGGAGGAACAATCTCAAATACATCGCGCATTACAGAGGCGATAAAAGGGAGAATCATCATCGCTAAAATCAGGCCAGCACACAAAACACCGATGCCATTGAATGCGCCTGAGAACAAAATACCCAATCCAGGGACTTGCCCAAGGGTCCCAGCAAGAGCCGGTTGAATATATTCAGCAAATAGAGGGGCAAAAATAAACAGGCCAAACATACCGTAAATAATAGATGGCACAGCTGCAAGCAGCTCAACTGCAGTACCTAAGGGTCTGCGCAGAGGGCCTGGGCATAACTCTGTTAGAAATACGGCGATACCAAAGCTCAACGGAACGGCAATCAGCAAGGCAATTAAAGAGGTTATTAATGTGCCGTATATAGCAATCAAACCACCAAACTCACCATTAATAATGTCCCACTCTTGGGTAAAGAAAAAGCCTATACCAAAAGTGCTCAAGGCGGGCCATGCATTGCTAACCAGAGAAGCCATAATGCCAAGCAAGGCAATTAACACGGACAAAGCAAAAAATTGAGTAATGCCGTGAAAAAGGAAATCTTGAATACGCTGCAACTTAGCGATGCGAAGCGCCTGTGGCGTCGGTGCTGAGTGAGACTGGGTCGATTCAATCATAAATTGTGCTTATTTAAATGATGAAACAGCCCCACTTTTGGTGGAGCTGTTGTTTAGCGATGATTAAGAAAACTTAATCATCAAACCTTACTTAGTAACAACCTTAGAAAATACATTCTTACGGATGAAGTCAGTTGTTGCGTCAGGCATTGGAACGTAATCCAACTCTTCAGCCATTTTCTTGCCATCCTTGAAAGCAAAATCAAAGAACTTGATGACTTCAGCAGCATTCGCTTTGTTCTCAGGATTCTTGTACAAGAGGATGAAAGAAGCGCCAGTGATTGGCCATGATTTAGCACCTGCAGCATCAGTAATGAATGTGCCCATACCTGGAATTTTTGCCCAATCGGTGCCAGCTGCAGCAGCTGCGAATGTCAAATCATCAGGAGCAACAAAATTACCAGCCTTATTTTTTAAGGAGATAAAAGTCATTTTGTTTTTCTTGGCGTAAGCATATTCAACGTAACCAACTGAATTCTTGACGCGAGTCACGTTTGCAGCAACACCTTCATTACCCTTGCCGCCAACAGATGAGGCAGCAGGCCATTTAACAGCAGCACCCGCACCAACAGCATCCTTCCAGAGAGTACTGGTTTTTGCTAAGTAATCAGTGAAAATTGCCGTTGTGCCAGAACCATCGGCACGGTGAACAACAGTAATGGGGCCAGAAGGAATCTTCACGCCTGGATTCATGATGGCAATGCGCTTATCACCCCAATCAGAAATAACACCCTGGAAAATGTCAGCTAATGTTGGGCCATCTAATTTGATCTCGCCTGGCTTAACACCATCAACGTTAATCACTGGAACAACACCGCCAATAATGGCTGGGAATTGAACCATGCCATCTTTTTCTAATTCTTCAAACTTCACTGGATTATCAGTTGCACCGAAATCAACAGTCTTCGCTTTGATTTGCTTAATACCACCTGAAGAACCAATTGACTGGTAGTTCAAGTTTGAGCCAGTTTTAGCCTTAAATGCTTCGGCCCACTTTGCGTAAATTGGGTAAGGGAATGTTGCGC
>CANFWB010000012.1 GCA_947450605.1 Burkholderiaceae bacterium
ATCATGAAAATAAAGGCTTGCAACAAAATAACCAAAATGTGGAAGATGGCCCAAGCTGATCCAGCAATAACATGGCCCACCAATCCGAACAGGGATAAATCTAAATTAAATGTCCACACACTACCTAGCAATGCGATCAACAAGAAAACTAGCTCGCCGGCATACATATTGCCGAATAGCCGCATTCCTAATGAAACACCTTTTGCAAGATATTCGATGATGTTCAAAGCAAGGTTAAAGGGGGCCAAGTACCACTTCGCGCCGAATGGTGCGGAAATGAGTTCATGTAAGAAGCCGCCGAAACCTTTGACTTTGAAGCTATAAAAGAACACTAGCAGCAGAACAGACATGGACATGCCCATAGTGGCATTGAGGTCGGTTGTCGGCACCAGCTTGTGATGTGGCACATGAACACCAAAACTCTCGATGAAATGATTTACGCCTAAGACCCAATCCACAGGCACCAAATCTAATGTATTGAGAAGAATGATCCAAAAGAATACAAACAAGGCGAGCGGGGCAATATAGCTACGATCCCCATGAACAATGCTCTTGGCTTGTGTATCAGCCATTTCCACAATCATTTCCACAAAACACTGGAAACGACCAGGAACGCCTGGAGTTGCACGACGCGCGGCGATCAATAGAATAAATACAGTCAAAAGGCCCATTAAGGACGCCCAAAAAATTGTATCTAAGTTGATGATGCTGAAATCAATAATGGAAGCTTGATGCTCACCAGTGCTGGTGAGGTTTTGCAAATGCTCAGAAATGTACGCTGTTGGCGTCATTTGCTCGGCTGCCGCGTGGGCTTGGTTTACTTCGCTAGACATCTCTTAACTAGTCCTTTGGTTCAATCTCATTTATTACTATTACCGTTAGCGTCACAACCACGCCAGCCACACACACTTTAAGGCAAGTACATAAGTCACCAATAATGGGACCCAAAGTACGTCTGGGACTAAATACGCAATCCCTACAAACAGCATCAAAGTCACGGCAATTTTGATAAATTCGCCAGAAACCAATGCTGCCAGATAATTTCCCGGGCTCAATATTTGCGTTTTTTTTGCCAATTCCAGCCGGGTTAAAAATAAGGCTGAAGGCAAGACGCTAATTAAACCACCTAAAAAGGCCGACTGAGTATAAAGGCTTACCCGTACCGGCTCCCCAAAAACTGCCCAAACTACCATGCTAAGCACAGTAACAGCCACTTGTGCAGCCAAAATTTTCCAAGGAGATAACAGTGGGTGGGTCGGGGAATTGCTTTTTTGCAATATCGCCATCTCCTCCTTGCTGAGTACCCGATACACCTCTTCTTCGGGCTCATCCCAGTCACTTACCTTGGAAAATTGATTTTTTTGAGGAATCAATTTAGCCCCGTGAGTTTAATGTGTGCACTGCAATAGGTCAAATGTTTTGGAGTCATTTTTAGCAATGATTTAAGCCTCAACACCCAACTTTTTCAACAGAGAGTCCAGCTCGTCAAATTGACTAAAGCGGATTCTGAGCTCACCGCCTTTACCCTTAAACTTAAATTCAGCGTTTAGACCAATCAAATCAGCGATTTCTTGGGTTAACCGGCGCATATCGGGGTCGCAACTTGGGGCGCCGGCCTCTGCATTGGTTTTGGCTTTTTTATCCCCAATTTGCCCTCCAGCACGCGCCAAGGCGGTAGACATTCTTTCGGCCTCTCTAACCGAAAGGCCTTGTGCAGCAATTCTTTGCGCCAAAGCCACCTGACTTGCCCCAGGCAGGGGGAGAAGCGCACGGGCATGGCCCATATCAATATCGCCTGCTAAAAGCATGGCTTGTACTGGTTTTGCCAACTGGCCTAAACGCAGCAAATTGCTAATGGCACTGCGTGATTTGCCAACCGCTTTTGCAGCTTGCTCATGAGTAAAACCAAACTCCTCAATCAGCCTTGCCAGACCCTGCGACTCTTCCAACGGATTGAGATCTTCACGCTGCATGTTCTCAACCAGAGCCATTGCTGCAGCAGCTTGATCGTCGGCACCAGAAACTAAAACTGGCACCTCTTTTAGGCCGGCTAGGGTTGCCGCACGAAAGCGTCGTTCGCCCGCAATAATTTCGTATTTACCAGCAGCAACCAAACGCACTAGCAATGGTTGCATTACGCCCTGCTCTCGAATACTTTCAGCCAACTCTTGTAATGCACCCGCTTCCATTTTTTGACGCGGCTGATACTTGCCGGCCTGCAATGCAGTTAATGGCAAACGATTAATTTCTGCCGTGGTTTCTTTTTGCGCCTTGTCGCCAAGCAACGCCTCAAGCCCGCGACCTAAGCCTTTTTTCTTTATTGCAACCATAATATTAATTATTCCTAGGTGTTACATTTGCGCAATGCGCTCAATCATTTCAGCGCCAAACTCTAAATAAGCCTTTGCACCACGCGACGATCTATCGAACGCCACCCCAGGAAGCCCATAGGACGGGGCTTCAGCCAGGCGGACATTGCGGGGGATAATGCTCTTAAATACTTTGTCGCCAAAGTGCTCCAGCAATTGATCAGAAACTTGTTGTTGCAATGTCATGCGCGGGTCAAACATTACACGCAACAAACCAATGATCACTAGGTCTGGATTTAAATTGGCATGCACCTGCTTAATGGTGTTTACTAAATCTGACAAACCTTCCAGCGCAAAATATTCACACTGCATTGGAACGATCACGCCATTGGCTGCACACAGTCCATTCAAGGTTAATAGGGATAGTGCAGGAGGGCAGTCAATCAAAATAAAATCATAGTCATTGGCAACAACAGCAAGCGCATCCTTTAATCTTTGCTCGCGTGAATCCAAATCGACCAACTCAATTTCTGCGCCCGCTAAATCCCGGTTTGCTGGCAACACATCATAACCAGAGCTTTCGCAAGGAACGGCGGACTCTTTCACTGATGCAAGACCAATGAGGACCTGGTAAACAGTGTTACTCAGGTCCGATTTCTCAATTCCCGACCCCATTGTTGCGTTACCTTGCGGGTCCAAGTCGACCAATAAAACACGCTGTTGATGTCCAGCCAAACCAGCCGCCAAATTGACGGCCGTAGTTGTTTTACCCACCCCACCTTTTTGATTAGCAATACAAAATATTTTGGCCATAGTTTTTTCTTAAAAAGGTCGTGCTTTAAAGGGGTAATTTTCTCATGGGGGATAAGACTAAAAGCCGGCGCTCTACCTCTAAATTCGGGATCCGCAAGGGCTCATCTGCCACCAACTGCCAGTGATCCATACAAACATCCTGCAACTCTTCATCTGCGCGCCTAGCCTTCATAGCAAATACCAGGCCTTTGGGCTTGAGTAGGGGTAGCGACAATTCCAAAAAATGGGCAAGATTAGTAAATGCCCTTGAGATCACCGCATCGAATTGACCGGGCTGGTTTTTCGCAACCATCTCAACACGCTCACTTAACACCTGAATATTCTTTAAGCCCAACTTACCGCGAACATGCTGCAGAAAAGCCGTTTTTTTGCGGATAGCCTCAATCAAGGTTAAATGCCAGTCGGGCTGCAAAATTGCAATGGGAATCGCCGGCAAACCGCCACCCGAGCCGAGGTCAGCAACGCTGGGGCTGGGGCAGGTCAAAAATTGGCGCATAATCGGTAAAACTGTAATAGAATCAATAAGATGGAGACGAACTGAGTTTTGCTCGCCCTCAATTGCAGTCAAATTGTGCACCCGATTCCAGCGGCCCATTTCCTGTAAAAATAGTTCTAAATTAACGATATTTTCCGGACTTAGATTTAATCCTAAATCCTCAATTCCCAGGGAAACCAACCCATTACTCATGGGTTTCTTCTTGGGTGCGGCCCAAACCTTTTTTAAGGTGCACCAACAATAAAGATAGCGCCGCAGGCGTGACCCCAGAGATTCTGCCGGCCTGGCCCAAAGTACCCGGCTTGTGCAAATTCAGCTTTTGTTGCACCTCTTTAGATAAGCCGACAACTTGGGTGTAATCCAACCACTCTGGCAAAGGGAAGGTTTCATTGTGCTCTTGGCGAGCAATCTCAACCGCCTGCCTATCTATATAACCCTGATATTTAATGGAAATCTCAACCTGATCACTGATTTGTTGGGCTAAACCCAAGTCATCATCTAAGGTTCCAGGGGACCATAAACCCTCTGAAAGACCGGTAATCGCCTCGTAAGTAATGCCAGGGCGCCTCAATAGATCAGCCAAACTGCATTCATGGGATAAATCTTGGCCCAAAAGCTCAGACACTGCTTTGGCTGAATCATGCTTTGGTCCAATCCAAATTTCTTGCAAGCGTGATGTTTCACGTGAAACAGCCTCTTGTTTCCTGCAAAATGCAGTCCAGCGATAATCATCAACCAACCCAATTTCGCGGCCGATCGTCGTTAAGCGCATATCTGCATTGTCTTCACGCAAGCTCAAACGATATTCTGCGCGACTAGTAAACATGCGGTAGGGCTCTTGGACGCCTAAAGTAATGAGGTCATCCACTAGAACGCCAATATACGATTCGCTACGCTTAGGTAGCCAAGGTTCTTTTCCCTGCGCAGCTAAGCCCGCATTAATGCCGGCCAACATACCTTGGGCAGCAGCCTCTTCATAGCCTGTAGTGCCATTAATCTGGCCCGCAAAGTAGAGACCCGCAATTGCCCTAGTTTCTAAGCTATGTCGCAAATGGCGTGGATCAAAGAAATCGTATTCAATTGCATAGCCGGGACGCACAATCACGGCGGACTCCAAGCCCCGGATGCTTCGCACCAAATTCCACTGAACATCAAAAGGAAGGCTGGTGGAGATGCCATTCGGATAAAACTCGTTTGTCGTTAGCCCCTCTGGCTCCAAAAAGATTTGGTGGCTATTTCTGGAGGCAAAACGATGGATTTTGTCTTCAATTGAGGGGCAGTAGCGAGGGCCAACACCCTCAATCACACCGGTATACATAGGGGAGCGATCTAAACCACCCCGGATAATGTCGTGTGTCTGCTCATTAGTATGAGAAATCCAGCAGGGTACCTGCTTGGGATGCTGCTCTGGCCTACCCAAATAGGAGAAAACAGGCACAGGGTCCAAATCCCCTGGCTGCTCTAGCATCACAGAGAAATCAATGGTTCGACCATCTATCCGTGGCGGAGTACCTGTTTTTAATCTACCCTGGGGCAGCTTGAGCTCTTTCAATCTGGCCGACAAGGAAACCGATGCAGGATCACCAGCCCGACCACCGGCATAGTTATTTAAGCCCACATGAATCTTTCCATCCAAGAAGGTGCCAGCTGTTAGCACCACCTTCTTGGCCATAAACTTCAGACCCATTTGGGTAACTACACCCTGAACCTCATCCCCTTGAACCAATAAATCATCTACGGCCGCCTGAAACAGGGTGAGGTTTTCTTGATTTTCTAGGCGACGGCGAATGGCCGCCTTATATAGAACCCGATCACCCTGGGCGCGAGTCGCACGAACTGCCGGCCCCTTGCTTGAGTTCAGAATCCGAAACTGAATACCCGCTTCATCGGTGGCTGCTGCCATCGCACCACCCATGGCATCAATCTCTTTAACCAAATGGCCTTTGCCTATGCCCCCAATTGAGGGGTTACAGCTCATGGCACCCAAATTCTCAATGCTATGGGTAATCAGGAGGGTATCGCACCCCATTCGTGCCGCCGCAAGCGCAGCCTCAGTTCCGGCGTGACCGCCGCCAACCACAATGACATCGAAGTTCTTTGAATAGCGCATGATTTGCCTCTGATAGGGCGATGATCATAGCATTTTGTAGGTTTCACGTGAAACAAATGTGCGTATTAAACCAAGATATTACCAATTAATATTGTAAGTTATTGATTTAATTGATAATTTACAAAATAAAATATAGGTAGGGGCGGCCAACACGGGTCGAAATAAGGCAAATCCACAAATGCGTACGGCGCCGAAGCGCCGCACTAAAACCAGTTAAGGGGCAAACCTCAACTAATTCTTGCCCTTAAAGAAATGGGTAATTTCGCCAACAACCCCGCGACGAAATGCCAAAACGCAAATTACAAAAATGAATCCGGTAGCAATCGTGCTCCAGGAGCCAATATTGGCCAAATAATTTTGTAAGCCAACCACGATGCCAGCACCCACCACTGGCCCAAGAATAGTTCCCATACCTCCAAGCAAAGTCATCAAAACTACTTCGCCGGACATATGCCAATGAACATCGGTCAACGTTGCTAACTGAAAAACCAAAGTTTTTAAAGACCCGGCCAGACCAGCGAGGGCCGCTGAAAGCACAAAGGAAATTAATTTAAAACGATCAACATCGTAACCAAGAGAGATTGCGCGCGGCTCATTTTCACGAATGGCTTTTAAGACTTGGCCAAACGGGGAGTGAACTGTACGGACAATCAAGGCGAAGCCAATCAAGAAAACGGCCAGCACAAAGTAATACATACTCACATCATCTTTTAGATCAATGAGACCAAACAACATTCCGCGAGGCACACCCTGAATACCATCCTCGCCTCCAGTAAATGGAAGTTGAACGGCCAAGAAGTAAACCATTTGCGAGAGGGCTAATGTCACCATTGCAAAATAAATACCTTGCCGACGAATTGCAAGAGACCCGATAAGAAGACCCAATACCGCCGAGCCCAAAACGCCCAATACAATTCCCAGCTCGGGTGATAGTCCAGCCTCTTTGCAGAGATACGCAGTAATGTAGGCTGAGGTACCAAAGAATGCAGCATGACCAAACGACAGCAGGCCAGTAAAACCCAGCAACAAATTAAAGGCGCAAGCAAAGAGGGCGAAGCACAAGACCTTCATCGCAAACACTAAATAGATAAAGTCCTGAAAGGGCAAAAGCAGGCCAATTAAAACCAAGATGCCGTAAATTAATTTCGTTTTTGAGCTCACGCTTATTTCTCCCGGCCGAATAGTCCAGCAGGACGAATGAGTAATACGATTGCCATAATCACAAAAATAACCACACCAGATGCCTCTGGATAAAAGACTTTGGTTAAACCCTCAATCAAACCTAAAGCGAGACCAGTCAAAATGGAACCCATGATGGAACCCATTCCACCAATGACCACCACAGCAAAAACCACAATGATTAAATTCGAACCCATCAATGGATTCACCTGAAATATAGGTGCCGCTAAAACGCCAGCAAAACCAGCAAGACCGACGCCATAAGCGTAAGCCAAAGAAATCATCAGGGGAACGTTAATACCAAACGCCTGCAATAGTTTTGGATTTTCGGTACCGGCGCGAAGATAAGCGCCCAACTTAGTTCTCTCAATCACATACCAAGTCGTGAAGCAAACCACTAACGAAACTATAACCACCCACAAACGATACTTAGGCAAAATAATGCCGATAGATTCTAGGGGAATAGCACCCTGCAATATTTCAGGGGCAGGATAGCTTTCACCAGAAATTCCATACCAATGTCGGAACATGCCTTCAATAATTAAAGCCAAACCAAAGGTCAACAATAGGCCATACAGATGGTCTAGGTGATAGAGGCGACGAAGCATGGTTCGCTCCAAAATCAAACCAAAACCCGCCATAACCAACGGCACTAGAATTAATGCAAACCAATAATTAATAGAGAATTCAGGAAAACCAAACCATTGCCCAACTTGAGTTAAACCAATCCACGCAACAAAGGCACCCATAGTGTATTGGGCGCCGTGCGAAAAATTAATGATGTTGAGTAGGCCAAAAATAATAGCCAAACCCAAACTCAATATGGCGTAGAAGGAGCCATTAATAAGCCCCACCAAGAGCTGAGCAACCAGCCCTTGTGGGGTAATTCCAAAAAGTTCAAACATGCTTAATTAAATTACTTATTGGTAACCAACTTGCATCGTGACAATGAAAGTGGTTGTGTTGCCTCAGCAGCAGGAATCACCGCTTTAACGTTGTAGTAATCCCATGGGCTCTTGGAGTCGGCGGGCTTCTTCACCTCCAACAAATACATATCGTGTTCAAACTTACCATCGGCACGGATTTTTCCTTTGAACAGGCCATCATCAATGTTGGTAGATTTGAGAGCCTTCATGACCGCTTGAGTATCATCAGTGCCCGCCTTTTGAACCGCAGTCAAGTAAGCAAGAACAGATGAATAAACGCCGGCCTGAACACTAGTAGGCATACGCTTGTGTTGCAAGATGAAGCGCTTAGAGAATGCGCGCGTCTTGTCATCTTTATCCCAATAGAAACCTTCGGTTAAGTACATGCCTTGCGCAGCATTCAAGCCCAAGGAGTGAACATCGGAAATAAACATAAGCAAAGGAACGACGGTTTGCTTTTTATTGATGCCAAACTCAGAGGCTTGTTTAACAGAGTTGATGGTATCTTGACCTGCGTTTGCCAGAGCTACAACATCAGCACCGCTAGCTTGAGCCTTCAGGAGATAAGAAGAAAAATCGCTATTCGGGAATGGGTGCTTGCTTGTGCCCAATACCTTTCCACCATTGGCCGTGACAACATTGGTGGCATCTTTTTCTAAAGCCGCACCAAACGCATAGTCAGCAGTAATGAAGTACCAGTTCTTTTTACCCTGTTTAACAACCGCCTTACCCGTACCATTTGAAAGTGCATAAGTGTCGTATGTCCAATGTACGTTGTTAGCGGTACATTTCTCATTGGTAATTGGCAAAGAAGCGGCGCCAGAAACTAAGGTAATTTTATTTTTTTGCTCTGCCACTTCCATGACGGCCAAGGCAACGTTGGTTGAGACCAACTCGACAATCACATCTACGCCGTCCTTGTCATACCATTCGCGCGCTTTATTTGCTGCAATGTCTGCTTTGTTTTGATGATCGGCGCTAACTAATTCAATTTTTTTCCCAAGCACTGTGCCGTCCTTAGAGAAATCAGCAACCGCCATCTTGGCTGCAATAACAGCGCCAGGACCCGCCAAATCAGAGTAAGTTGAAGACAGGTCTGTTAAGACGCCAATCTTAATAACATCTCCACTAGCTTTTGATGCTTGCGCAAATGCTGGGTTAGAACCAAACAGGGTTGCCGCCACCAGACCGGCGGTAATTTGCTTTAACTTCATTTTTGTCTCCTATGAATAACCACTAAACACCAAGATACTCGTTTAACAAGCTCGCCTTTTCAGTAAGCTCGTTTTGATTCACCACCTCAACTACGTTACCGTGTTCAACCACATAATGCCGATCTGCCAAAGGCGCAGCAAAACGGAAGTTTTGCTCCACCAACACAATGGTGAAGCCCTTATTGCGCAGACTGGTAACCACCTCGCCCAATTTCTGAACAATAACTGGCGCTAAGCCTTCAGTAATTTCATCAAGTAATAGCAGTTTTGCGCCCGTCCTAAGAATGCGCGCCATAGCCAGCATTTGCTGTTCACCGCCAGATAGGCGCGTGCCAGGGCTGTTACGCCTCTCATAGAGGTTGGGGAACATCTCATAAATCTCATCTAAACCCATGCCGCCAGGAGCGATCTCCGGCAACAGCAATAAATTCTCTTCCGCGCTTAAACTTGCAAAAATGCCCCGCTCTTCGGGGCAAAAACCAACACCCAGGCGAGCAATTTTGTAAGTTGGCATAGCAATGGTTTGGTTGCCATAAACCTCAACCGAACCAGCTCTCTTGCTGGTTAAGCCCAAAATGGTTTTTAGGATGGTGCTGCGACCTGCGCCATTACGGCCCAAGAGAGTTACCACCTCGCCGTCACGGACGGCAAAATTAACACCATGAAGAATGTGGGACTCCCCATACCAAGACTCTAGATTCTTCACCACCAGCGCCATGTTGCTCATATGGTGTCACCCCCATGGCTACCCATATAAGCCTCAACCACCAGAGGGTTGCTTGAAACCTCCTTATAAGAGCCCTCGGCCAAAATCGAGCCCCGCTGTAGAACGGTGATCCTGTCGGCAATGGAAGACACCACCTTCATATTGTGTTCCACCATCAAAATGGTTCGGCCTTTAGCAACCCGATCAATAAGCTCTGTGACGCGCTCCACATCCTCATGTCCCATACCCTGGGTCGGCTCATCCAACAACATCAACTCGGGCTCCATGGCCATAGTGGTGGCAATTTCAAGCGCTCTTTTGCGACCGTAAGCCAAATTTAGGGTTTCTTCATGGGCAAAGTCAGCCAAGCCAACCTCACATAAAAGCTCTTCAGCGCGCTCATTAAGCACATGGAGTGAATCACCAGATTTCCAAAAATGGAACTCTGTGCCTAAACCTCGCTGCAGTGCAACACGAACATTTTCGAGAACACTTAGGTGCGGAAAAACAGCAGAAATTTGGAATGAACGGACTACGCCGCGCCGCGCAATTTGGGCCGGCTTCTCTTTGGTGATATCGAGACCATTAAACAAAATCTGGCCACTAGAGGGCTCTAAAAATTTTGTAAGGAGGTTAAAGCAAGTTGTTTTGCCTGCTCCATTAGGACCAATCAAAGCATGAATACTTCCCCGGGCAACATCTAAATTGACGTCGCTTACCGCAGAAAAACCTTTGAACGTTTTTCCAAGACCAATTGTTTTTAATATTGTTTCTTGCAATCTAAAATCCTCAAACCCTTCGATGGGTAAGAGTTTGAGAATACCCTAAGAAGGTCCCCACTAATATAGCGATAACCCTAAAAGAAAGGGTGCTTATTAAATTGCCTTGATATTTTTTAGGTAGGCTTGGATGGCAGATTTAGAGGTTTCATCCAAGACGTCCATAGGAACTCTTTGTGAGCCTTGAACAATCATCAAGGCATAGGGTTTCGCCAATGCAGCCGCCTCTGCACACAAATGTAACTCCTCGCCTGAAGCTGGAGATTGGCTACGCCAATAATTAATAGCGGCCTCTAAATCTTGAATGGTGACGAACAGCATGGTGAAAAGATAAATTATTTTTCGAGAGACAGCATGGTGCCTCTACATTTTTTAGCGCCACAGCGGCACTCATAATCTTTTTTCATCTGCTTGGTAATGCGACCTTCAACACCAAGGGAGTAGTCATAAAACAACTCCTCATCCACCTTAAGATCGCGCTTGGCATAAACAAAAACTCGGGGGGCACCGTTAAACTTGTCTTCACGAGTTTCACAGCTAGGCTTACAGGAGTGGTTAATCCAGCGCGCAGCATTACCGCCGTACTTGGCATCAATACAACGGCCATCTTCTAGCGAAAAATAAAAGGTGTGGTTTGGATCTTTTGGGTCATGGGGGTGGCGCTTCTCCGCCAATTTCCAGCTAATACGCTCACCCTTATACTCAATAATTGCCTCACCCTTTTTAATGGGTTTCGCAACAAAGACGCCTTTCCCATGAATGGGGGAGGACTTCACAACAATACGTGATCGATCAATTTTTGGTGGTGCTGATTTCTTTTTACTCATTTGGGATCACACATCAAGGTTGCGGGCAATTAAAGCATTTTTCTCAATAAAGGCGCGACGTGGCTCAACCTCATCACCCATTAAGGTGGTAAAGACTTGGTCTGCAGTAATGGCGTCTTCAATTTTTACCTGAAGTAAAGTTCGCGATCCAGCATCCATGGTGGTTTCCCACAATTGTGACGGGTTCATCTCACCAAGACCTTTGTATCGCTGACGACTGAGAACGCGCTCAGCCTCAGAAAGCAACCAAGCAAAAGCAGCCCTGAAATCCTGAACAGATTGTTCTTTTTGATTTTTGTCTGGATCACCACGACGAACTTTTGATCCCGGCAACACTTTGCCAGACAATACTGCAGCAGCATTCGACAGGCTTTGGTAGTCATCGCCATGAACAAAGTCTGAGTTAATTGCAGACAACTTTAAGTTTCCATGAATACGACGCGACAACAACAGTTTGAAGCGCTCTGTGCGCTCCTCTTTCTGCACAATAATTTCTGGGGGCAAGGCGAGAGGGTTTAAGGCATCATCAAGTGCAACCCGCAAACGCACGGCAGATTCTTGTGCAGACTTTTCAGTATCTAAATTAAGTTGTGTACCAGAAGCAATCGCACGCAAAGCATCTTCGTCAATGTTGCGTGATAAACGATCAACAATCGATTGGATCACCTGGTAGTGCTTTGCAAGCTCGCCCAGTGCGGCGCCCTCAATAATCTCCCCGGTCGGGGTTTGCAGTGATGCTGACTCGAGGGCGATCTTTAATAAGAGTTGATTAAGCTCAGCATCATCTTTGATGTATTGCTCATTCTTGCCAAACTTCACTTTATACAAAGGTGGTTGAGCAATATAGATATGACCGCGTTCAATCAACTCCGGCATCTGTCTATAGAAAAACGTAAGTAATAGAGTGCGAATATGGCTACCGTCCACGTCCGCGTCAGTCATAATAATAATGCGGTGGTAGCGGAGTTTGTCAGCCTTATATTCTTCAGCACCAATACCAGTACCAAGGACGGTAATTAGAGTAACCACCTCTTGGCTCGCCAACATTTTGTCAAAGCGGGCCTTCTCAACGTTTAAGATTTTTCCTTTAAGTGGAAGAATTGCCTGGAAGCGACGATCGCGACCTTGTTTAGCAGAGCCTCCCGCGGAGTCTCCCTCGACAATAAACAATTCAGATTTGGTGGGATCCTTCTCTTGGCAGTCCGCCAGTTTTCCAGGAAGACCCAATCCATCCAACACGCCTTTGCGGCGCGTCATATCACGCGCTTTGCGTGCCGCTTCGCGAGCGCGCGCAGCATCTACAATTTTTCCACACAAGATTTTTGCGTCAGCTGGGCGCTCTTGAAGATACGCACTCAATGCTTCAGCAACAATTTCCTCTACAGGCCCACGAACCTCACTAGATACCAGCTTATCTTTTGTTTGACTTGAGAATTTCGGCTCCGGGACTTTGACAGATAAAACGCAGGCAAGGCCTTCGCGCATATCGTCACCAGAAATTTCTACTTTTGCTTTTTTCGCCACCTCGTGCTCATCAATATATTTATTGATAACGCGGGTCATAGCTGCACGTAAGCCAGTTAAGTGAGTGCCACCATCACGCTGAGGAATGTTATTAGTAAAACAAAGCACTTGTTCACTAAAACTATCATTCCATTGCATTGATACTTCAGCAGTGATGTTGCCACCTAGATCTGATGGGCGAATACCTTCAGCATAAAAAATATTGGGGTGTAAAACATTCTTAGTTTGATTGATGTACTCAACAAAACCTTTAACGCCACCCGAGAAGGCAAAGTCCTCTTCTTTTCCTGAGCGCTGATCAATTAATTTAATATGCACACCGTTGTTTAAAAACGAGAGCTCGCGGATGCGCTTTACTAAAATCTCATAATGAAACTCTACGTTCCCAAAAATGGTTTCATCCGCCAAAAAGTGGACTTCAGTACCAGATAAGGTCGTATCACCAGTAACCGTGATTGGAGAAACAACAACACCATTCTCTTCCTCAATGTTGCGGTTCTGAATCACTCCATGCGCAAACTCCATGTAATGGGTTTTGCCATCACGACGAATAGTGAGCTTTAACCACTTAGAGAGTGCGTTTACACAACTAACACCTACACCATGCAAACCGCCGGATACTTTATAACTATTTTGATCGAACTTACCACCCGCATGTAACTCAGTCATCACAATCTCAGCCGCACTTCTTTTTGGCTCATGCTTGTCGTCGTACTTAATTCCCGTTGGAACACCGCGTCCGTTATCAACAATGGAAATGGAGTTATCCGTTTGAATGACGACAGTAATTTCAGAGCAGTAGCCCGCCAACGCCTCATCAATAGAGTTATCTAAAACCTCGAAAACCAAATGATGTAAACCCGTTCCATCGGAGGTATCCCCGATATACATGCCTGGACGCTTACGAACAGCTTCGAGACCTTCTAGGATTTGGATCGATGATGCACCATACTGCTCAACTACTTTTTTTTCTTCAGTCATTTTTTTCTAAATTAAATACGCATTGGCATCACAACATACTTGAAGTCTTCAGAGCCGGGTAGCGTAATTACCGCACTACTATTGGCATCGCCTAAGCTAATTTGAATTTTTTCGTTTTTCAAGTTTGATAAAACATCTAATAAGTAGCTAACGTTGAAACCAATTTCCACAGCATCGCCACTGTATTCGGTTTCAATTTCTTCCTGAGCCTCTTCTTGCTCAGCATTGGTTGACTGAACAGTAATTCGGTTGGGTGACAGGGAAAAACGTACACCCTTAAACTTGTCAGTAGTTAAGATTGCTGCGCGCTGTAAGGCGGATTGCAAAGTATCACGACCAACAACCAAGGAGTTTTTGTGCCCCTTGGGTATCACCCTCTGGAAGTCAGGAAACTTTCCTTCAACCAATTTTGAGATCAACTCAATATCACCAAAAGTAAATTTCACTTGATTTGAGGTGAGACTCATCTCCAACATCTCATCAGAATCCTCAAGCAAGTGCTGACACTCAAGAATCGTTTTACGCGGAATAATGATTTCCTGTCTCTGTCCTGAGCCCACTGGAGCCTCTGCCAGCTCAACTTGAGAATAAGCCAAGCGGTGACCATCTGTAGCTACAGCAATCACTTGCTTACCCTCCACAACCAATAACATGCCATTGAGGTAGTAGCGAATGTCTTGCTGGGCCATTGCAAAGTGAACCTGGCTAACTAGCTGACGAAAACTCTTTTGCGTCATCTTCCAGCTAGCAGTAACCTCACCAACACTTTGCATTACCGGAAACTCTGCCGCTGATAGTGTTTGCAAAGAAAAGCGGCTTTTGCCACTTTGCACAACCATTTTGTTATCTTTAAGATTAAGCGCAACCGGGCCCTCTGGCAGGGCTCGCAATATATCAAGCAACTTTCTTGCAGCCACTGTAGTGGTGACATCCTCTGTACCAACCCCAAAACTGGCATTGGTGGTAATTTGAATTTCAATATCGGTAGAAACGAACGACACCTTGTCGCCCTGTTTTTTAAATAACAGATTTGCCAAAATTGGTAAGGTATGTCGACGTTCAACAATGCCACTAACAACCTGAAGCGGTTTTAACAAACTATCACGTGAAGTGTTTACGAGTTGCATTGCTTTTAAATCCTTGTATATATCTTATTAGTAGTAGTAATAAGGCTCGTTATTTCGGTGGATAAGTCAAAAACTGTATATAAAACAACCCTTTAAAACCAAAAAAACCTGTGGAAAACTTTTGTATAAACGCTGCATAAATATTGGATAACTTTTTATCAACACCCTATTTTTGCATGAACAGCAAGCTTTCCACAATTTATCCACACGCTATCCCCAAAGTTATCCATTGAGCTATCCACAACCTTATCCACAGGCTAAAAACCTAAGATTTCAAGGTTTGCTCAATAACGTGTATTTCATGGTTCAACTGACCGTCGTGAGAACGCTCCTCCCCAATCTTCCGAACAGCATGTAAAACGGTGGTGTGGTCGCGACCACCAAACAACTCACCAATCTCAGGCAGGCTTTTTTGGGTTAACTCTTTGGCCATAAACATCGCAATTTGACGTGGGCGGGCAATGTTTGCTGGGCGCTTTTTGGAGTACATATCAGCAACCTTAATACTGTAAAAATCCGCCACAGCCTTCTGAATATTTTCTACTGAGATTTGACGGTTTTGTATAGAAAGCAGGTCTTTAAGGGCTATGCGAGCCACATCAATCGTGACCTCCTTGCCATGAAAGCGCACAAACGCCAAAATCTTTCTCAATGCACCCTCTAACTCCCTTACGTTAGAGCGGAGGTGTTTGGCGACAAAGAAGGCCACATCCTCGCTCATGGGGATGCCCTCGCTTAAGGCTTTTTTCATTAAGATGGCGACCCGCATCTCAAGCTCTGGTGGCTCAATAGCCACCGTTAGTCCAGAGTCAAACCGTGAAATAAGTCGATCATCGATACCAGCCATCTCTTTGGGGTAGGTATCACTCGTAATAATGACTTGAGCTTTATTGCTTAGGAGGGCCTCGAAGGCGTAAAAAAACTCCTCCTGAGTCCTGGATTTGCCGCTAAAAAATTGAATATCGTCAATCAATAACAGGTCTAAGGAGTGGTAGTAGCGTTTAAAACGATCAAATGCCTTTTGTTGGTAAGCCCTAACCACATCCGAAACATATTGCTCAGCATGGATATAGCGGATCCGCGCATTGGGTTTTTCTTTTAAAAGGTGATTGCCAATCGCGTGAATTAAGTGGGTTTTACCCAACCCCACCCCACCATACAAAAACATGGGGTTATAGGATGTGCCTGGGTTGTGGGCAACCTGAATGGATGCAGCTCTGGCCAGCTGGTTGGCTTTACCGGTTACAAAGGTTTCAAAAGTAAGGTTTGGATTAAGTTTGGAGTGGTCTTCAATTTCAAAAGACTGTTCCTCTGTTGATGTGCTATCAGGGCTAACAAGCACCTCTTGAGGCTCGAGCCTCTCGCGTGGAGGGCTAACTTCCGGAGGTTGGGTGGTGGCACCGTCAACATTCAGTACAAAATTTAAGGTAATTGAGCGACCAAAATACTGGTCCGCCATCTCTTGAAAGCGGTCAGAAAAGGTTTTCTTGGTCCAATCAAGTTTGAATCTATTTGGTGCTCCTATAATAAGTGATTGCTCACTTTCATCATAAGAAACCAGGTTTAATGGTTGTATCCAAGTTTTAAATTGTTGGGGGGAGAGCTCGCGAGCTAGTATGCCAAGGGCATCATCCCAAAACCCCAGTGGGTTAGGTGAATTCAAGGTGGGGGGATTCTGTAAGTTACTCATATTTTTGGAGGATCCATTGTAGCGATCCCGTAAAGTTATCCACAAGCTAGAAAATCGTGGAAAACCTGTGGATAACTTGTGTATAAAACCAAAAAACCCATTTAAATTAGAGCTTTACTAATTAGTAAGCCATTAAATAGAGAAAAATACCTATATATTCCGCTATATCAGTTGACCTTTTGTCATCCAACAAGGAAAATACTGGGTTTTGCAGGATGAATCATGAAAAGAACATACCAACCCTCAGTAACACGTCGTAAACGCACTCACGGATTTCGTATTCGCATGAAAACTAAGAGTGGACGCGCAGTCTTAAATGCACGTCGCGCAAAAGGCCGTAAACGTCTGGCTGTTTAATTAGCAGTTGAATAGCACTAGGATTTCTGAGTTACTAAAAACACGCCCCAAGACAAGCTTGTACTGGGGTTTGTATTTGGCACCTTCGGATCTGAGTGCGAAACCAGATTTAGGCATCGCGGTAGCTAAAAAATTAGCTAAGCGTGCGGTAGATCGCAACCAATTAAAGCGGATGATCCGTGAAATGGTCCGAAGTGCTCAAGCCACAAACCTCAACAGCGATGTTGTGGTTAAGCTGAAAAAACCAATTGGTCGCGAAACCCGCGGCAGACTCAGAAGAAAAGAAAAAGAAGTTCTGCGAACCCAGATTGCAGGGCTAATTTAACGTGCGCCTTTTTAACAAGATGGCTATTAAGCTTGTGAGGCTCTATCAAATAGCGCTCAGCCCCTTTATCGGTATGCATTGCAAGTTTGTGCCCTCCTGCTCTCAGTACGCCTGCGATTGTTTTGCCAGTTACGGATTTTTTAAAAGCTTTGGGCTGATGGTGTGGCGTATTTTGCGCTGCAACCCATGGTCACAAGGCGGTCACGACCCCGCTGTAAAACCAAGATCTCATCATTATTAAGTGAATGCAAATGGACTTTAAAAAAACAATTCTTTGGGCGGTCTTCTCCATGTCGGGCCTCATGCTGTACAACAACTGGCAGGTGCATGAAGGTAAACCATCCATGTTTGGTGGAAGCACTACAAGCAGTGTTGTGGCGGCCGATAAAACCCAAGCAAGCAAGGTGGATGTCCCCTCGCCCATACAGAATCCGGGCACCCAAACCCCAAATCAAATTCCTGCTACCGCTGCCGGTTCAATAGAAACATCAGAGAAGTTTGTATTGCAAAACGATGTGTTGATTTTAGAAATCAGTGCCAATGGCGCCAATATTATTGATGCGAAGTTACCAAAGCAGCTGACCGCAGAAAAAACCCCAGTTGAACTATTTCAATACGCACCAACTCATAAATATTTCGCGCGCTCTGGCTTAGTTGCTTTGGGTAATGCGGATCTACCCAATCACACCAGCACATTTAAGTTGATCCAATCTGGCAAAGATGGATCTGGAAAACCTTTTATAGTTTTGGCTAGTGAGCGCAACGGCGTAAAGCTGGAGAAGACATTTATTTTAAGTCCAGGCAGTTACGTTGTTGATGTTGGGCACCGCGTTACGCAAAGCAGCGCTAATGCAACGCCGTTAGTCCTGTATACAGAAATAGTTCGTGATGCAAGCCAAGAGCAAAAAATTGGACCATTTGGTGGCGCATTCTCTGCGAGCACATTTACGGGCCCAGCCGCTTACACAGAAAAAGAAAAATTCAATAAGCTGGAATTCACGGCCATTGATAAAAACAAGATTACCATTCCAACACAGGTGCCGGCCGGAGATCCTGCTTGGATCGCCATGGTGCAACATTACTTTGCAAGCGCATGGATCCCTGGTGACAAGGCTGCGCGCGACATCTATGCGGGGCGCATTGATAGCAATTTGTATCGTATTGGTATGCAAACGCCCTTGGGTGTAGTTGCTCCAGGAACTACTGTGATTGAAAAGGCCAAACTATTCGTTGGTCCACAAGAAGAAAGTGTTTTGGAGACCATTGCCCCAGGATTTGCTTTACTAAAAGACTATGGCTATCTCACTATTCTTGCTAAACCCATTTTTTGGTTGCTAGAGAATATTCACGCCTATGTGGGTAACTGGGGTTGGTCAATTATTCTCCTGACCATTTTGATTAAGTTGGTGTTCTTCCCACTGTCTGCGGCAAGCTACAAGTCGATGGCGCGCATGAAAGAGGTTCAGCCACGATTGCTTGCAATGAAAGAGCAATATAAGGGTGAGCCACAAAAGCTGAATCAGGCAATGATGGAGATGTACCGCAAGGAAAAAATTAATCCTCTGGGCGGATGTTTGCCTGTTGTGATTCAGATTCCTGTGTTTATCTCCCTTTATTGGGTGCTACTTTCCTCTGTAGAAATGCGCGGCGCGCCTTGGGTTTTGTGGATTCAAGACTTATCAATTCCAGATCCGTACTACATTTTGCCGATCATTATGGCCGCCTCCATGTTTGTACAAACCAAACTTAATCCAACGCCACCTGATCCAATCCAGGCGAAGGTAATGATGTACATGCCACTGGTGTTCTCGGTCATGTTCTTCTTCTTCCCTGCCGGCTTGGTTTTGTACTGGGTTGTGAATAACCTGTTATCCATTGCCCAGCAGTGGCAAATCAATCAAATGTTTGGAAAAAAACCAGCTAAATAAAGTTTTAGCTGTTTAGAGATGAATAAGGGGTACCCGCAATGATGACTAGAAAGCTACCCATCATTGCGATTGCTACTGCGCCTGGCAAAGCTGGCGTTGGCGTGATTCGTATTAGTGGCCCCAACCTCCTGCTGATGGCTAAGGCCTTGTTTCACAAGGCGCTGTTGCCGCGCCAAGCAAATCTGTTAACCCTGCGCGATGGCGATGGCGCAATAATTGACCAGCTCATTGCGATTTATTTTGCTGCCCCTGCCTCATTTACCGGTGAGGATGTTTTGGAGTTGCAATGCCATGGTGGACCACAACTCCTTGAGTTGGTGATGAAGCGATGTCTTGAGTTGGGAAATGATCAAGGCTTAGTTATCGCTGAGCCGGGCGAATTTTCTCTACGCGCATATCTCAATAACAAAATTGACTTGGCCCAAGCAGAGGCCATTGCGGATTTAATAGACGCACAAAGTGAAGCTGCAGTTCGCGGGGCGGCACGCTCATTGCAGGGCGCTTTCTCAAGCGACATTAATAGCTTGATTGAAGAAATTACGCAGCTTCGAATTTTGGTGGAGTCCACTCTAGATTTTCCTGAAGAAGAAATTGAGTTTCTGGAGAACGCCCAAGCCCGTGAACGTCTAACCAGGGTTATGAGTCAGTTGCATGCACTAAGGGAGGGCGCAAAACAAGGCAAGATTTTGCGAGATGGCATCCAGTTAGTTTTGGCTGGGGCCCCCAATGTGGGCAAAAGCTCTCTATTAAACCGCCTTGCTGGTGAAGAGGTGGCAATTGTGACCCCAATCGCTGGGACGACGCGAGATCGGGTTAAAGAGAGCATCACTATCAACGGTGTACCCATGCACATCATCGATACGGCTGGACTGCGCGATACCAGTGATCTGGTTGAGGCGAAGGGTATTGAAAGATCTTGGGAGGCAATTCGTGCGGCTGACCTAGTGGTGTTTCTTCAAGACCCCAGTTCTCCAGATGGGGAAGAAATGGCAAGTGCATTGGAGCTTAGGGCTCAAATATTAAAGGCGCTGCCACCAAAATGCCCTGTTTTAGAGGTAAGCAATAAGTCCGACCTATTGGGCGGCTCAAGCGTCAATCACGGCAAGAATCATGCTCTGCTCATTTCGGCCAAAACGGGTGATGGGATTGAGGCGCTAAAGCAGAAAATCCTAGAGTCAGTGGGCTGGGGTGGCTCTCAAGAGGGGGCTATTGTGGCACGTCGACGGCATTTAGATTGCCTAGATAGGGCTGCAAGCCATTTGGAGAAATCGCAGGATTTCGCTGCAGATGGCAACATATCCCTAGAGTTATTTGCAGAAGAACTGCGTTTAGCGCAAGATCAGTTAGGGCAAATTACTGGGAAACTGCTTCCTGATGACCTTTTAGGCAAAATTTTTAGCCAGTTTTGTATTGGTAAATAGAGGGTTTGCTCTTGGTTGGGTAACACCAAGAAATATGTCAAAAATGTTAAAATCGTCCGATCAAAATTACTACTTTTTCACGGGAATCTCATGACCACAACAACAAATGCACCTGATTATGTAAAAAATCAGAAATTAATTCAGTGGGTCGCAGAAGTAGCGGCTTTAACCAAGCCAGACAAGATCCACTGGTGCGATGGTTCACAGTCTGAATACGACCAATTTTGTGAGCTTTTGGTTAATGCGGGCGTATTTAAACGCCTCAATCCCGCTAAGCGCCAAAATTCTTTTCTAGCATTGTCTGACCCAGACGACGTGGCACGTGTTGAAGACCGCACCTTTATCTGTTCTGCAAAAAAAGAAGATGCTGGCCCCACCAATAATTGGGTTGAGCCAGGCGAAATGCGCGCTACTCTCAAGCCATTGTTTGATGGTTGTATGCGCGGTAGAACGATGTATGTTGTGCCGTTCTCCATGGGCCCTATTGGCTCTCCAATCGCCCACATTGGTGTTGAGTTGTCCGACAGCCCTTATGTTGCTATTAATATGCGCTTAATGACCCGTATGGGCAAAGCAGTGATTGATCAATTGGGTGCGTCTGGCGAATTCGTGCCTTGTATCCATACTGTTGGTAAGCCACTTGCAGCTGGCGAAAAAGATGTTGCCTGGCCAAATAATAAAAACAAATATATCGTTCACTATCCAGAGACTCGCGAAATTTGGTCTTTCGGATCTGGTTACGGAGGCAATGCTTTATTAGGTAAAAAATGTTTCGCATTGCGTATTGCATCGAATATGGGTCGCGATCAAGGTTGGTTGGCTGAGCACATGTTGATCTTGGGTGTGACTTCACCTGAAGGCAAGAAATACCATATTGCTGCTGCCTTCCCATCTGCTTGCGGTAAAACCAACTTCTCAATGATGATTCCTCCAAAAGGATTTGAGGGTTGGAAAGTCACGACCGTGGGTGATGACATTGCTTGGATCAAGCCGCGCAAAGATGCTGTTACTGGCAAAACTCGCTTGTTTGCGATTAATCCCGAGTCTGGTTACTTTGGTGTCGCACCAGGCACCAATCGCCAAACGAATCCGAACTGCCTGGATTCATTAAATCAAGATGTGATCTTTACTAACGTCGGCTTAACTGATGACGGTGACGTTTGGTGGGAGGGTTTAACTGAAACACCTCCAGCGCATTTAATTGATTGGCAGGGTAAAGATTGGACTCCCGCTGATGGAGCCGCTGGACGTAAGGCCGCACATCCAAATTCACGTTTCACGGTGGCCGCTACAAACAACCCTGCAGTAGATCCTAACTGGGATGATCCAGAGGGTGTAGCGATTGATGCATTCTTGTTTGGTGGTCGCCGCTCAAATACTGTGCCTTTGGTAAGCGAGGCGCGTGATTGGGTTGAGGGCGTTTACATGGCCGCTACGATGGGCTCTGAAACTACTGCTGCAATTACTGGCCAAGTTGGCGTTGTTCGC
The DNA here is from genome assembly GCA_947450605.1 of Burkholderiaceae bacterium. Classification (GTDB taxonomy): domain Bacteria; phylum Pseudomonadota; class Gammaproteobacteria; order Burkholderiales; family Burkholderiaceae; genus Polynucleobacter. Next base: position 22,201 of record CANFWB010000012.1, read on the forward strand.
CGTGATCCATTTGCCATGATTGCATTTGCTGGCTACAACATGAGCGATTACTTCCAGCACTGGCTCAACATTGGTAGCAAGCTTGCTGCTGAAGGTGCAGTATTGCCAAAAATCTATTGCGTGAACTGGTTCCGCAAAGATGAGGGTGGTAAGTTTGTGTGGCCTGGTTTCGGTGAAAATATGCGCGTTCTTTCTTGGATCTTAGGCCGCGCTGAAGGTACTGCAAAAGGTACAGAAACAGTATTTGGTATTTGCCCAGAACATGCCGATATGCATTGGGATGGCCTTGACTACTCGGTAGAAAAATTCGAGAAAGCCATTACTGTTGCGGTTGATGATTGGAGGGATGAGCTCAAACTACATTCCGAATTATTTGAGCATTTGGGCGAGCGTTTACCTAAAGAGCTGATCGAAGCCCGCAGCAAAATTGAGAAGCGCTTAAACGCCTAGGCACCCCTAGAAACTTAAGAAGTCTTTTTCAAAAAATCTTCATTAAATGATCTCACCCCAACACCATGACATCGTGGTGATTGGGGCTGGCATTGCAGGTGCAACCATTGCAAATGAGTTGCTAGCACGCGGTCAAACGGTTTGTATTATTGACGCTGCGCCCCACCCTGCCTCCGCTTGTTCTAGCCATGCATATGCTATTGCGCATCCGCATGTCGGTCGTGGTGCGCCACGCCTATTGCGATTAACGCGCATTGCTTTTTTAATGGCCGAAGCGCGTTGGGGCAAGACCTGGAATCAGCATGGCATCTTTCAGCCGACAAAAAAAGATAAAGTGTTTAAGGTAGAAGAAGTAACTGAGTACTTAAAGACTTTGGAGCTGGGCGTGGATATGGCGCAAGCACTAAATGCCAATGAAGCCAAACAGGTATGCGGCATTCAACAAAGTGGTATTTGGCTTCCACGTGGCGCATCACTAAACTTGTCTGCAGCAACAAATGATGCATTGAAGCCCCACCCACAGCTGACCTGTTGCTGGAATACTTCCGTGAGTCGACTAGAACAGATAGGCGCAGGTTGGCAACTATTGAATCATCAAGACGAGCCCATCATGATTGCCGGCAAAGTGATTATTGCCGCAGCATTAGAGAGTAAAAATTTAGCGGCAAGTATGGGTGTCCGCCTACCCCTAAGGCCCGTGCGCGGGCAGCTGAGTATTTTTTCCGTTCTCGCGCACGATGCTTGGGCAGAAAAATTGCCGAGGACCGCTATATCTGGCGACGGCTATTGTTTGCCGGCGAGGAGATTGTCTGGCGGCGCTTATGAATGGATTGTTGGCTCAAGCTTTGATGAGGGCGAAACCGATCTTCAGGATTGGGCTTCGAGTGATGGCTTTAATCGCGAGCAAGCAAAGGGCTTATTAAATTATGTAGAGGGTGACACAAGCCACCTTCACAAGGCTGGAAGTTTTGTAGGTGTACGTTGTGTTGCCGGCGATCGATTGCCGATCATCGGCGCACTCACTCAACGCCCAGGGATATTTTTGGCAACAGCCCTGGGGTCGAGAGGGGTGCTTTGGTCGGCCTTAGCAGCCAAACTCATTACCGCTCAAGTGCTAGAGGATGATTTCGCTTTACTAGCGCGCTTAGGTTTTGCAGCAGACTTAGTCGCTGCACTTGCCCCTGCGCGTTTTTTTGCTGGAACCTTAGCAGCAGCTCCCGCCTTAGGTGCCTTAGCCTCAAATTCAAAACCAATCTTACCGTCAGCACCGAGGGCCAGGTAAGCCTTAAATCCTCGACCGGTACGGTTAGATTTGAAGTTGGTTAACAAATCGGTTTTGCCTTCTGTGAGTAGCTTTTGTACTTGCTCCGCAGAAATTTCTTGTTGCAAAACAACCTTGCCGGTTTTGAAGTCACAAGTTTTTTCAGGACCAGTATTTTTTTCGCACAAGTAGCGCATGCCATCTTCATATACGGCGCCAGAGCACTTAGGGCAGACGCCTAAAGCTTGGCGTCCGGTAAAGTCAATTGCCTCTGACTCATCCTCTTGAGAGTTACCAAAGTCAAACTCTAATTTGAAGCCCGCATTTGGATAGTCAGCATCATCTTCAGGGATTTCGCTGAGCTTAATAATCGCTGCAAAGGGTCTTCCCATTTTGCTGCGGAATCCTTGTAGTGGCCCAATCGTTTTTTCGCGAAGCAGTTCCTCTACTTCGGGGTATTCAAATGCGCGCCCACCAGGAGTTTTGCTAATCGTAAAACCGCACTTCTCGCATGCAAAGCGACGGTAGTTCTCTTTAACGGCGCCCTTGCAGTGTGGGCACGGAGTAGACATGGTGGCGTAGTCGCCTGGAATGGTATCGCTGTCATACTCTTTTGCACGTTTCACGATGCGTTGCGTCATCTGTGCAATTTCTTGCATAAAGGTATCGCGGTTCATTTCACCGCGCTCAATTAGCGAGAGCTTGTTTTCCCAATTACCTGTGAGATCAGGTCTGGTGAGCTCTTCAACATCTAGTCCGCGCAAGAGTGTCATTAGCTGGAATGCTTTAGCTGTGGGAATGAGTTCACGCGCTTCGCGAACCATATACCGTTCTGCCAGCAGACCTTCAATAATGGCTGCACGAGTTGCAGGTGTCCCCAGGCCTTTTTCAGCCATGGCTTCTCGCATGTCATCGTCATCAACTCTTTTGCCAGCGCTCTCCATGGCCGATAACAATGTTGCCTCTGTATAGCGAGCTGGCGGCTTGGTTTTTAGTGGAACAGTGTCAATGGATTCAGTTTGTACGGTTTCACCTTCTTGCACCGCCACCAATTCGTCGTCCGCTTGATTGGATCGACCGTATACCGTTAACCAACCTGGGGTGACTAGCACACGACCTTCAGTTTTAAAGTGATGCCCCGATGCTTCGGTGATGCGAGTGGTAACGCGGAACTCGGCCGCAGGATAAAACACGGCCAAGAAGCGGCGCACAACCAAGTCATATAGTTTTTGCTCTGGCTCACTAAGGGTCTTAGGAGACTCTAAGGTAGGGATGATCGCAAAGTGATCGGATATTTTTGAGTTGTCAAAAATACGTTTGTTTGGCTTGATCCAGCCATAGCCCGCCTTAGCTATTGAATCCTTGGGATCGCCTTGCAAAATTTGCTTAGCGAACTGTCGATACTCTTGTGAGTGCTCAGCCAGATTTTCCATGGTCTGCTTAACAGTATCCAAATAATCTTCAGGCAAAGCCTTGGCATCGGTACGTGGATAAGTAAGTACTTTATGGCGCTCATATAAGGCCTGCGCCAATCCCAAAGTATTTTTAGCGGAGAAGCCAAAACGTGCGTTTGCCTCGCGCTGTAAGCTGGTTAAATCAAACAGCTGAGGTGCTAGTTGAGTGGCTGGCTTCGCCTCTTCTTTTACGCTCGCTTTTTTATCACGACACGCAGCAACAATGCTTTGTGCTGCAGCCTCGCTCCACAGTCGATTCTCGCGAGCATCTGGGGCTGCGACATCTTTCTTGAACTTAGGGTCAAACCAACGACCTTCATAAACTCCGGCTGCAGCAATAAATTCGGCCTTTACTTCCCAATAGTCTTTGGAAATAAATTTACGGATTAGTTCTTCGCGCTCAACCACAATCGAAAGAGTTGGGGTTTGTACTCGACCTACAGTCGTCAGGAAGAAGCCGCCGCTTTTACTATTGAATGCTGTCATGGCACGAGTGCCATTGATGCCTACTAGCCAATCCGCTTCGGATCGGCAGCGCGCTGCATCAGCTAGGGGTTGCATGTCGCTATCACTGCGAAGAGAAGCAAAGCCATCACGAATGGCTGCAGGCGTCATCGATTGCAGCCAGAGGCGCTTAATGGCCTGTGGCGCTTTCGCATGTTGCGCAATCAAGCGGAAGATCAACTCACCTTCACGACCCGCGTCACATGCGTTAATGAGCTCATGAATATCTTTGCGCTTGATGAGTTTTTGCAATACCTTAAGTCGCGACTCAGTTTTGGCGATTGGGCGTAAATCAAAATATGGGGGCACAACCGGTAGGTTGGCAAAGGACCATTTACCGCGTTTGACATCAAACTCCTCGGGGGCGGCAATCTCTAATAGGTGGCCAACCGCAGAAGAAATAACAAAGTCATCACTTTCGAAATAGTCTTCGTATTTAGTAAAGCCTCCTAGCGCCTTAGCAATGTCATTGGCAACGGAAGGTTTCTCCGCAATGATCAGTGCCTTGGGGTGATCCCCGGCCGAAGTCTTTGGTGTGCTTTTTTTGGTAGATGCTTTAGTTGCCACGCGTTTTGCCTAAATTTGAGCTTGAAGTGATTTTTAACGGGGAAAATAGGGGGTCAATTTAAACCAAATCCCAGTCCGACCCTCCTCGCATCCCTTTTTTATTATTAACCGATAAATTGCCAAAAGTCCAAAACCCCAATTTTCTTGGGTTCATTTGAAGTCTATTGAGTAAGTGCTGAGCATCAAAATCGGTGTTTAAGAGGCCTTAAAGTGGGTTTTTGGCCACTTTGGCAGCTCCTCAAGAATATCCTGGGGAGATTGAATTAGTTTGGCTCCTTGCTGAAGCAGCTGGTGGCAACCTCTGGAGAGGGGGTGGTGTATCGATCCAGGAATTGCAAATATTTCACGTCCAAGCTCACAACCTAGCCTTGCCGTAATGAGCGAGCCAGATCGTTCTGCGGCTTCAATCACCAGGATTCCTAGCGAAAGGGCTGCAATGATGCGGTTGCGACGCGGAAAATGGCAGGCTTTTGGGCCTAGTCCGGGTGCTAGCTCAGAGATCAACAACCCGCATCTGACAATAGCCTTGGCCAATCCAAGGTGCTCTCGTGGGTAGACGATATCCAGCCCGGTCCCACACACTGCCAAGGTTGGATGGGTTTGCTTGGGTCCAAGAGCCCCCCAGTGAGCCGCTCCGTCGATGCCCCTGGCCAGACCGGAAATCACTAAATATCCTGCCTCAGATAGCGCCTGCGCAAAATAGCGCGCATTGTTGATCCCCTCTGGGCTGGCAGCTCTAGAACCAACAATGGCGAGCATGGGTAAGTTGAGTAGCTCGATATCACCATATATATAGAGTGAACTGGGTGGGTCGCATAAATCCAGTAGACGGACTGGGTAGCGGGGATCATTTCGCTGAATTTGGGCAATGTTTGAGATTTTTGGAGGGGGCATAAAGCAATTTTCACCATAGGGCTAGCCAGAACTATCGGGACAGCCTGATTACTCTGTTGGATAATTCCTATATGGCTTTATTAACCGTCCTTTGTTATCCAGATCCACGCCTACATAAGGTTGCTAAACCTGTAGCGCAGGTGGACGCACGCATCAAAAAAATTGTGGCCGATATGGCAGACACCATGTACGAGGCTCCTGGGGTTGGCTTGGCTGCAACCCAGGTAGATATTCATGAGCGGATTGTGGTGATTGACGTATCGGATAACCAGAATGAGTTGATGGTGTTTATCAATCCAGAGTTGGTTTGGTCAAGCCCAGAAAAAAAGTCCTGGCGCGAGGGATGTCTCTCTGTACCCGAGTATTACGATGAGGTTGATCGCCCCGCTGTTGTTCGGGTGAAGGCGCTCGATGTCAATGGCAAAGAATTCGAGGTAGAGGCAGATGGCTTGTTATCGGTTTGCTTGCAACATGAGATGGACCATTTACAAGGCAAGGTGTTTGTTGAATATCTTTCTATGTTGAAGCGCAATCGTATCTCTCTCAAGATGAAGAAACGCGCCAAAGAATTAGTTGGCGAGCGCTAAGCGCCCAATGAAAATTGTTTTTGCAGGCACCCCGGAGTTTGCCGCACAAGCAATGCGCGCAATAGATCAGGCCGGCCATGAAATTATTTTAGCGTTAACGCAGCCAGATCGTCGTGCGGGTCGGGGGATGCATCTTCAAGCGAGCCCTGTAAAAGTATTTGCACAGGAGAAAAGTATTTCAGTGCTGCAGCCGGAAACTTTGAAGCAAGGCCATACAGACTTACAAAAAAGAACTGCAGCCCAAGAGGCCTATCAATATTTATCCGGCATTGATTTTGATGCAATGGTGGTGGTTGCCTATGGCTTAATTCTTCCCCAGGATATCCTAGATCTGGCCTCTCAAAATGGGCGACAGGGTTGCTTTAATATTCACGCTTCCCTACTACCGAGGTGGCGTGGTGCTGCGCCTATTCAACGCGCCATCGAAAGTGGCGATGACATCACGGGGGTTAGCATCATGCAGATGGATGCCGGCCTAGATACTGGTGATACCGTTTTGGTGGGTGATCTCAAAATTTCTCCACAAGAAACCAGCGCATCACTACATGACCGTCTGGCAGCATTGGGTGCCGAGTTAATGGTGAAGACGCTCAACACCTTGGAGCAGGGCGTGGCGCTAACCAGAACCCCGCAGCCTAGGGAAGGCATCACTTATGCGGAAAAAATTCTCAAGAATGAGGCGGAGATTGATTGGCAGTTAAGCGCCACTGAAATCGATCGACGCATTCGCGCATTCAATCCATTCCCTGGATCTACTAGCAGCCTGAATGGCGACTTATTCAAGTTTTGGAATTCTTGCTTAATAAGCAAGGAGCAGATAGAGCAGCCCTCAAGTCCTGGACAAGTTTTAGGATTTAGTGAAGATGGCGCTTATATTCAGTGCGGTGACGGCATCATTGAAATCTTAGAGATGCAAAAGCCCGGTGGAAAAAAAACCAGCGCAAGCGCTTGCCTGCAGACCTATCGCACGCAAGAAAAAATAATGCAGTTTAAGAAAGATTAATTTGACCGATCAAAAAACACCGCGTAGCCTCCCCTTATCCGAAGCGATTACGATTTCTGCGCAAGCAATTGGCGAGGTGATGGCTGGTAGATCACTCACGGAGGTTTTAGATCAGCTGGATGCGCATGAGCGACCCATTGTCCAAAGCTTAACTTTTGATGCTTTGCGTAAGTGGGTAAGATCTCATGAATTCATTCAGGAATTTATTCCGAAGACACCGCCACTAGAGGTGGAGTATTTACTAAGCGTCGCAATTGCCTTGTTTCTGCAAAACGGGGTGGAGGGCAAAGGCTATGCAGCGCATACGATTGTTGATCAGGCCGTAAAAGCCTGTAGCGAATATGAGCCAACGATGTATGCCAAGGGCTTGGTAAATGCCGTACTGCGCAAAGTAAGTCTTGCGGTCCAAGCTGAAAATGAAAAGCCTTATCCACCAGACCCTATCCCCATGTTTTTCCCGCCCTGGTGGCGAGCCAGCCTCAAGCGTAACTATTCGAAGGTTTGGCAGGCAATGCTGATTCAGCAGGCACAACGTGCACCACTGATTTTGCGGGTGAATGCGAAGCAGCATACGCGTCAGGAATATCAAGATTTGCTACAACAAGCTGGCATTGCATCAGAGCCTATTGGTGAGATTGCTGGTATTGCCTTAGATTCAGCTTTGCTGCTGCGTGAGCCAGTGCCCGTTTCAGATTTGCCGGGTTTTTATAGTGGCGCAGTTTCTGTTCAAGATGCTGGTGCTCAGATTGCCGCGGTGTTGCTGGATCCAAAGCCGGGAGAGCGGATCTTGGATGCCTGTGCCGCACCCGGAGGAAAAACTGCCCATTTACTAGAGCTTGCCCAATGTGAAATGATTGCCCTGGAGCTAGATGGCGAGCGGCTTGGAAAAATTGGGGGTAATCTAGACCGCTTGCGCCTACAGTCCGATGCTGTCCAAGTAGTGCGCGGGGATGCTTCAAAGGCCGCCTGGTGGGATGGCAAACCATTTGACAAAATCTTATTGGATGCGCCTTGCTCAGCTTCGGGAATTGTTGCCAGACATCCTGATATCCCCTTTTTACGTCGCGAGGCAGATATTAAAGCCTTGCAGCTAAGACAACGCGCAATAGTGGAGCAGGCCTGGAAGATGCTTAAGCCTGGTGGAACACTTTTATATGTGACTTGTTCTGTGTTTCCTGAAGAGGGTGAAGAACAGGCAATTTGGTTTGCTACAGAGCATGCTGATGCGTTACGATTAAGCGCCCCGGGGCAAATATTGCCCGCGGAGCTGAATGACGGTTTTTACTATGCTTTGTTTAAGAAAAATGGGCCATGAGCCAAAGCATTAAACAATTCATTCTCTGTGGTTTGTTGGCGCTGAGCCTATTTTCAGTAGCAGCTGGCGCAGAGGGAATCAAGATTAAATCTGCTGAGTTGGAGCGGGTGGATAACGACTGGCTATTAAATGCCACATTTAAGATTGAGTTAACTCCGGGTCTAGAGGACGCAGTTCAAAAAGGCGTGGTCTTATATTTTCAAACTGAGTTTGATTTGACTCGTTCGCGTTGGTATTGGTTTGAGGAGAAGCCTGCGTTTGCTCAACGACAGACGCGACTGTCTTATCAACCGCTGACTCAGCAATATCGCATCGCTTCAGAAGGCTTTACTTTTTCTGCCAAAACTATTTTTGAGGCTCTGCAGGCGGTTGGTAGTGTTGGCGGCTGGAGGGTGATTGATAACAATCAAATTGATCCCAGCAAGTCTTACACTGCCGCATTAAGAATGACTCTAGACTTGAGTAAGCTGCCCAAACCATTTCAAGTCAATGCTTTAAATAATCGTGACTGGAATGTCACCAGTGATTGGTTGCGGTTTCCATTTTCACCAAATGGCCCCAATCTGATTAAGCGATGAAGCTATCTTTTGACTTCATTGGTTCAAATGCGTTTGAAAAAAACGTTTGGAAAAGACGCGCCCTTCCAATAGCAATGTCGGTGATTGGTGCCTTTGCACTCTTGCTGCTGGCGCTACTATCGATTGCTTCATCTAATACCGAGTTTTTCGAAAACTATTTTATTTGGCTTTATGCCGCCAACGTGGTGATTGGGATTTGCCTGGGCTTAGTTATTCTGACTTTGGTGATGGTGATTGCAGTTCGTTGGTATAAGGGGCGGTTTGGCACGCGCTTGATTGCAAAGCTAGCAATGATTTTTGCCTTAGTGGGTGTTGTGCCAGGATTAATTTTGTATGGAGTCTCCCTACAGTTCGTCTCTCGCAGTATTGAAACTTGGTTTGATGTCAAAGTAGAGTCCGCGTTAGAGTCTGGTCTTGAGTTGGGTCGCGTTACCTTGCGCGTTGCTCAAGAGGAAATTCTGGCCGAAGGAAATTACATTGCAGAACAAGTTGTTCAGGTTCCGCCGGGAACGACTTCGGAGCAGGTGGGTGCCATAGTAATGAAGACCCGTAGTCAATTTGGTATTCAAGAGCTTAGTCTCTTTACTGTGCAACGTAATTTGATCCTCACTAGCGAGCCTAGGCCAAAAAAATATTTACCCGCCCCAGGTGCCGATGTGATTGCGGAGGCATTTAAAAGCAAGGGCATTACCTTTTTAGACCAAATCGAAGTAGAAGGTGGGCAGCGTGGGTATCGAGTAAGGGCAATTGTCCCGATTGTGAGAAAGAAACCCATCAACAGTAAAGTAGATTCTGGCAAAGATGGCGATGATAAGTATTTTTTGCAGCTCGTGCGCTATATTCCGAGCCCGCTGGCTAAGAATATTTTTGCAGTTGAGTCTGCCTATAGCGATTATCAAGAGAAGTCCTTGGGGCGCACCGGCTTGCGTAAGATGTTTGTGGGCACGCTCACATTAACGCTCTTCTTCGCATTATTTGTTGCGGTTACTCTAGCCTTAATACTTGGGCGACAGCTTGCCAGACCTTTACTCATGCTGTTAAAGGGAACCCAGGCCGTCGCACAAGGAGACTTGTCGCCCAAGCCAGAGCTAGACACCGGTGACGAGCTTGGTATGTTGACTCGTCAATTTAATGTGATGACACGTCAGCTGGCTGACACAAGAAATTCCCTACAAGAATCTAAATCGTTTTTAGAAACCGTATTGGGCAGCTTAACCGCGGGTGTTTGCATTTTTGATAAAAACTTCAATGTAGTTTCCAGTAATGCTGGCGCCGACCGAATCTTTGGACAAGACTTGACTCAAATAGATGGGTGTCCTTTGAGTGATAGCCCGACTCTAGTTGAGTTTGAGCAAGCCATCAAAGAGGGTTTCGCAACGATCAAGCTGACGGTTGGGGTGGATGGCAGTCAGTTAGATGCGGATGTTAGAAAATCTGCACCAGTGTGGCAAAAGCAGGTTCAGCTTCACAGTACAAATGAGTTCGAGAATGAGTCTGGAGTCACTTTATTTGTCCGTGGAACTGAGCTGACTTCAGATTTGCGCATGGTGGTCTTTGATGACATCACTGATGTGGTGAGTGCGCAGCGCTCTATCGCTTGGAGCGAAGTGGCCAGACGTTTGGCGCATGAGATTAAGAACCCATTGACTCCGATACAGCTCTCTGCTGAGCGCTTGCAGCATAAGCTGGCGGGTAAATTGAGCCCTGAGCATGAGGAGATGATGAATCGCAGCACGGAGACCATTATTGGGCAGGTGCAGGCTATGAAAGAGATGGTCAATGACTTCAGAGATTTTGCTAAAACCCCTAGCCCACAACTGAAATCAGTCTCTCTCAATGCCTTAACGCAAGATATTCTGGGTTTATATGAGGGCAGCCCTTTAAAAACTCAGCTAGATCTGCACTGCCCGAACGTCATGGGCGACTCCACCCAACTAAGACAGATTATTCATAATCTTTTACAGAACGCGCAAGATGCTACTCTTGAGGGTAAGCATCAAACCGAACCCGTTGAAGTAAAAACAGAGCTAGTACCTTATGGTGAGCTAAACGGAGTCGTACAAAATGCGGTGCGTTTAACAATAAGTGATAGTGGTTCAGGGTTTCCAGCTAAGATATTGGCAAGAGCATTTGAGCCGTATGTAACAACGAAGAGCAAGGGCACTGGATTGGGCTTAGCGGTTGTAAAGAAAATCGTAGATGATCACGGTGCGAAAATTGAAGTGCGGAATCGCATGCGGGGTGACGAGGTGGTCGGTGCGAAAGTATCCATTTTGTTTATGAATTTGGCAAAAGAGGCAGCATAAGAATGGCAAGTATCTTGGTGGTCGACGATGAGATGGGGATTCGTGAGCTTCTCAATGAGATTCTGACGGATGAAGGCCACACTGTTTATGCGGCTGAAAGTGCTATGCAAGCACGCACCATTCGTGAACAAATGCGCCCAGATCTTGTTCTGCTCGATATCTGGATGCCAGACGTTGACGGCATTACCTTGCTAAAAGAGTGGTCTAAGACTGGCCAACTCACTATGCCTGTTGTCATGATGTCGGGGCACGCCACGATTGATACCGCAGTTGAGGCTACTCGTATTGGTGCCCTCAACTTTTTAGAAAAGCCAATTGCACTCCAAAAGCTACTTAAGACTGTCACTAAAGCTCTGGAGAGTTCGCCGAAGTATGTTGAGCCCGCTGAAGAAAAGTCAGCTCCAGCGCCCTCATCTAGCTCAAGCCATAAAGTAGCTGTTAGCGAGCCAGCCTCGCAAGCTCAAGATGGTGAATATATCAGCGGCATTGCAAAAACCTATTTTGATTTACCGCTTAGAGAGGCTAGGGACTTATTTGAGAAGGCCTACTTTGAGCATCAAATGATCATCATGGGCGGCAGCATGACCAAGATTTCTGAATACACTGGGCTCGAAAGAACCCACCTCTATCGCAAGCTGAAAGCCTTGGGAATTGATACTTCGCGTCATAAGACTGAGCAATAAGGTCTTGAGGGTTGGTTGAGGTATTGATGTAGTACACGACATCGTCGTTGCGACGGATAATAGCGTCCACATCATTTCGGAAATATTCCAATGGAAATTAAGGTTAACTTTCTCGATAAGCTGCGTCTTGAGGCCAAGTTCGACGACTTCACGGTGATTGCTGACCAGCCTATCCGCTATAAAGGCGATGGTTCGGCTCCAGGCCCATTTGATTACTTTCTCGCTTCATCGGCTTTGTGCGCAGCTTATTTTGTGAAGCTCTACTGCGATACACGCAATATTCCCACTGAAAATATCCGACTTTCACAGAATAATATTGTTGATCCAGAAAACCGATATCAGCAGATTTTCAAGATTCAGGTTGAATTGCCTGAGGATATTTCCGCCAACGACCGTCAAGGGATTTTGCGCTCTATCGAACGCTGTACCGTCAAAAAAGTAGTGCAAGCCGGACCAGAGTTTGTCATTGAGGAAGTAAAGAACCTAGATGCTGATGCGCAGACTTTATTGGCCTTGAAGCCGGCCCCTGACTCCAGCACTTATATTCCCGGCAAAGATCTGCCGCTGGAGCAAACCATTGCCAACATGTCTGGTGTGTTGGCGAATCTGGGAATTAAGATCGAAATCGCTTCATGGCGCAACATCATCCCTAACGTGTGGTCCTTACACATCCGCGATGCGCACTCACCGATGTGTTTTACAAACGGAAAGGGGTCTACCAAGGAGAGTGCATTGGCATCAGCCTTGGGCGAGTACATTGAGCGACTGAGTAATAACCATTTCTATGCCGGTGCATTCTGGGGTGAAGACATTGCTAATAGCGCATTTGTGCATTACCCGAATGAGCGCTGGTTTAAGGCGGGCCCTAAGGATGCGCTACCCACAGAAATTTTGGATGAGTACTGCCTTAGTATTTTTAATCCTGATGGCGAATTGCGTGGCTCCCATTTGATTGATAGCAACTCCGGTAATGCGCAGCGCGGCATCTGTTCATTGCCGTATAGACGGCAGTCGGATGATGAGATTGTCTATTTTCCATCTAACCTTATCGAAAACCTTTATGTCAGCAACGGTATGAGTGCTGGCAATACGCTGGCTGAGGCGCAGGTGCAATGTCTATCGGAGATTTTTGAGCGTGCGGTCAAGCGCGAAATTCTTGAGGGTGAAATTGCGCTGCCGGATGTGCCACAGGAGGTGCTCGCGAAATATCCTGGCATTTTGGAAGGCATTCGGGGTCTGGAAGAGCAAGGCTTTCCGGTATTAGTAAAGGATGCGTCGCTGGGCGGAGTCTATCCAGTGATGTGCGTGACCTTGATGAACCCAAGAACAGGTGGTGTATTTGCTTCCTTTGGCGCACACCCTAGTCTAGAGGTGGCGCTGGAGCGGAGTCTGACAGAGTTACTACAGGGACGCAGCCTAGAGGGCCTAAATGATTTGCCTCCACCCACTTTTGCGAGTGAGGCCGTGACTGAGCCAAATAACTTTGTAGAGCATTTCATTGATTCCGGTGGAATTGTGTCGTGGCGTTTTTTCAGCTCAAAATCAGATTACGACTTTGTCGAGTGGGATTTCTCGGGTCAGGGTGAAAACTCCAATACGGAAGAGGCGGCAACTTTGTTTGGCATTCTGGAGTCTATGGGCAAAGAATCCTATGTGGCGGTATATGACCAGTTAGGCGCAACTGCATGCCGAATTTTGGTGCCAGGATATTCTGAGGTGTACCCAATAGAAGATCTCATTTGGGACAACACCAATAAGGCCTTGTTATTCCGCACAGATATTTTGAATCTGCCCACCCTTACTAATGCAAGTCTAAGCGCGCTGCTTGAGCGACTCGAAAATAATGAGTTAGATCAATATGGCGACATCGCCACATTGATCGGCATCGAGTTTGATGAGAACACACCTTGGGGTCAATTAACGGTTCTGGAGTTGAAATTATTGATCCATCTTGCCTTAAAGCAGTTGGATGAAGCTGATGAGTTAGTGGGCGCCTTTCTGCAATACAATGACAATACAGTTGAGCGCAGGTTGTTTTATCGGGCTTTAAGTACAGTGCTGGAGATTGAGTTGGATGATGACTTGGATCTAGACGACTACATCATTAATTTACGCCGAATGTTTGGCGATGAGCGGATAGATGCCGCTATAGGATCCGTGGATGGCAGCCTACGTTTCTACGGATTAACTCCAACTAGCATCAAGCTGGAGGGGCTCGACAGGCACCACCGCTTGATTGACAGTTACAGAAAATTGCATGCTGCACGGGCCATAGCTGCAGCGACTACTGACTAGGTTTTTTAACGCGCTCACTCCAAAGTTGCCAAGGGCGCGCAATTGTCTTTTCAATAGTTTCTTGGGACGCTATCGCTTCTCCAGGCGTGAGGTATTGCACCTTACCCATTTTCATCGCCTCGGACTGAATGCTGGCATTCTGAATGGCATACACAGATCTAAATACCGCTTTTTTAATGGAATCGGCACCCGCTGCATAACCATGCCCGCGCATTAAAACAAAGTACTGCAGGCCCATGGTTTTTGAGAGGGCGTCCCCTAGATCATTATTGCTAACAAACATATCGGTATCAGGACTGGGTTTTGCAAAATTACGAATCTCGAATATGGGTGCGCCTTCACCTAAAAATGCGCTCATATGGTAGACCGGCTTTAAGGTAGACCCAGTCATACCGTAAGGCAGTATTGGGGAGGCATGCCCATGAATGACTGAATTAATATCGGGGCGATTGCGTAGTATGCCGCTGTGAATAAATCGCTCCCCATAGGCTGTGCGTGTATCGCCATGGAGAGCCTTGCCATTCATATCAAATTCCATAATATCCGCAATAGTTACTACTGACGGAGCAACGCTTCTAGATAGAAAGAAGGTGCTGGGATTGTTTGGATTGCGAATGCTAATGTGGCCATACCCATCAACTGCATTTTGATCATACAAAATATGGTTCGCAAGAACAAGTTCTTCAACTGCAGTCTTGACTGCTGGAGATTCAGCCATCTGCTCTTGAACATTGGCCGCCTGTGCGAGCAGGGATACTAAACAAGATGCTGAGCAGAGTAATTTAAATGCGAGGTGACCGTTCATTATTCCACCTTGCCAATTTTTTTCACAACATCAACCATTTGTGCCGACTCCTTATCCCAGTAAACCTTAAATTCTGGTGCATCCATATATTGAATTGGGCTACCAGCGCCATTGATGACTGAGCGAACACGTTCATCATTTGCCGCAAGTTTGGCCGCCTCACGCAGTTTGTTGGTAATGGCATCGGGAGTGGCGCTGGGGACAAATAACCCCGCCCATTGCGCAAACTCGATCTTTACACCCATTTCTTTGAAGCTGGGTACATCTGGCATGCTTGCTAGCCGTCCATCACCCCAGTGCGCGAGTGCGCGAACCTTGCCGGCTTTAATTTGCTGAACGATGGATGATGGCCCGGTGGCTAAGGCATCTACTTGTCCCCCTAATAAACCAATAATTGCTGGGCCTGCGCCGGTATATGGAATGTGAACCATATAAAATTTTTCAGACGACTTGAGGACTTCCATTGGCACATGCATCGTTCCATAGTTTCCGGAAGAGCCAAAATTATATTTACCTGGATTCGCGCGCATTGCCGCCACAAAGGATTTGTAATCTTTCCATGGGCTATCCGCTCTTACCACTAGCACTGTTGGATCAGCAGTAAATCGTGCAATCGGCTTGAATTGATTTAATTGAAAAGACTGCTCGCGACCGACCACTTTATCTGCTTCAGGAATAATGGAGATCGAAGAAAGGGCCATCAAAATGGTGTAGCCGTCGGGTTTGGATTTGGCAACAGCTGCCATACCAATTCCACCGCCAGCACCACTCTTGTTCTCAACAATCACCGTTTGTCCCAGAGTGCGTGACAAGGCTTCAGCAACTGGCCTGCCCACAGCATCTGCTACGCCCCCTGGAGGAAATGGCACGATCATGGTGATCGGCCTGCTTGGCCAGGCCTCCTGAGCAAAACAAAAAGTGGAAAATAGAGCTAAGCCAGTAAGCAATAAACCCGCTGCAATTTTTTGTCTCATAGCATTCATTTAGTTGTTTTATGATTTTCTTTTACTCTACTACAATTTTTAAGAATAAAAACTTAGGGTTTGCTAAGGAAAATCTCATCTAGAGGGCCCGCCTCATGCAAACAATCAAAAAAGCCATCAGGTTTCGACCTCCGTTTTGGTAACAGAGCAGGTTTAATTTGGTTATTATTAATTTTGCTTCGCTTCACTACAATTTCTAACAATAAAACTTAGGGCGCTATCAGTCAAAGCTCTAAATGGAGATAAAAATATGAAATACGCTGCATTTTCTTTGCTTAACGATCCCAGCAAAACCCGTGTTGGATCAATTTCAGCTGACGGTAAAACGGTTGAAGAGTTAGATTTAGGTGTTGACGTTAGTGAAGATGGCGTAGTGGCAATCTTGCGCGCAGAGCTGGCAGGAAAGCTACCCAAACCAACTTCAACTTATGAGATTTCTGCCATTCGTTTATTGGCTCCAGTTCCAAGACCCAGAAGAAATGTTTTTTGTGTGGGAAAAAATTATCATGAGCATGCTAAAGAATTCTCCAATAGCGGATTTGATGGCAGCGCTAAACCCGGGGAAGACATTCCTTCGCATGCAATCTTTTTTACCAAGCCACCAGAATCTGTTACGGGGCCAAATACGAATGTCATCATCCCCACTGCCGTTTCAACGGCAATCGACTACGAAGCTGAGCTAACTATCATCATTGGCAAGGGCGGAAAGGGTATTAGTGAGGCAGATGCAATGCAGCATGTTTGGGCTTACACCGCAATCAATGACGTGACCGCTAGAGACTGGCAACAACGCCATAAGCAATGGTTTCTAGGTAAGAGTTTTGACACCTTCTGTCCTATGGGTCCTTGGGCCGTTACTGCAGATCAAGTTAATGCAGAGGATATTTCGGTTAAGTGCTGGGTGAATGGCGAGTTGCGCCAGAACTCCAACACTAAAGATTTGATCTTTGATATTCCCAACATGATCGCTACGGTCTCAGCTGGCATCACCCTTTATCCCGGCGATATCATCGCTACCGGTACGCCGGTAGGTGTTGGCATCGGGTTTAAGCCGCCAAAATATTTAGTGAACGGTGATGTGGTGGTGGTGGAAATGGGGGGGATTGGCCGGCTTGAAAATACCTTTGTCGCAGAATAAGCGTTTAGATATTTTGACCTGTTCGGGCAGCCCAAAAGCGAGCAAATCAACATAGTTGACCATGGTTGGCGCGTTTTTTCAGGCTGAAAGGCAGTTTCATTTATAATTCCAAGTCTTGGCCTGGTAGCTCAGTCGGTAGAGCAGAGGATTGAAAATCCTTGTGTCGGTGGTTCGATTCCGCCCCGGGCCACCAAGAATCAGAATAGCCCACTTGTTGGGCTATTTTTCTTTTAAGGTTTGGCAGGGTTAGGGGCCATTCGTTTCGGACGCCTACATTAAGAAGCGTCCTTTAAAAGGACAAACCAAGTAGACATCCCTGCGTCGATTTAAGCATATAGCTTATTAATGGCGGTTGCTCGCAATATCATTTAAAACGACATTTTTAATGCTCGATGAGGGTAATCACCAACGCATGCCTCTTTAAAAGTAGCTATTCTTACCTGAACCAAAAATACTATGGAGG
>CANFWB010000013.1 GCA_947450605.1 Burkholderiaceae bacterium
GCATCGCCAGAGCCGATTTCTAATGTGACATCGGCGCCAGGGGTAAAGCTAGGAGCGCCAGCAGCTAAGGCATCTAAGCCCATGGCGCCAGATTCACCATTGGTCAGAGCTACGGTGATCTCTTGACCGGCTTGCAATGCAACGGAGTCGATCGAGAGTTTTTCAAGGCCTTTGAGGCTGGTTTTTGCTTTGCTTTCTTCCTTAGCATCGACAGCTACCGTATCAGCAGGATCAAAGCTGGCACCTTCAGACAGAAGGTCTGAGGCTTGCTGATCCGTCAAAGTGACATCGAAATGCCCATCCCCCAGCGGGTTAACGCTGGTTAAGGAATCGCCATAAAGCGGATCTAATGGATCGATCTTAGCCATGGAGATTGGAGGGGTTAAATAAAGCTTTTTTCACCCCATCAGAATAAATTTCTTAGGGCAATAAACATATAGCCCTGCCCGTCCTATTTGTTTAGTTGCTATCCACTCAGTTTTAGGGGGTGATTTAGCCCTATCGGACTAGTACTAAATAGTACTTAGGAGTAATTCTCTAATTTATTCAATAAAAACAATAAGTTAGAAATGAGATAAACCTATCTTTGAATACCAAAAAAGATAGTAAATGGATCTAATGTACTAGATGAAAATGGGGTATTAATTATGGTTATCGCAATGAATTGAGAGGCTAAAAAAGAGCAAAAAAACTATTTCAAAAACTCAAAAAAACTATGCACTTTTGAGTGATTGAGACAAAATTTTAGCGGCAATTCCGAGCTTACCATCGCGTTTTTCAAGGCGGACAACTTCACCTTCACAGACCAAATTAATAGGGCCACCAGGCGTGTCAAGCTGTACTGAAAACTGGATTTTTGAGCCTACATTATTGTTTTCATCAATCTCAAAATAAATACCAGAGGCACTAATATCGCGAGACTTACCCTCAACCCCGTTGACTTGTACGGGAAACTGACTAGCGATACGTGTATCGACGCGACGCTTTTCCCCGTCCGACAATGACTCAGAGGCAAGTTGACGACCAGAAGACGTCATAGTGTGGGTTTTCGAATCCTTGGTAGTCAAAGGCGATGGGTTTTTCATGACACAACTGTAACAATAATCCATGGGGAACGAGTGGTCTTTAGGTACTTAAAAAGTAGTACAAAGATACAAAAAAACTGATCAGTATTAACCACTAGGGATGACCAATCCGAATACTTTTACCGCCGCCCTCCTGCCTGTTAGTCCAAAAATACCGATCCTGAAAGAAAAGTATATATAGATTGCAAAGGTTCCAATTCAACTAGGTAGAGCTAAAAAATATCCTGGAATTAACTGTTATGATTTTTTCATTCTTAAATGCCTAATATATCTTCATAGGCCACTCAAGGTTGACACCATGTTTGCTAAGCTCAAGGATACATTCCTGGCGTTACAAAAACGACTGCCCCGAGTAGGTCTGGGGATTGTGTTTGTAGCCCTCTTTGCCAGTCAAGCCGGTGGATGGATACCACTCCCCTTTATGGAACGCTTGGATGGCATTTTGTATGACGTCCGACTGCGTCTGACTGCGCCTGGTGGCGTAGATCCCCGCGTAGTCATTGTTGACATAGATGAACAAAGTTTGCGTGAGCGTGAGGCAGGCGGTGAAGGACGTTGGCCTTGGCCGCGTGATCGCCTAGCCCTCTTGGTTAATCGCCTCAATGATGATTACAACGTGTCCTTGACCGGCTTTGATGTGATTTTCTCCGAGCGTGATGAATCTTCGGGCATTCGGACGATAGATCAATTAGCCAATACTCAATTAAAAAATGATGCTGGCTTTCAGTCGCAGTATGCGCGCATCAAACCCCTCTTAGATTTAGATAGTCAATTTGCCAATAGCTTTAAAGATCGCTTGGTTATTTTGGGATACAGCTTTTTAAACTCCGGCGATCAACAGAAAAAAGGTACGCTTCCTCCAGAAGTATTCACCACCGCGCAAATACCCCTCTCGATAGCAGACCCCATGAAACGCCAAGGGTTTACAGGTAACTTAGCGCAACTGCAAAACAGCGCAACCGATGGTGGTCACATTAATCCGATCGTAGATCATGATGGCATCTTACGTCGCATCCCCATGCTCGTGGAATATCAAGGTAAGTATTATGAGTCACTCGGATTAGCGAGTGCGAGAGCATTGCTGGGAAGCTTACCTCTCAAAGCACTCGATGCAGACGGACAAGAAATGAATTCCAGCGCCCATTATTTTGGCGCAGTCGAAGCGCTTGATGTGGGTGGCGCATTGCTTCCTGTAGATAGTCAATTAGCCAGTTACATCCCTTATCGCGGACCCTATAAAAGCTTTGAATACATCTCAGCAAGTGATGTGCTGAACAAAAGTATTGCCAAGGAAAAGCTTGAGGGGAAAATTGTGCTCATCGGCACCACAGCCCCAGGTTTATTAGATTTGCGGGCTACTCCAGTTGGCAATGCCTATCCTGGTGTGGAGATCCATGCCAATATGATCACCGGTATTTTAGATGGCACGATTAAGCAAGCACCCTTGTGGGCTAGTGCTGCTAATTTAGTCCTGATTGTTGTATTGGGTTTGCTATTGGCATTGGTGCTGCCCTACTTCAGTCCGCTCATAGGAACCGTTGTTTCGGTAATAGCATTTGCACTGGTGTTAGGTCTGAACCTCTTCTCGTATCAACAAGGGGTAGTGTTACCACTCGCCTCACTGCTCGCCACCCTATTGAGTGTGTATCTCTTTAATATCGCTTATGGCTATTTTGTTGAATCGAGAAGCAAGCGATTAATCACGGGTCTGTTTGGTCAATACGTTCCCCCTGAGCTCGTCGATGAGATGGCGCAAAATCCAGCCAACTTCAGCATGGAAGGAGAAAGCCGAGAACTGACTATTTTGTTCAGTGACGTACGGGGCTTTACCACCATTTCCGAAAGCTTGGATGCCAAAACCCTGTCAGAGTTTATTAACGCCTTCTTAACCCCATTTACCAAAGTGATCTACGACCATCGTGGCACCATTGACAAATACATGGGTGATTGCATCATGGCCTTTTGGGGCGCTCCAATCAAAGACGAAAATCATGCACGCCATGGTGTGCAATCCGCCTTTGAAATGCTCAAAGCCATGGAAGTACTTAACAGCGAATTTATCAAAAAAGGCTGGCCCCCCATTAAAGTGGGTATTGGCTTAAATAGCGGCCGTGTTAGCGTCGGCAACATGGGATCGGAGATCCGCCTAGCCTATACCGTGATGGGTGATGCTGTGAACCTTGCCTCACGCTTAGAGGGTATTACCAAGGAGTATGGCGCTGCCATCATCATTGGCCATGAAACCCGTCTGCAACTGCCTGATGTGATTGCGCGTGAGGTCGATAAAGTACGCGTGAAAGGAAAAGATATTCCCGTGCAAATTTATGAGCCCCTAGGCTTTGAAGGCACAGTATCTGAGGAGCATTTAGCCGCCCTCGCCTTATTTGAAAATGCCCTCAATGCCTACCGCACACAGGCTTGGGATAGCGCCCAAACCCAATTTGAGCACCTCTTAACGCATTACCCAGATACAGGTGAAGTGCTCTACCCACTCTACCTAGAAAGAATTGCCCATTTACGGGATAACCCCCCTGGCGCTCAATGGGATGGCAGTTTTACATTTACTAAGAAGTAAGATGAATAAGGATTGCATAGGGTTCATCCCTGAATCCAGAAATTAGCAAACCTTTATTAATCTAGATAAAATAACGAATGACCTGTCATTTACGAGTCTTAGGCTGCAGCGGCGGTATTGGCGCAGACCTTCGCACCACCTCCCTATTGCTCAACGATCACATCTTGATTGATGCGGGCACAGGGGTCGGCGACCTTTCTTTAGATGAATTACGCAAAATTGATCAAGTCTTTCTGACGCACAGTCATTTAGATCATATTTGCAGCTTGCCCTTGATGGCTGATGCGGTTGGAGGATCTAGAGATAAACCATTAAAAGTCTATGGCATCTATGAAACCATTCATGCTTTGCAAGAGCACATCTTTAACAATGTGATTTGGCCAGACTTTACAAAAATACCTGATGCCAAAAATCCCTTTATCTCACTCCACCTGATTGAAGTGAATGAGCCTCTCAAGCTAGGAAAAATTACCATCACCGCCCTACCGGTAGATCACAGTATTGCTGCGAATGCCTATGCCATTAGCTCAACTACAGGCACTTTGGTCTTTAGTGGTGATACGGGTGTGAGTGATGCTTTTTGGAAAGCGGTCAATCAACAAAAGCAGCTTAAGCATCTCATCATTGAAACCTCGTTCTTAGACCAAGAAGAAGTGCTGGCAGTGATCTCTGGCCACTTATGCCCCTCATTGTTAATGAGTGAGTTGGACAAGTTAGACCCCAAAGCTTGCCATCCCGAGATGCAGATCTGGGTTTGTCATCTCAAGCCGGATGGGGGTGATGCCATCATGCAAGAGATTGATCACCATGCCAACACTTTGGCAATAAAACCCCAAAAACTAACGCGCGGCACAATCCTGAGCCTCTAAGGGCAGCTGGCATTAGATGTCAAGATTAGCCATGCCAAGTGATCTTGTCTGCATGGTTAACATCATGAACGACCCCATCAGCAGTAGTGATCTGCACATTAACATCAGTAACCTTGTTTCCATCCTTGAAGAATTCCACCGCAGAGGTTCCACCCGGTACCACAGTCTCTTGATGAGTTACACCGGAATCTAATACCTTCAAAGTCCAACCATCACCCGTAATGCTGTGGTTAGCGGTATCACCCAAGAAACCGGTTGCACTCTTCACATCAACCACATCGGTCCATGAGGCCTGCGAACCAACAGTAGGGTTACCTAACAGTGCCTGAGAATCAATCTCCGTGTAATGGGATCCTGAAACACCCGCCCCAGGATTGGCATTATTGACATCCATCAGATACATGGATCCGCCAATCGAAATACTGACCAAGTCATGAGTAGAGCCGCCATCTGACGAGTCGATTTTCATCGTATTCGTTAAGTTGGTGGCGCTAGCTAATAGCGCACCAAAGTCAACCTTATCACCATCAGCACTAGTGAAATCCGCAATCTTTTCAATCGCGCCTAGTGTTGTAGTGAGATCAGCTATAGAAGCGTATTGAAAAATATCCGCACCAGCACCACCAGTCAAAATATCTGCACCCCCACCACCTGCAATAGTATCGTTAGAAGCCCCACCAGCAATGACGTCAATGCCAGGGCCGCCAATAACATTGTCATTGGCTCCGAAAATGATGATGGTGACATCCTTGGCATCCACTGCCCCCTTCTCATCGGTTACGCTAATGGTGAAGGAATCCTTGTAGGATTCATTAGCAGCTAAGGCTTGCACTTTGCTACTGTTGCTGTCTAAGGTGTAGGTCCACACACCAGTTTTACTATCTATTGCCATCAAACCATAATCGCTACTCACGCTAACGACATCGCCAACACAATCGCAATCGCTACTAACACTACCAACAATATTCCACTGCGCTGTCGCAAATAAGATATCGGCATCAGTAGAGGTAAATTGTCCACTCGTGGTCAGAATGGCCTCCTCTTGAACGTTACCCAGAATTTGACCGTCTATAACTGAGATGACTGGTTTATCATTTTTTCCGGAAATAATGATGGTGACTTCGTTGGAATCAATATGATCATTTCCATCATCCACACTGATGGTGTAAATCTTTTCAAAAGACTCATCAGCAGCTAAGCTATTGACTTTTTCGCTGTTGTTTAAGGTGTAGGTCCATTTGCCGGTTAGATGATCTACTGACATCGACCCATAGTCATCACTGGGGCCATCAATGCTCCAGGTTGCTTTCGCTAATGATCCAACCTCGGTAAAGGTAAATTCACCACTGGTGGTGAGCTTAGCTTCTTCTTGGACGTTACCAGCGGAGATGAACGGCTTATCACCAGTACCGAAAATGTTGATGGCGACTTCCCTGGTATCAAAACCCCCTTTTTCATCCGTTACGCTGATGGTGAAGAAATCCTTGTAGGTCTCACCAGTAGCTAAGGCTTGTACTTGTAGACTGCTACTGTCTAAGGTGTAGGTCCATATACCGGTTTTACTATCTATCTCCATAAAACCATAGTCGCTTCTAACGCTAACGATATCACCAACACAATCGCATTCGCTACTACTACTACCGACAATATTCCAATCTGTCGTCTTGAATAAGATATCAACATCAGTAGAGGTAAAGTGACCTGTGGTGGTGAGAATGGCATCCTCTTGAACGTTACCAAGGACTTGACCGTCTATAACCGAGATGACTGGCCTATCATTTTTTCCGGAAATAATGATAGTGACTTCCTTGGTATCAAAATCGCCCTTGTCATCAGTCACCTTAATTGTGTAGATTTCTTCAAAAGATTGGTCGGCAGCCAAGGCTTGTACTTTGCTACTGGCGTTGTCTAAGGTGTAGGTCCATTTACCGCTTTGATCTACTTCCATCGAGCCATAGTCACTACTAGGGCCATCAACACTCCAAGTTGCAGTTGCAGAATCAATATCACTAGAGGTAAATTCACCAGTGGTACTAAGCGTAACGTCCTCCTGGACATTACCAGCGTTGTCTGTGCCGTCTACTACAGCGGAAATGACCGGTTTATCGTTCTCGCCTGCAATTGTAATGGTGACGTGCTGTGTGCTGGTATCGCCATCCGCATCGGTGATGGTGTAGTTAAGCTCCTTGCTAATAGTGCTGGCACTCGTTAAACCTTGTACTGCAGCGCTCGTGTTATCTAGCGTAAAGGTGTAATCCCCATTCGCACCTAAGGTGAGCGTGCCATAAGTTGCTAAGTCTGCTTTGGCAGCGGTATTGGCATCCCAGCTAATCGTTGTAGCTCGGTCAGCACCTGCGTTGTCATTGTCAAAAATATTACCGCTCACTGTGAGGGTGCCATCTTCGGCTAGCGCTTGGATGCCGTCATTTACCGCAGTCGGTACATCATCCACAATTCGGATAGTGAGGGTATCGTCACCGGTGCTGCCGCCAATGCCATTGACCGTAATGCTCACGCTATCGTTAATACTGCTATCGGCAGTCAGATGATCATGGGTTTGAGCCGTGCTCAGGGTATAGGTATAACCCACGGTAGCGCTCTTATCGCCATCGACACTGGTGTACGAGGTAATCTGTAAAGTACCCTCACCGGTATTAATACTGCTCACGGGTGTGGTGCTGATGGCTTTTAACTGCGCCAAGCTAAAGGTAGTGCCACCTACGATTACTTCTTTAATACCATCGGTCGCTGCGACGCTAAAGCTATCCGCAGCAGTCTCGCTATTGGCAGCGGCATTGCTACCCGTAAGTAGGCCAGCTTCATACACCGTAGAGTCTGGAACGGTGATGTTGATATCGGTATTGCCATCATTGGCTACGGTCACACTGGCGGTGTCATTAGCGCCTGTAGGCGTAACGGAAATATCCAATGTTGAACCTGCGGTAGGTCCAAAGTTTGTTGCGTAGGTAACAGATGGAACTTTGCCAGACCAGCCATTGTTGGGCTCAAAGTCATAGGAGCCATCGGCTTTGATATTGAGTTTTCCAATGCCATCCAAGGTAACCGTTTCACCTGCTTGATAAGTCTGACCCTCTACGGTAAAACTGGTTACAGTGAGGACGACCCCGTTACTAGAATCATCGTTTAATACATTCCCAGTTGCATGTGTATTGGCCGAAATTGTTTCGCTGTTTGGATTAAACGATACAACTGTAGGTGTAGCAGATGGTTTTGAATTAGGGTTATCCGGATATGCAGTTGGATCATTCGGAGTGCCGCCCCCTCCCCCTAAATTACCAGTAGTTGCTGTTTCAGCTTCAGGCTCAATCGGTGTAGTGGTATTGGTGGTTGATGTGGTGGGAGCTGGACTAGGGGCAGGAGCTGCCTGACCACCTTCGCCGCCAGTGTTTCCACCTGCGTTGCCATTGTTTCCAGCGCCTTCACCAGCGGCGCCATTGGCAGCATTTCCGGCAGTTGGATTACCTGCTCCACCTCCAGCGGCGCCAGACCTTCCGCCGGGCGCATTGCCCGCTGAAGCGCCATTTTGCCCACCATTGTTATTTTGCCCACCATTGTTATTCTGCCCGCCATTATTTTGTCCGCCTCCATCTTGCTGAGGAGGAGCCTCCACCGCTTCAACAGTAGCAGTTAATCCCGCAGGATTTAAACCTGCATTTTGTCCTTGAGGACCCGCAAGATTCGCATTGTTATTGCCACCACCATCGCGTGGATTAGAAACTGTCTCACCAGTACCGAGTGCTGAGTCAGCCCCCTGAGCACGTTGCTCAGCAGTATTATTTTTAGGATCAGTGGTGTTATTTAATAGACTGGGGCCATCAGGCTGACTTGTACCCTGGGTGGATACTGGTGCATCAGCACGCGCTTCACCAACTTCTCCAGAAGCTCCGCCAGCAGGCGCCTGCTCCATGGCCTGATTATCCATTTGCTGCGCATCAAAGGACTGTTGCGTCGAGGAGGTATTTGCTTCTGCCATGATAATTTCCAGTCAAAAAATTGAATCTATTCAATAATTAGAACTACTCTAATGCTTGAAAATGGCCAAAACAATACTGATTATGGTTATATAACTTTTGTTATATAAATAATGTGAGAAGAATTACTTTTTAAAGACCGCAACGCCTTGAACTACGTTGCCCCCAGTATTAAAGTTGTAAGCCAGACCCGCAGCTTGCGGGCCAGGGTTATTGCCATAGAAAGTCACATTCCCACTGCCAGCGCAACCACCTGCACAGGCACCTAAAGTCCCTGCAGTCTTGAGCACATTAGTAGAAACCGTATTCGATGCATTGGTAGGCGACATGCTCGAACCAGAAAAACTCATGTTGTAAATGCCGTATCCCGCTGGCTGGGTGTTGTAGAGGCCTAGGTTTCCAGATATTTGGGCGCTGGCAAAGTTAGCCACCAAATTGCCAGAGGTGACCGACCAAGAACCTAAGTTGGCGCCCACCGGCGTCGGTGTGGTTGCTCCTACCAAGGCAAAGTTAATCGTAGCTTGATTCGTGCCCAGGTTTGCTGGCAAGGTTCGCTCACCCACTATGTAATGAAAGCCATTACCAGCAGGCATTGCCACAGGCTGACCATCGTTGTACCCGCCAATCTGAAAGATATTGCCATTAGCCCATCGGCCCCATGAAACGATAGACTGGTAATTACCACCCTCTTGCTGGGTTGCCGAACCCACCGCTCCAGGTTGAATGGCGTATTTCACGGGAATCGTTGTTCCCTCTACATAGTAAGGGGGTGATTGCAGATTGATTTGATAAACCGAAGTACTCACACCCGAACCAGTAGTCAAGGCTTGCATTTTATTTTGCTGGGTACCCACCACGCTAGGATCACAAGATGGACTTTGACAGGATGGATTTGAGCTTGGCACAATGCTGCGAACCGGCAAGCCGTCGGCTGGATCGTTCACGCCAGGATTGGTTTCGGCTTTTTGCAAATACAGCCCATAAGGTCCTGAAGTCGATCTAGCAGGCTGACCATCCCCCAATGCCGGATCATTGTAAGTAACCGAAGGAGTAAATGGTGAGCTATCAGAAGCCAACGCTGGTGGTTGAGTAATCGTGACCCCTGTCACATTGGGTAGCGGTGATGTCGGCGTTGGCACCTGTGCATCTGCCGCCTTAGCTGGTGCGCTCACAGCAACCGCGAGTGATGGAATATCTGTTGCTGCCTCGCTCTTGCCTTTGGGTTTGGCGGACTTTTGCCCTGTGAGTGGATCTGGCAAGAAATTGGGGGGCGCTAGGATAAATTGAGCTTTGGTGTCTTTATCGGCAACATAGAGGTACTGATTGACTCCAACCGCTTCTGTAGAAGCTTGATTCGTAACAATAATCTTGCCCTCAAAGACGCCTGCATATAAACCATCCTTCACAGGGGTTTTATCCGGTTTAAAGCAATTGCCTTCGCAGACATTAATGTTAAATCCAGTTCCCCGAATACCTACTGTAGCAACCACTGCATTAATTTGTAAATTGTCTTTATTCTCACGCCCAATCGCGCCAGTGACCGCTCTCACGCCACCTTTGACTAAACTGAGATTGGCTTTTTCTGAGCCATCGGCTTTGCCGTTAAAGTTGTATTGATTAATCTTAAATTCGGTTTGAGCTCGTAATGCAATCACGGCGCCATCACTCATGCGGAGCTGTGCATTACTCGCCACTCCAGTAACAACACCATCACCTGCCTGCAAGCTAGCTCCCTTGATCAGCGGTAGAGTCTGCGCACCACGCGTGACTTTGACATCACCAATAGCCAATAGAACCTTACCCGCTTCAGTTGGTGCCTGGGCATGGCTCACCCCGATCGATAGCATCGAGCCAATCACCACAGCAAAGCCATAGTGCACTGCTTTGTGTAAAAGTGAAGAAGTGCTAGAAACGGGGAACATCCATTCCCTCCGAGCGGTGCGCTGAAATGAGCAATTCATTTAATTGGAATTCCAATCGTAGCGTAGTTTGATGGCACCCGTCCACTGCTCGTAGCCATACAAGTTCAGATTCGAGAGATTGTTGTAATACGTGACCTCCATACGAGCTGACAAATCTTTGGTCAGCTTGTACTGCAATACAGCATTACCGGAATACAAATTATCTGTACGAGGAGCTTGGTATAGGAGGTCGTTGGCATCGTATTTACTCTGCGCATAACCCGCACCAATAGTCAGACCCACTTTCTCAGAAGGCAACATGCTCAGCTGAACGCTTCCACCCGCAATACGTCTGCCTAAGTCAGGACGATTGCTGGTATCCGTTTGATGTGCAGTATTCACTGAAAAATCAACCACAGGCTTCCAAGTAGTAGTCGGAAACAGTTTGCGGTAACCCACGGTAGCAATGTTTAGGCTTGAGTTATAGGCATTAAATTGGCTAGGGTATTTCAAGACAGTGCTACCCACTGCCGCCATGACCGAATCGGTATCCGTTAAGTGCCGAGCCACTTCACCGCCAGCACCGTAGGTATTAGGCACAGGGGTTTGATCAATTTGCGCGATGCTGCCAAAGCCTGCAATTTTGTAAGTATTGGGGCCATCAGAAATTTTGACGCCCGTAGTGGCATTGGTGACATTTAAATCGTAACCATCAGCCTGAGAATAACGCTGTGCACTGGTATTGGCATTGGCAAAGATGCTGACGTTAGTGTCCACCGGTATAGATACATTAGCACCAATACTGTCATACCCAAACATGGACTTTTGGGGCTGCGAGGTAGTGCCGAGCTGGACCGGACCTATATAGGGAAGAATAATATTGTTAACTGCGGTAGCGGCATTGACGTTGTTGTTGTAACCCATACCCAATTCCACATAAAAGCCATAGGTGACCTTGAACTGCCCCTCTTTGGCCTTAATGTCATCTAAATACACATTAATTGTCGATACCACGCCTGCTGGTGGTTGATTTCTCTTAACCGCCTCGAACTCATCTTTGGCGCGCTGGTATTCCGCTTGCGCGTAGTAGGCCCTAGCTAATTCCAAGCGGACTAAATCATTATTGGGATCATTTAACAAAACCCGTTCAAGAGATAGCACCCCTAAAGAGGTATGCCCTGCTTCTACTGCAGCCACGCCATAAAAATAATCAAACAAGGGATCACCCATCAACTCCGGATGTTTGGTACCCAATTGATAAGCTTCTACTGCTTTCTTTTGCTCGATAAGGACTTTCATCTCATCAGCCACATCCGCATTACTCGTTGCGCTGATGACCGCGCCAGTCAAAATAAGCCCAAACAGAGCTGGTTTAGCAAGCGCGTAAATGGGCTGATAAGCGGACTGGAATGTAAACGGCTTCATTAAGAATGTTTGGCAATGCGCCGTTAACTTTGCATAACCGATTTGCGCTCGCTTATTGGTTTCAATTGCCGCCCAGTGCGCCCACTTCACACCCTCATCACTGGAGATCACGAGACCTTGCAGGATCCAGAACGCGCCTCGCCTCAGGTGCAACTCAATAATGTTGCTGAGTAATTCAGGATGACGCAGAACTAGGATGATGTGGTGTGATGCGCGATTTTGTATACGCTGGACACCATCTTGCATGTGCTGAATACGGCCTTGATTGAGTTGACTATTCCAAGAACGGTAATAAGGCTCCACAAGGGAGGCGCCTTTTTGCCAAGAATCTGTTAGCCAATCGCCTGCATGCACTAACTGTTGCAAGATAGTCAGCGCGCCCTGATTCAAAGTAGTATCAATCCTGCGTACACAGCGACAACTCGCTGCTACTGCCCGTTGTTTATTGAGAGAGGTAAACGATGGCTTGGACATCACTCAATTTAAATAAGGGTCTTTAAGCACTTGCTTGTAGCAATCAATAAAAGCCGTATGCTTTTGATCAAACTGGGCACAGCGTGAAGCCACTTTGAGGGTGCGGCGATGTAACTCATCCTTATCCATCCGATAAAGACCTTTGGCCCTCTCCAACTGTTCAGCCCGAAGATCTAAGTACTGGGGATCAAACCCATTGAGCCCGTAAAAAATGACCTCCTCACTACTGAGGCGATAGACACCCTTGTATTGATGCGATTGCATTGCCTGAAACAACTCTGGAGGCATGCCCATTTGAGAAAAATACACAGGGGCTGTTTTTTCAAACTGCTCTAATAATCTGCGTGCCTCGGGATTAGTTTTAACATCCACCTCTTCCAAGATTTTGGCATTGGCATCACTCTTGGTAATGCGTCCACGATGAATACCAACAGTATAGGCGGGGGCACCACGCACTACGCCGCTAGCCAGGACAAAAATACACGCGCTAGCGCACTGACCCGTGACAAATACATGGGCCTGTTGAGTTCTGAGTAATTGCCCGATTTTCATAGCGGCAATGCCATCACCGCCAGGGGAGTCGAGTAAGACAATCAATCCGGCAGGCAGTGGATCTCCCTGTACCTGAGCGATTGACCCCTGAATCGATTCCAAGACCTTTTTCGAGATCTGACCCTTAATCGCCATGACAACAACGCGACCCTCAGATATCACTGGCGCGCCCGATGTTGCAGTAACTGCATTCGATTGCTCTGCTGTCACCGGCGCCTGTAGAGAAACTACCAAAGGTGCACTGGCGTGCGCCAGGCTGACGCTACAAGCCATCACCAGACCACAAAGAAGATCTTGGTATCGC
Source organism: Burkholderiaceae bacterium (assembly GCA_947450605.1). Classification (GTDB taxonomy): domain Bacteria; phylum Pseudomonadota; class Gammaproteobacteria; order Burkholderiales; family Burkholderiaceae; genus Polynucleobacter. Next base: position 13,178 of record CANFWB010000013.1, read on the forward strand.
CTCATGAATCCGCTAACCCATTCGAAACGGCCACACTTAAATGCCCAATGGCTTGCGCAGTTGCTAGATCTCTCAATTCAAAATCACCACTCTGATTAGCCGCAATCAGACCAGACGTCATGAGCTCCTGAATGCAGGACTGGACCTGATGTTGCGGTTCGTTCATCGCCGATAAAATCGTCAATAAAGATTGGTCTGGATGATTGGCAGCGCGCAGAATTAACTCTTTTGCAATGGGGCTCAAGCCATCTAACATGGCCCTCAAATCCACCCGAATGCCCTCTGGTAGCGCATCCATCGCAGGTGCCTGCAAAGTAAAGATGCGGGAAAACGGAGCTGAGTTGGGTTTAGAACCCAAGAGTCGCACACTCACCTGGGCAGAGCCCGTATCTTGCAAGTTAGCCGCCACAATCATGATGGGACGCGAAGCCAAACGATCAATGCCAGGTTCGCCGACAACCGCCTTAAATGACTCCAACGCTTTCAGACCATAAACCAATACTGCTAAGGGTTGTAATTTAGACATCTCAGCTAAGAGCCCGGCAATACGCTCACCTTGAGAAGGGTAGATTTTTTCTGAGCGCGTTACGGCATCACCAAACTGCAATTCGATTTGCGCTGCAAAACTAGTCAAGGCGCGATCCCGCCGATAAGAACCGGGTACCCGCAAACGCACAATCTGAAAATGTTTCGCACTCAGATGACTACCAATCGCATCGATCAATAAAGTCGCAGCAGCTGGTGGCCAAGATTCCACTGAAATCCATTGTGCCAAACCGCTCTCAATCGATTCAAAAGCATTTGCCAAAAAGGGAAATCCGCCCCAGCGTGCACTCGCGTCTGGCAGGGCTACTTCAGCCGAACCCACGATTGCGATTGGGCCCACTTCTTTGACCACCACCTCTTTGCCGCCTTCTTTGACCTGAATAGCCAACCAGGCATTACTCATGGGGGCGATTTGTTTAGTCAAAGCATCTGCTAAGGGCATTTTTAATGCCTTAGCATGGCGCGCCAAGATCGCGGCTTTGCGGAAGGATTCAGCGCCAAATAATTCTGTTGCTTTTTCTGCCACGATCTCCGTATGCGATGCAAGACCAATACCGATTAAGGGTGATTGACTCAGCTCACCGTCGACTGCTGATTGCAAGTTGGCCTGGTATCGACTGCTCCAGCCTTGTAAATACTGCGCGAGATAGACTGCGCGGTCAGCATCATCCAAATGGGCTCTAGGATGGCCAAACCACATCACCGAACCACCGCCGGGTAAATACGTAACCTGCCCATCCAAAGCTGCCACTAAGCGTTCGATCACATCGCGCAAGGCTTTCAGAAAATGATCGCGTTGGGAGATAGAGTTGGGGCTGAGATCAGCTAAGTCCGCTATCGATATGGCTACTGTAGAGACCAGTCGCCAAGAGTAGTTCTCACCTGTTCTAAGGTTAGCGAGCGCCCCATGTTTATCCAACTTCGATTTAGGGGTTTTTGCTTTTGCCTCACCACCATCATTGGTAGAGGATTTCATAATCTGGGCGGCGGCAATGACTGCCTTTGCGCGACTCGTCACACCCAGCTTACGAAACAATACAAACAAATGCTGCTTTACCGTCCCCGGCTCAATTTGGAGATCAGTTGCAATCTCCTTGTTGCTCTTGCCCTCAATCAAGAGGTCAAGCAACTGCCTCTGCCGAGCAGATAGCGATAGCTCTGGCGAGGACTCTCGCTTAATCATGAGCGCTGGATCGAGATAGCATCAGCCAGGGGTTTAGCGTTCACGCATACCCTGCTTGAATGCCACGTAGATTGGGCGCAACAAGTAGCGCAATACTGATTGACGATCCGTCATGATGTCGGCTTGCACTGTCATTCCTGGATCAATCCGCTTATCCTCATCATCCCCAACATAACTATGGGGCAGACTCACAATGACTTTGAAGTACGGCTGCTGCTTCTCATCCAAAGTGCTATAGGAAGAGACCATCGATACCTTGCCCTCAATCGTGCCGTAGCGCATGAAATCAAAGGTGCCGATTTTTAAGCGCGCATCTTGACCTTTTTTGACAAAGCCAATATCCGTAGGTGAGACCCGCACTTCGGCATGCATTTTGCCGTCCAAAGGAATCACGTTCATGAGCGTGGCACCCGGAGGAATTACCCCGCCCACTGTTCGGAATTTGAGATCCTGAACCACCCCATCCACCGGAGAAACAATATCCACTCGCGTAAGACGATCTTGCAACTTCGTCATCTGCTCTTCCGTTTGCGCTAAGTCATTGGCAGCGGAATTAAGCTCATCCATATTGATCCGGCGATAACGTAATAACTCTGCTTGTGCGCCACTCAAATTGCGTTGCGCATCTAAGGCTTGTACTCGGGTATTGAGCTTTTCTTTAGCCAAGTCTCCACGAATGGCACTTACTTCAGAAAAGATCTTGATCTCATTTTGCAGCTGGACAATTTGGTCTTTAGACGTTTTGAGCGTGTACTCTTGCTCAGCGACCAGCTGCTTGTACTCTTCGGGCACCTTAGAAAAGTCAGCCGGTCTATCGCCTAGCAAGGCACGCAAACGCTCTACCCGGGTATACAAGCCCCAGTATTTAGCGGCTAGGGTTTGATACTCTGCGCCCGCTTCCGTGGAATTCAGGCGCATCAGCACCTGACCTTGAGTCACTGCTTGGCCATCAACAACATCAATGGTGGCAATCCGGCCACCATCCACATGCTGAATCACCTTGACCGCCTGAATCGGCATGATTTGACCAGGAGCCAAAGCCACTACATCCAAAGTAGCAAATAATGCCCAGATGAAAAATACCCCCAAGGCATAGCAAACCAGCTTGACGGTGGTTTTCATATACACGGGGGGCGCTGCCTCTTCCAACAAAATCGCCTTGGCTACGTAGTTATCCGTGCGATCACCCAGGGTTAGCCTAGGCTGATCTTTTGGCTGATCATCCGGTGGTAAGGTGGGCAGTGTGCTCATAGGAAGTGCTCTTATCGGTTAAGGAATGTGAAATTAAGCTGCAGCAGGTTGTTTGAGTAACACGTCAGGTGGTCCTGCAGCACGCAGGTAACCTTTATCCATGACTAATAAGGTATCGGCTAAACGGATATGACTAGGACGATGGCTAATAAAGAGTACGGTTGCTTTACCCTTTAAGGCTCTTAAGGTTTCCATAAACTTCTGGTCACCATAATCATCTAAGCCTGCGCCAGGTTCGTCGAATAACATAATTGGAGCCCGGGTTAAATACGCTCTAGCAAGTGAAAGTTTTTGCTTCAGACTGGAAGGCAATTCATTGGTGTTATCGCCTACACGGTATTCAATACCGCGAGGTAATGCCATGATTTGCTCTAAAGCACCTGCCATGTCTAGAGCTTGATAGACCTCATCGTCACTGGCATCCGGTCTGGCCAAGCGCAAGTTTTGCGCAATCGTTGCTCTGAATAACTGGGTGTCTTGTGGTGCATAGCCAATTGAGCGGCGTAACTCTACGGGATCTAACTGACGTAGATCGACGTTATCAATCAGAATAGAGCCGGCTTGTGGTTGATACATACCCAAGATAAGCTTGAGCAAAGTGGATTTACCACCGCCATTGGGGCCACTAATGGCGATCATCTCACCTGGGGCGACGCGGAACTCCACACCAATCAGAGCAGGATCTACGTTCATCGAGTAACGGAATGACACGCGAGCAAATTCGATGCCACCCTCTAATCCACGCGACACTAAAGAAGTAGCAGTCTCTTGACGCTCACCCTGAATTTTCATCAGATTATCAATTTGCAGGGTCGCGCTTCTCACCCGCTCAATGCGCGTCATATTGGTAAAGATCGTTTGAATCGGGCTGAGCACTCGCCACATTAATAGCATCGAGGCAATTAAGGCGCCCGCCGAAACGGTTTGCATAATGACGGATGGCACAGTAGCCGTCACAATCATGAGTGCTGAGAGCATCATCACGAAGTAGGAAATGGCTACCAATAGAGAGGAAATCTGCTCCGCTTTATAAGAAGCCATCGTCGCGTTCGCAGAAATCTCCCGGAAGCGCTCCAACCACAATTGCTGAGCACCACACTCCCGAATGATGCGCATCTTGCCCACCATCTCCACAATGAACTCATTGCGCTTGGTGACCGCTCTACTGACCGCAGCTACGCGATCATGCGTCACTCCAGAGAAACTCCAATAAAGCAAGGCGTAGACCGCCGCCATAATGGCAAAGATTAATAGGGAAACTGGGTTCATGATGGATAGCGCAATCAAGAACACTAAGGTTGCCGGGGACTCCAGCATTGTTGAAGCCAGTGGACCAGTAAATAAATCTCGAATGGCCTCAAAGCTTTGTAAGCGGGATGTTTGCGAACCCACCGAAGCCCTCTCGGTATACACCGGCGACATTTGCAAGACCTGCTGCAAAATGGTTGCGCCAAAGAGATATTCAATACGTCCGGAAATATAGGCCAGAATGCGCGCGCGATGCCGCATGAAGTAATACCCTGCGCCCAGTCCAATAGTTGCGCCAATGGTGAGGTAAATCAAAGTGTCTTTAGCGCCAGAAGGAATCACGGTGCTATACACAATAGACAAAAATAAGGGTCCCGACATCAAGACCAAACCAGATACCAATGCGGATAAGGTAGCCTGTCCAATCAAGGGGCTAAAGCGCATTAAGACCCGCCCTACCCACGAACGCGTATCGTTCACATTCGCTTCCGCTAACTCAAAAAAGAAAGCGCGACCAGAAATAGCTAAATTGGTTTCAAAACGCACTTCGCCTTGCTCAGAATCGCTGATACGCATTTGCTTACCCAAGCGCCCCATCGCAATAAAAGCCATGCCTTCATCCGGCACAAACAAGCATGGCAAAGAGCGTGGCTCTAACATGCCTAAGCTGCAGTTGACCTCATTCGTCTTATACCCCATTTGGGACATCGCATTATGAAAGCTCGTTAAATCCAAACTGTCGGTGTAGTACGGCAATGACTCAGCCACTTCACGTGCAGTTCCGCGGGCATTGATTAACTTGAGTAATAAGGCCAAACATCCCGATAAGTCCGTTTGCACTTTGAAGTTATTGGCAACGGTTTGATGGGTATGATGCCAACGTTGGGTATCAATGACGCCACCCTTAAAAGGAGAGTCAAAATATTCGCCAGTGGGTATCGCCCGATAGTGAGCCGAGCCTGAGCCGACCATTCCGGTGACTGCCTCCGATGGTGCTGTTGCTGGAGTGGAGCCTTGGACTGCACTCGCCTCCCGTATCGAGCTCACCTGATTAGGCTCCACCTCATGCAAGTGGCCATCACGCAAATAGAGTGTGCGATCTGCCAGGCGCAAGAACGACGGGCGTTGAGAAACCAACACTACCGTTACTTTGCCACGTACGGCTTCCATAAATTTCAGGAAGGTAGCATCACCATCTGAGTCCATCACCGAGGTGGCATCATCGAACAAAATAATATTGGGCTGATTGGATAAAGCGCGCACAATCGCAATGCGTTGGCGATAGCCTGGCGGCATCGCATCCGCAGCCGTATCCCCAACTGGTGAATCCCAACCCCGCGGCATCTTCGCTACAAAGTCACCCAAACCCAGCATCTTGGCAGTGGCTAAGGCACGATCTACCCGGCTTGGTTCAAAGACGCTCACGTTATCCAATAAGGAGCCTTCAAACATCATCGCTTTTTGAGGCAAGTAGGCAACGTGCTCGCTTAACTCTGCCAGCGGAATGCTTTGAATATTGGCATCATCGATCAGTACTTCGCCCTGGGTGGGGTGCAGAACCCCTGCCATGAGTTGCAATAGAGTGCTTCGGCCTGAACCTGACTCCCCTTTGATGGCTAAAAATTCCCCAGGCTGCACTGTGAGATTAAGGCCACTGAATAACTCCGTTTTACTTCCCGGAAAACGGTAGTGCACATCCTCGAATGTCAACTTCGAGGTTTGCATAGGGCGATTAACTGAAGCAATAGCACCCTCCTCTACTACTGGCTTAGCAGGTAGGCCGCTTTGCAATAGCGTTAAAGCCAAGTTATCGCGCAAGATTTCATCTTGCTGATATTTGGACCACATACCACCGAGGCGTTGCAATGGTGCGAGAGAGCGCATGCCCAGCAATATACAAGCCGCTAATTCACCATTGGTGAGGTGATGCCCAATAACCAGCCAGGCACCTAAGGCCACAATCAGCATATTCATTAGTGGCGAGAAGATGTTGCCAATACCCGCCGACATATCTAAAGCGTAAGTCACGCGCGACATGAGGCGCGCACAGCCCTCTTGTAAGCGCTCATAACGACGCAACATCAATGACTCCATCGTCATCGATTTCAGGGTATGCACATTCGTAAGGGTTTCATTTAAGAAATTAGCCCGCCGTAAGTCCGCCTGCTTTTGTTCTTTAATCAGAATCGGGTCATCATGACCATTCTTCCAAGTAATAAAGATGAAGACGACATAGCCGGCAGTGAGTAGCAAACCTACCCAAGGGCTCAATATAAAAACGATCAACACGTAGATCAGGGTAAAAGGCAAATCCATCAACTGCTGGAATGTTTGACCCGAGTAGTGATACTTCAAGGTAGAAACAGACTTATAGTCATCCATCACCGTACCCGTTCCTTTGCGCTCGAAGTCATGCAAAGGCTCTGCCAAGGCGCGCTCAGTTACCGCCAACATCGCTTTATGCTCAAAGCGGGCTGAGATCCAAGCGGTGGTGTAGGAGCGCACCATCCGGATGAGCGACTCCAACGCGACAGCAATACCCACAGCAAACGCAATCAGACCCAAGGTATCTAGAGACTGGTGCGGCAAGATCCGGTCATACAACTGGAGCATGAGCAAGGGGAATGCTAATGCCAGAATATTGATGACGATGCTTGAAGCAATGATGGTCGATTGCTCACCAGAGAATGGAGAGAGTTGCGCCACTGCACGCTGCTCTTGAGTGGGATTACGAAATTGCGCAAAGCGCTCACGGATCTTTTGAACATCTGCCTGAAATGCCTGCCACTCGGTAGATGCTGCCTGCCGTAGTTTCTGTTTACGAGCCACTAACAAGGGGTAGAAATAAGCCGGCTTGAGTTTACTAAGCCAATGGAGTGCCAATTGTTTAGCATCAGACCAAGAGGAGATGGGTTGCCCTTGTAGATTTTTACTAGACCGATGCAGGTGCTGGCACACAATCCGCAAGTCATCACGCAACTGCCGATAGAGCGCCGTGCCGAGCTTTTGCATCAGTACCGAGAGTAATCCCAAAAGTAACAATGATTGACGCCACCCTTGTTGAATGGAATTGCCACAGCGTTTCATCAATTGACTGAATGTGTTCATACCTTAGTTCACCTTGAGAGGAATGATTCCTATGGTTTGGTTTGTGAGTTGGGTACGCTTGGGCTAGCAGGCGCTGCAGGCGTTATCGTATTAATCACGTTAAATGGCTGCTCGGGCGACTGAAGGGGTTTTTGATTTAAAGATGCACCGCCCGTATTTTCATACATTGGCTGGCCTGCTTTATTCACACCAACGGCGGGTTTCTTATCAAAGGCAGAGTCGGCCTTATCAGCCGCTTCAGTCCAACGTGCATCACCCTTAGGTAACTTACCGCCACCGAGACAAGGGTCGTTATCTAACTTGGTGCCGCCGCCAATCGCTTTAAATAATCCCACCGATGCGGCCAACTGATCGTTGCGGGCACTGATGGCTGAATCTTCGGCAGACAAGACCGTGCGCTGGATTTCATAAAGCTGGACAAAGTCCATGCCGCCTCGCTCAACCACTTTGGCACTCATTGTCGCCAAAAGTTGCGCGCGATTACGGGATTCATTTAAGGCGTCGTATTGCTTTGCCGTTAAGTTCACACCTGCCAAGCCATCCTCTACATCTCGCATGGAAGCCAATACGGTATTCGCGTAGGCTTCGAGCAATTCCACATTCTTGGCACTGGCTACCTGGATCTCACCACGACGTCGACCACCATCAAATACGTTTTGCACTAAGTTAGTGGAGATGTTGTAGAACAGACTCTGTGGCATGGTGAGCGTGGAGAGTAAAAAACTGCCGTATCCACCAGCACCAGTCAATGCAAAGGTAGGCAATAAATTCGCTCTAGCAGAATAGAGGTCAGCTTTTGAGGCCTCCAAGGCCGCCTCTGCACGCCGTATATCGGGTCTGCGACATAGCAAGTCCGATGGTAATCCGGGCTCTACGAGTGGCACCTTGACTCCCTTAAGGGATCTGACTTTTAACTTCAAAGTCGATGGCGTTCTGCCCACCAAAGCGGCCAAGCGGTTGAAAGCACGCTCACGCTGTAAGCGCAGATTGGTGACCAAAGCATCGGTATTGGTTTGCAAAATCAATTGTTGCGACAGATCAATAATGGTGGCATCACCACGATCTACTCGGCGCTCTAAGCCTTTGCCGACTGCCCGAATCGCTTCTAGATTGCGCTCTCCCACAGTGATGCGCTCGTCTAATGAGATCACCTGAAAGTACACGGTGGCGGTATCGCCCACTAAACTCAAGGCTACTGCTTGTCGGTTGTATTCACTAGCCAGCGCTTGTGAAAATGCAGATGAGGTATTAAAGCCTTTCTTACCCCACAGATCCACTTCATAGTTAGCCAGGAGGCCAACCTGCCACACGGGCTGACTTCCCCATTGCGAGGTATTAGCGGCATAGCCTGGGCCTAAGCCAGGCGCTTGATTTTTATAAGCGCCAGTTGCATCAATAGTAGGTGATTCGTAAGACTTGACTACATCCGCTTGCGCACGGGTTTGTGCTACTCGCGCCACCGCAATCCGTAAATCATAGTTATTCGTTAAGGCGGTATCTACCAAGCCATTGAGCTCTTCACTTTCAAAGTCTTGCCACCACAATTCTTTAGGACGAGGTAACTGTGATTCCACTGGTGGCGTTTTATATGAACTGGGCAACCAGCGAACATACTCCGGCCCATTCGGTGCATCGCCCTCATTCACAATGGGGTTAGTGCATCCTGAAAAAACCATAGCCAGACAGACCCAATAAATGGGGAGTCGTCTCTTCTGAACGGCCTGTGATGAAAGAATGAAATTAGCAGCCAAAGTAATAACTTAAGTTATATAAGGAATCACTCCATTAGACCAAGCTGTAACTTTTCCCCTATAGTAGAAGCCGATTTATCTTATTAGTATTTTTCTACCAATTTGAGTAGTGTATTCAGACTAAATACAATTTCTTACTTTTGTTGATAATGATTGCACCCCATTTAAAGATGCCTGTCATGACTCAAGACACTATTAGTAAAGCCTTAATGCAGCAACTACTCAAGATCGGCTCCTCATTGAGTAGCGAGAAAGATATTGACCAACTGCTGGAGAATATTCTTCAGGCTGCGATGCAAATTACCAATGCTGATGGCGGCACTCTGTATAGATTGACCGATGACGCACATTTAAAGTTTGAGATTCTCCATACCAAAAGTAAGGGCGTCCACATCGGTGGAAAAAGTGGCAAGCCTGTCATGATTCCCCCCATGCCTTTACACCGAGAAAATGGTGAGCAAGAACTGAGTAAAGTAGCCTGCTTTGCAGTGCACAAAGATCAAACTGTCAACATTCCCGATGCCTACAACGCCGAAGGATTCGACTTCACAGGCACCCATAAATTTGATGCGGCAAATAACTACCGCTCGGTATCCTTCTTGACAATACCAATGAAGAATCATGAATCTGAAATCATTGGCGTACTCCAACTACTCAATGCGACTGATCCACAGACCGGTCAAATCATCCCCTTCTCGGAAGATAGCCAGGAGATTGTGGAGGCCTTGGGCTCTCAAGCCGCAGTTGCCCTTACCAACCGCATTCTGATTTTGCATTTAGAGGAATTATTTGAATCCTTTATCGGCCTGATTAACCACGCGATTGACGATAAGTCACCCTACACTGGCGGCCATTGCAACCGCGTACCCGACTTAACCTTAATGCTGGCCGATGCCGTGAATCGTTGCCATGTTGGGCCTTTAGCCAACTTCTCGATGGACGATAAGGATCGCCAAGAACTCAAGATTGCCGGCTTGCTACATGACTGCGGCAAGATTACGACACCAGTGCACGTCGTTGATAAAGCCACTAAGCTTGAGAAAATCTTTGATCGCATTGCATTAATTGAAGTGCGGGCTGAAGTAGTCTTACGCGATATTCAGCTCAAACTTGCTCAAGACTTCATCGGCGAGACTGAGGCAGAAGAACAACGTCAGCAACTGATTGAGGATTACAACTTCTTAAGCCACTGCAATATTGGCGGTGAGTTTATGAAAGACCCTGATGTACAGCGGGTTCATGACATCGCTCAACGCTATATCTGGCAAGATATTTCAGGTCAACATCACCCCTTCTTAAGTGATGAAGAAATTACCAATCTGACTATTCGCGCAGGCACTTTAAATAATGAAGAGCGTCAAATTATTAATCATCACATTGATCTGACGATTAGCATGTTAGAAAAACTGCCATGGCCTAAGCATTTGAAAAACGTCACCGAGTACGCTGGTGGTCACCATGAAAAAATGGATGGTAAAGGTTATCCAAAAGGACTGACGCGTGAACAAATGTCAGTACCCGCTCGTTGCATGGGCATTGCCGATATTTTTGAAGCCTTAACTGCCAAAGATCGTCCGTACAAAAAAGGCAAGACCCTGAGTGAGTCTTTAGAAATCCTTGGCAAGATGAAATTAGGTCACCACGTCGATCCTGACCTCTTTGATATCTTCATTTGGGAAAAGGTCTACGAGCAGTATGCCAATCAATTCTTAGACCAAAGCCAGATTGATGTAGTGGATGTGAATCAGATTCCGGGATACAACCCACCGCCAGCAGATTACAAAGTAGCTTAGTAGCCTATATTTAGGCTACTAACTGCTGTTTTTCGACTTAATAGTTGGTTTTTAAACCAGTCAGCATTTAATACATTCGCGTATTGCTCACCCTGCGAATCTCAGTCACAGGCAATTGCGCTATGTCACGCAACTTCTCGTACTTCTCTTTACCCAAATCCAGCAATGACTCTACTTGGGCATAAGAGGATGCGACAAAGCGATCGCCATTTTCTGCGCTCTTACGCAGTACGCCAAACTCTACGCGGCTACGCTCATCCACACTGAGCTTGCTAACTAAATCTTTGGTTGCCCAGATGCTGCCATGTCTTGCAAAATCACTTAAACGCGATGCTTGGTTAATCGTATTACCCAGTACGGCAAACTCAATATGGTTGGCAGACTGGAAGCTACCCAACCACTCTTGCCCTTCATGCAAACCAATATTGAGTTGAAGCTCTGTAAACCAATTTTTCTTGAGCTGCCACTCGGAGCTAATTTTTCTCATGGCGAGGCGTAACTCATCTGCACAAGCGACTGCATTAAACAGATAATTGCTCTCAGCCTGCGGGAAAAAATAATAGACCACGCCATCACCCACATGTTTGCCATGGGTGCCCGTATATTTACGCAAAATCGGCCCCATCGTTGCCCAGATCTGATTAATCAAAGCAAAGTATTCATCTGGGGGTAACTCAGAGCAAATGCGTACAGAGTTCTGCAAATCCGCCACCAGCACCGCTAAAGGCGTCATCACAGGCAGACGCTTATTCAAGAGCGACTGAATGACCTGATCACGGCGCGATAAGAAATTGAGTAAATCATCGCCACGCTCTACGGCAGGCGCATGAACCACCAAAATACCTTCGCGGAAATACACGGCATACACCCGGAAACAATCGTATTGACCGGCGGCATTCTTTTGAAAGAACTCCATCTCATTGACGGTCTGCTCATGACCGTCCTCGGCAAACACAATCCCCTCCATCAGCGACAAGGACTCAGGATCGTTATCTTGCACTAATTTACTTAAGGCATGTGATGAGACGCGTGCACTGGCGAGCTGTAATAACAAAGCAACCAAAGCCTTTTGATCCTCAAGGGCTAAACGCACATCAGGACGTGATAACAATTGGAGCAAATTACGCTCGGCACTTTTTGCTGGGACCGCCTCAAAACCGAAGATGGATTTTCTGGCGGGCTCATTAAACCAAGTCAGCTCAAAGTTGTAATTGAGCATATAGGCGGGGTGCGCCAAAGTATCCAAAGATAAAGAAAGATTGCCTAGGGCATTGGGCATTGGATTGCTTGCGCGCGCAGGGCTCACTTTGGATGGGCCGCGAACAGGACGTGCTCCGACCGCCTCCAATTGCAACTCTGACACCTCTAGCAAAGCATCCGTTTGAGCTAAGCGCTCTGCGACTTGCACCATGGATAAGCCTTGCGACTTCAGAATTTGGACAGCCTGGACTCGCTCTAGTGCGTCATCCGGAAAGAAACCCAATACTCTAGCCCCGCCCTCATCTGCATTCGCAGTCAGTGACTGTACAACCGGCTTAGGCAATATCCCAAGCTGGATGTAGTTATTGAGGGTGGCACGCGATATACCGGTTTGGTCTATCAGCGCCTTGCTAGAAATCATCGATCTATCTGTCCAATTAAAAAATGATGGCCGGGGGATCATTTATACAGACAATAGTTTTATTTAGACAGTATCTATCTGTCTAAAAGTAGATAAGTACTAATAATTAGTTGTCTAATTGCAACAAATAAAACGATTTAATAGATGAATTATTTAAATAGACACTTAGCCCAGTAAATTCTGAAAGTCTCGGCTGCTGAGGGGCTTACTGTACAAATAGCCCTGAGCAAAGTCACAACCCATCTCCTTGAGCATATCCGCCTGGACTTGATTCTCGACCCCTTCAGCCACCGAGGAAAGGCCAAGACCTTTGGCCATCGCCACCATCGCGGAAACCAAGGAGGCATCCATGCTACCTGGGATGAGCGCCTTAATGAAGTGAGAATCAATTTTGATGTAATCAAAGTTAAAGTTCTTGAGCGAGGCTAAGGAGGAGTAGCCAGTACCAAAATCATCCACGCTAAATTTGCAACCAAACTCTTGGAGCATGGCAATTTTTCTCAGCACCCGCTGAGATTGAATGAGCATCATTCGCTCAGTAATCTCAATCACAAGCCGTTCAGGGGAAATTCCGCTTTCCTGTATCAAGCCAATCCACTCTGGCGCTGAATGCTTGCTCGAGTTAAATTGCGAGGCCGAGACATTTAAAGCAAATGAAACTCCCTGACCGAGCTCACCCAAAGACTTCATGTAAGTTAACAGTTCGCGCAAAGCCCAGTCACCAATCTCTACAATCAAGCCAGACTCTTCTGCAATTTCAATAAAGGCGCCAGGCATGACCAGTTCTCCGTTATCACGCCGCCATCGCAATAACGCTTCTGTATGCGTAATAGCGCCTGTCTCTAGGTTCACAATCGGCTGATACTCTAGAACGAATTGCTTCTTCTCTAAAGCAGAGCGCAATTCAGAAATGACGTTTGCGCGGTTGCTTGCCTCCACCTGCAATGATTGCGTGAAATATTGATAGTTATTACGTCCATTCGATTTGGCGGCATACATAGCCTGGTCGGCCCCCAACAACAGCGCCTTGCCATCAAGACCGTCATTGGGGAAAATAGAGATTCCAAAACTGGCGGTAGCAAAAACGGTGTGATCTTGAATCAAGAAGGGTTCAGCAAGCTTCTTCAAGATACCCTGGATAATCAAATCCGCATTCTCCGGTCTATCCAGTTCACCCAATAAGACGACAAATTCATCACCGCCAATACGTGCCACGGTATCGGTACCCCGAATCTCTGCACGAAGACGCATCGCCACAGACTTTAAGAGCTCATCTCCAAAATCATGGCCACGACTGTCATTGGTATCTTTAAAATTATCTAGGTCGATATAAATCACAGCCAGATTTTTTTGTGAGCGTGTTGCCTGCTTAACTAACTGCTCCAAACGGTCTAACATTAAGCGGCGATTAGGAAGCCCCGTTAAGGGATCGAAATTAGCCTGCTGGTTAATCAGCTCTCGTGCTTTGCGTTGATCCGTTACTTCGGAGATCAAGGCAACGCGTTGCAATACCAGCCCTTCTTGATCAAAGGTGGAGTAGATTGAAATGAACTTGAGTAAATCATCGCCATCCTTCACCCGAATCCAAGCCTGCCCTTCCCAGCGACCGATTGCTTCAAGCGAAGTAAAAATATCCAAGTAGGAGCGTGCACCATGGCGTTTGACTAAAAAATCGGCGAACGCAAGGCCGGTCAAATCATCATTGCTATAGCCGGTCTGAATTTGGAAAGTATCGTTCGCTATAACAATATTATTTTTAGCATCGCAAATCACCATAGACTCGCCCATGGCCTGATATATCGTGGATGCCATCTCCAGAATTTTTCCAGTCTTGCGCTTCTCAGTCAGATCCTGCCCGTAGATGACTAGTTTTTGATCGGCTGGAAAGCATCCCCAGGCAATAAGATGCTCTTCACCATTCTTACCAGTGGTATTGGTTTCATAGACCTCAAAAGGAGCGTTGAATGCCGCGCTATATTCAATACGTCGATTCCACTCCGCCTCCACTTGGGTCCTATAGTCCACATTGGGATACGCCAACTCCCACCACCCCCTTGGACCAGAAAAATCTTCCTGCGTGAAACCCAAGACTTTGGTGAAAAATGGATTGACATAATCTGTTTTCTGATTTTTCAAGTCGTAAGTGACCATCAAAATAGGTACTGACGACACGATGGCCTTGAAATGAATGGCAGATTCCACTGCAATCCAAGAGGCCTCTTGGAGCGCTTTAGTTTGGCTTTTAAAATTCTTGACTGTCAAACTAACAACCACACCAATCGCACAAAGAATGCCCAAGTAAAACCAAATAAATTGCTGCCCTGGCCTACTTAACAAATCTTGACCAAAGTATCCGCCTCCATGCAGGACGCTAAAGATCGCCTGCACCATCGTCATAGCAAAGAGTGCCAATGCGCCATGCCGACCAAAATAAAACCCAAAGAAGGCGACGCTAAACATGATGAAAAATCCACGCCCCGTCAGATCAACATACTCCTTGAGCCATCCAAAGAACACGCCTTGACCGAACAAAAATGCGATCGCTAGGCTGAATGCAAACCAGCCTATTTTTTGCTTAGACCAAGTCCGAATCCAAGTTTGATGGAATACCAGAACAATGGGCGCAACAAAGGCGAGCCCAAAGAAATCTCCGATAAACCATTTCTGGTAAATAGGCATTAAATTCTCAGGAGATATTAGACCGCCCCATATCAAGAACTGAGTATTGATGGTGGTGCTGAGGGTTGCGGCAATCAAACTGACAATGAGTAATCGACCATAATCTCTTAGGGTTTCAAAAAGGACATTGAATTTTGAAAAACGCTCCAACAACAGAGTTGCCACGACAAAACTCAAAGTGGATCCAGCGGCCAATAACATCGCCATGAACAAAGCATGGCCCCCACCCATCTCACCAATAGTGCCGCCAATGAAGATCAATGGCCAGTAACGCCAACCAAATGCCAAGAGCACTCCCAAGCCGATTCCAGCAGGAATCCAGATGGGGCTTTCGCCAGCTGAACCCGAGAAATAATTTAATAAGAAGGTGCAAATGCACGCATAGGCGATCGACCACAGCGAGACCTTAAGAACTGACTTCGCGGTGAACCATGGCAATGATGGGAATGGAATGGAATTAATCAAAAGCGAGTAAAAATAGGGGTTGATTGCTAAGACTAAAGTTATACAGTGATTATGAAGTGCACATTAAAAAGAATCTATGAGCAAGAGCGGATATTTCACGCCATATTTTGAAAATATTCTCCATTTCCGTCATAGCTAGTATTTATCTACTAGTGAATCTATTGTTTATGCGAGCGCATATGCAATTAACTGACCCCTCACCCTCCCCCAAACCGGCATAGCCTCATATCAAGCTAACTTGGCAGAAAACTGAGCGCTATATTGTTTGCCGAATAGTCCTTATGCGAACTCAGCAGCCACCCTCATGAAGTTAGCTTCCTCCATTAAAAAAGCATCCACTACCCGAGAATCAAAGTGCGTATTTTTCATCGAAATAATTTCTGTGGCAGCCTGTTGATGTGTCCAGTGACACTTGTAGGGTCTATTGCTGACTAGCGCATCATAGACATCCGCCAAAGCCATGATTCTGGCTTCAACTGGTATGTCATCCCCCATTAAGCCTCGCGGATAACCAGAACCATCCCATCGCTCATGATGTCCACCGGCGACCTTGATGGCTATTGCAATCAAATCTTCATCAGCCATCTCTTCAAATTCGGCAGCAGAAAGGATGGATTCTCCGATTACCGTATGCGCTTCAATTGACTTACGCTCTTCATCCGTCAGCTTTCCCGCCTTCGTCAGAATGACATCAGGAATGCCCATCTTCCCAATATCATGCAATGGCGCAACCTTGGTTAGAGTCTCAATGCGAGACCCCCCAAGCTCATCAGGAAAATGACCCATACACTGAAGGCGAAGAGCGAGAATCGTGACATATTTTTGAGTTCTGACGACATGGCCACCCGTCTCAAAATCTTTAGCTAAGGCCAGCGAATTGAGCAAAGCCAACATTTGATTTTCACGGTCTGATAATTTTGTGGAAGCCAACTTCAACTCATCTAGGCCGCGCCTCATTGGCTTATAAACGAACAGCATCACGATCGGGGCAACCAATGCAGTTAATAATCCAGCGTCCAACAATACTTCTACGAGCGGAGAAAATGGGCCAAAGCGATTCAGAAAAAACATGATCAAGGTCTCGCCCACCCCAATCGAAACAACTAAGGATAGAACTAGAAATTGAATAGAGTGACGCTTGTATGACACCAATTAACTCCTCAGCACTAAGATATGGATTAATATACCTCCAACAAACTCAATCGCCCAGATGGTAGTGGATGCACTCACATCATTGATTAGCGCTTGAAAATGACCGCCTTACTTTGAGTCGCCGGCCACACACCGAAATCCGATGTAAACCACTCCAATATCCGCAGGCTTAGATTCCACATCGGATTCTTTTTGCCGCTCTGGACCGTACCACCAAGAAGCACCTCGAGTAATGTAGCCACCGTTGAGATGGGTAGCAGTCCACTCCCACACATTGCCGCCCATATCTAATAAGCCATTGACACCAGGTTTAGTAGTGCCCGCCGTGACATGGCCTGTTCCACGGTTTAGCGCGCCAGCAGGGGCTAAGCCCTTGTAATCGCCGCAGCCACTTAAACAATGAGAAACCACTGGTGTACTGCCACCCGGAAATGGATAGCGCTGCCCCTTAACAAAACCCGCTGGAGGGTTAGCTCTTTGCTCTACAAATGCAGCGCTAATCCACTCATCATTCGTCGGCAAGCGTTTCCCGAAATAACGACAGACCGATGCCGCTTCAGATTGATTGAGGTGAACTGCTGGCTCAGCATCTTTTGCAGGAACGCCGTATGGAGTCTTCCAAGTCCAGCCGGGTTTCTTTACAAAGCCAGATTCATAAGAGAGGCCACCGCCATTTTTTTCAGCTTGACTAATAAATCCGGTGGCATTTGCAAAAGCCTTTAGATCAGCAATCGTCATCTCGGTTTGATCCCAAGCAATATCACTAACTTGCACTGCCGGAATAGTGGATACGGGTGCGCTCGTAGCGGTTGATGGACGCAACATGAAATACAACGCAATGACGGATAGTAGTAGACCGAAAAGAATGGAAACAATGTCGAATTTTTTCATTTTTTTACAGCACCCTCAAACATGCCCGCAATCAATTAATGGCTATCAATCAATTTTTGCAAGCTATTCTCTGCATCCATCAACTCTAATGCCGCATTGACGACATCCGCATCCAGCCCAATGCCTGCCTCCGCCCGCACTTCATCAAGAGCCGCCTGTAAACCCAAGGCCGGACGATAGGGGCGATGGGTCGCCATTGCTTCAATCGTATCGGCCACCGCTAAAATCCGAGCTTCAGGGCAGATTTGATCCCCCTTTAATTGATGTGGATAGCCACTTCCATCCAATCTCTCATGATGCTGTCTTACTATATCGGCCAATGGCCACGGGAATGGAATATCTTTTAATATCTGATAGCCATTCTCCACGTGCTCGCGCACCATTTGGATTTCTAAATCCGTCAAATGACTAGGTTTCGTCAGAATTTCTGAAGGCACTGCAACCTTACCAATATCGTGCACCATGGCCGCCATATAGAGCGATTGAACTCGATCGATTTCCCAACCTAGTTTTTTGGCAATAGCCATAGAAATCATGGCAACTCTTTTTTGATGGCCTGCCGTATAAGGGTCGCGCCACTCCATTGTTCTAGACATCGCCTCAATGGTAGCCCTTAAGGAAATAGCTAAACGCTCTTGGACGAGCTCTTTCTCATGAATCTGAATATCCAATTTATGCTGTCGCTCAATTGATCTCAGACCGAACCCCACCTGCATAGCAAGGCCCTCAAATAAGCGTACTTCTGCAATACCAAATGTATTAGGTGCTTTTGAATACACCAAGAGCACACCAAAAGGATGGGCATCACCATCTGGAATTGGGCAACCAATAGCCGAACGAATGCCAAATTGTTGAGCCTGCTTACGCCAAGCCATAAAACCTGGGTCTAATTCTGAATCTACAACCACACTCGTCCTACCCGTGCGAATAGCTACCCCTGCGGGGCCGGCCCCAGCGACAGAATTTTCCGACCAACTCACCCTTATATTTTGAATATAGCCAATAGCAGACCCTCCCCCTCCCAATACTTTGACCGTCTTGTCGGCATCATCGTCTGCCTTGCCAACCCAGGCCAGTAAGTAGGGGCCCTGTCTGGCAATGGCCTCACAAACCTCTTTCACCAAGATTTCTACAGAATCTGCGCGCGCAAATGCAGCTGCCGCTTCAGAAAGGGCGGATAGGGCCCACTCATTCATCTCCAATTTATGGAGGGTGGCTTCCTCTGGCATAGCCGATTGATCTGATATTTTTTTGGTGCTCACCGAGTCATTATGATCCCGAAAAGAAGGTCATAGCAATTCCTATCAGCATCATACGGAGTACCCAATTCAATTACCTCTCGATCAATCCGGATATAGATGCCAATAAAACATATCTTTTTCGGAGATTTTCTCAGCAACGACCAGTGAATTCTGGTTCTTTGGCCCAACAAAGCTAATCATGATCCAACAAATATACTGCCGATGAAGTTCACATGAAAAAGGCTCCGCAGAGGGAGCATTGATATAAGGTATTCAGTGGGGCGAACGACGGGGCTCGAACCCGCGACAACCAGAATCACAATCTGGGTATGCAAGTCATATTCTATATGGCTCTGCGGGCTGTTTTGGGAATTTATTTGAGGATTAGGCCCCTTATAGAGCAAGGGTCCTACGTCGGCCGTTCCCAAAAAATAAGTAACTAACAATCACTTCTATTCTGCAATAAGGCAGCTGATTTAGGACCGTTAGCTTGGCTTCTTTACCTGTATTACTCGCAAGGCAGCTATAAGGTGCAGAGCGGTCATTCGCCTTACTTAACCGCCGCTGGCAGAGTCCGACTCAAGGGGGACTTGAGCGTTAACCACCAACAAGCAATCATCTTCATTCTCAACCATCTGGATTAGCATGGACTGAAAAAAATGATTTGAATTTTGATATCGATTTAATCGATTAATAAGTTCATATTAATTCATTAGACAGATCAATTGCTAAGGAACAAGATAAGCCCATCGCAACACAAAATACAAGGGAGTTAAAGATGACAATTCAAAATCGATTGGCTGGGATAGCAGAAGGCTTGTATTTCCTTAAACATCAATACGAAAGGGATTTGGTCAGAATTTCGAAACTTGGACCCATCACAGGAGATAAATGATGAATATTCTTATTGTATTTATGGCTGGTGAATAGATAAGCCAGCCCAATACATACAAACAATTGCTTTATCAGTTAGTCTGAACTAGTCAAGGTTGAAAAACCACAAATGATTTACCTACAAGGAGATCTAAATGACATCACAAGGAATGTGCCCAGTAGCTCACGGCGCCAATACCGAATCAAGTAACGCCCCTATGGCATGGTGGCCAAATTCACTGAATCTCGACATTCTTCATCAGCAAGATGCCAAGACAAACCCCATGGGTCCGTCATTCAACTATCGAGATGAATTAAAAAAGCTCGATGTAAGTGCGCTCAAGCAGGATATGAAAGAGCTGCTGCTCAATAGCCAAGATTGGTGGCCAGCAGATTGGGGTCACTACGGCGGCCTGATGATTCGCATGGCCTGGCACTCTGCAGGTAGCTATCGCATTGCCGATGGTCGTGGTGGCGCTGGTACAGGCAATCAACGCTTCGCTCCTTTAAATTCATGGCCTGACAACACTAATCTTGATAAAGCGCGTCGACTCTTATGGCCTATCAAAAAGAAGTATGGCAATAAAGTCAGCTGGGCTGATCTGATGATCTTAGCTGGAACCATCGCTTATGAATCCATGGGCTTAAAAACATTCGGATTCTCATTTGGACGCGAAGATATTTGGCATCCAGAAAAAGACACTTATTGGGGCTCTGAAAAAGAATGGCTCCAAAAAAGTGGTGGTGAAGGCGGTCGCTATTCTGGCGAACGAGACTTAGCCAATCCTCTTGCCGCCGTCATGATGGGCTTGATCTATGTAAATCCAGAAGGCGTAGATGGCAATCCTGATCCATTAAAAACGGCTCATGACATTCGAGTAACGTTTGCTCGCATGGCCATGAACGACGAAGAGACTGTTGCGCTTACTGCTGGTGGGCACACTGTTGGTAAAGCGCATGGCAACGGCAATGCGGCCAATCTTGGGCCAGCGCCAGAAGGAGCTCCGATTGATGAGCAGGGTCTTGGCTGGATGAATCACAAGACTCGCGGAATTGGCAGAGACACCGTCACCAGCGGCATTGAAGGCGCTTGGACAACACATCCAACCCAGTGGGATAACGGTTACTTCCATTTGTTATTGAATTACGAATGGAGACTGACTAAGAGTCCAGCAGGTGCCTGGCAATACGAGCCCATCGATATTAAAGAAGAAGATAAGCCTGTCGATGTTGAAGATGCCTCTATTCGCTGCATGCCAATGATGACTGATGCAGACATGGCAATGAAGGTGGATCCTGAATATCGCAAAATCTCAGAGAAGTTCCACAAGGATCAAGCTTATTTCTCCGAAACGTTTGCTAGGGCTTGGTTTAAGTTAACCCATCGCGACATGGGGCCAAAAGCGAGATACTTCGGCCCAGATGTACCTCAGGAAGATTTAATCTGGCAAGACCCAGTGCCAGCGGGCTCAAAAGACTATGGCATTGAGGCCGTGAAAACCAAGATCAAAGCCAGCGGTCTATCTATCAGCGATCTAGTGACCACCGCTTGGGATAGCGCTCGCACTTATCGCGGCTCAGATAAACGCGGTGGCGCCAATGGTGCACGCATTCGTTTGGCACCTCAAAAAGACTGGTCCGGAAACGAGCCTGAGCGTTTGAAAAGAGTGTTGTCGGTCTATGAAAAAATTGCCACAGAATCCGGCATTAGCATTGCCGATACCATCGTACTTGGCGGCAATATCGGCATTGAACAGGCCGCCAAAGCTGGAGGGTTTGATATCAAGGCGCCATTTACTCCAGGCCGTGGTGACGCTACTCAAGCAATGACAGATGTAGAGTCATTTGAAGTTCTTGAACCACTAGCAGACGGCTATCGCAATTGGCTGAAAGAAAACTATGTTGTGATGCCAGAGGAAATGCTCCTAGACCGTACGCAGTTGATGGGACTCACTGCCCAAGAAATGACTGTGCTGGTAGGAGGCATGCGTGTCATTGGCGCAAACTATGGTGGAACGAAACACGGGGTATTCACAGAAAGAGAAGGTGTATTAAGCAATGACTTTTTCGTCAATCTAACTGATATGAATTACCAATGGAAACCTACCGGCAGAAATAGCTACGACATTGTTGAGCGCAATACAGGTGACACGAAATGGACTGCTACTCGAGTTGATCTGGTGTTTGGCTCTAACTCTATCCTGCGCGCCTACGCAGAAGTGTATGCGCAAGATGACAACAAGGAGAAGTTTGTGAATGACTTTGTTGCCGCTTGGGCCAAGGTCATGAACGCAGACCTGTTTTAGTCTATACGGCAATAACCTTGCATTAATAAGGGAGGCCTTGCCTCCCTTATTTTTTATTTAAAAAGATCCAAATTGCTTAAGAGTTAGCACTCTGTCCGAATTTTACCGATCTGAGACTTTGGGTTCTATTCCGACAATCAGTCACTTCTCGACCCAAAGCTGTCGTCCACAAAAATAATATTGCACCCCAATACAGACCCCCAGCATTAGAACAACATAACTAGACGGCAATAAACCTTCCAAGCTAATCTTGATCCAATAATATATCAGCGTATATCAATCGATTGGTCTATCGCCCTAACAAAATCTGACTGGGTAATCATGCCAACCAATTGCTTTTGTTCATTAATGACAGGAATGTGATGGTGACCATTGCTGCAAAATATTTCAGCTAGATCTAACATATTTCGATCTTCGCTAATGACCCTAACAGGTTTACTCATCACCTGTCCAACAGCATTTGGCAAACTATTTAGTCCTGGAACAGCGGTTCGAATAAAACCTCTAATGCGTTGACCAAAACTTTGATGAAAATCAACCGCTGCGCTTTTTATAAAATCTTCAAGAGTAATAATTCCAAGCACTCTTCTAGCGCCATCTATTACTGGCAACGCTTTAATATGACGATTACGCAATAATTTCCATGCCTGCTCCAAGGGAGAATCTAAGTTAACATAAACAAGCTCCGTACTCATGATATTTTTACAGCTCATACTCTGCAACTTCTTTTGATAAGCCCCATGCTCCACCTGAGAAATCAAATTAGCTAAATCTTCCTTGCTTATATCCAGAACCTCGTTATACCTAGCTAAAACAGCATTAATTTGCTCATCTTCAATTTTGCGATCACGCTTTTGAGATGGGGAAGAATCTGAAAGTGCTGCTGGTCTGTGTGGATAAGGCTTCCCTGTTAGTGAGTTATAAATCATCGCGCACAGAACTAGCAAAAGAGAATTGCTAAGCACGGGAAAGATCACAAAATGAAAATCGGTTAATCCACTTAGCGGTATCAATAGAGCCAAAGCTGCCGCAGGAGCATGAAGGCAGCGTAAGGCAAACATCACCAAGATTGCTAATCCAACTGCTAACGGGATTAAAAATATTAAGTTATGAAAAAATTGGCTACAAGCTATGCCCACTAATGCAGAAAGACAACTGCCACCTATAACAGCCCATGGTTGCGCCATCGGACTAGAGGGCAGGACAAAAAGTAAAAAGGCACTAGCCCCCATTGAGGCGACAATCCACGGAGATGAATCTCCAGAAGCAGCTGTCAATGCACCAAGTCCTATAACGGCAAGTAAGCCCAGAACAACTCCTAATGCAGACCGAAGTCGCTCTGACCACGAAACTGAGCTAGCTTCAGGTAAAAAACCGCTTTTTAATTTACTCAGTAATTCTCTCAAAAGAAGTTCCCTTATCTAGTTGATCAGCTTAAATGCATCACTCTCAATTGTATGTACATCCTTTCTGCGGGAGCTTAATTCCAAAGCTGAACCCATATCCATTAAATAAGACTCCTATTGAACTTATTCTGCAATGAAAATGAGGCTGCTATTGGCCGTTCTCTGCCGCTCAAACACTCTTAATTTTTCTATTTTGAACGTCAGAAATCATCCAATATCGGCTACTTAAACTCCACTGCTTCTACTTAAATTTATGACAGATTAACGGGGGTAAATAGAGTCTCTTTAGAAGAGTTGTTCCCAATTTGGGAATTTTTTCAGCCTCATAAAACACGGCAGTAGACAGCAGAGCCATATATTACATAGATTGAATGACGAGGCCCAAACCCGCGACAACCAGATGAACATCCTATATAGAACATCAAAAAGGCTGATGGGCCTGCGGGAGTTTTTGGGGACCTTAAAATCATTAACCTATATAGATCAAGGCTATGCGGGGAGATGCTCTCAACAATTTGAGGGGTCAAGAATCAGTGATTTAGGCGCAAGAAACGGCAAGAAATTCCCGAATTTCACACTAAAAGCTGTTGATTTTGAAAGAATCGGACAGGAAGTCCTTATGCTATATGGGGCGAACGACGGGGCTCGAACCCGCGACAACCAGAATCACAATCTGAAGGCTTATATCAGGAGATATATGGCTTACAAGGTAATTCATGGTTACTTTTTCAATTTTTCAACTCAATAAAATCAAAGGGTTATAAACCCTAGTAACCATGAAAAGATAAATTCTCTTGAGCAAGCTGAAGGAGTCTATTTTAAGATTTCAACAGAGATCAACAACTGCCATCGACCAGGGCTCGGGATATTTAACCCCACCTCCAAACTACTTCCAACTAAGGTTTAACTTCTTATGAGATGCCGCACAATCACGCAAATAGAGATTAATGAGGCTTTGATAAGGAATGCCCACTTCTTCTGACACGGAC
>CANFWB010000014.1 GCA_947450605.1 Burkholderiaceae bacterium
CGTTTTAGTAATAAACAATTTGGGTACGCGCAGATCCCAGTAAATGGCGGCTGCGCGTAATCCAAAAATAGCCAGCATGCAGACTACCGATCCTTCGAGCGTGTATTGGGGCAAGAAATTCAAAATCAAAATATAAATACAACATCCCAAAGTGACAGGGATTGCGTAAAGCTCATGCGACATAAGCAATGTTTTTCTACCTGCCAGAATATCGCGCAGTAAACCGCCCCCAATCGCCGTCATCACCCCCAAAATTACCGGGGCTACCGGCAATCCAAATCCTAAGCTCCACGCCTTATCAACCCCCTGAATACCAAACAAGGCAGCGCCAAGACCGTCAATATAGAGCATCCAGCGATAAATCTGCGGCTGCGTAAAAAAAGATTCGGCCACAAAAGTCACCACGCAGGCGCCCAATGCAACCCAAATATAAATTTGAGCAATAGACCAAAAAGCAGGCACATCTAAGATGATGTCGCGCAAAGTTCCGCCACCAATGGCGGTAATTACACCCAACACGAGAACGCCAAACAGATCGACCCCGCGATCGGCAATAGCAAGAACACCCGTGACAGCAAATGCGATCGTGGCAACGATGCCAATCCAGAAATTAATTTGATCCATAGGCCTGAGTCTAAATCACTAGAAGCCGACGATCAATGAAGCCTGAATATACTGAGGGTTATGCACCCTAAGGAATCATTCATGAAAACTCAGCTTTATAGTTTTTGGCGTAGCTCAGCAGCCTTTCGGGTGCGCATTGCCCTGAATTTAAAAGGCCTAGATTATGAAGTGATTCCAGTGCATCTGGTGAGACAGGGAGGCGAACAGACTTCCCCTGGATATGCCAATAAAAATCCTAATCGCTTGGTGCCCCTCTATACCGATGGCAATCACACTATTCATCAATCGCTTGCCATCATCGAATACCTAGAGGAGATTCATCCTAATCCACCACTACTACCTCAGGCTGCAATTGATCGAGCATGGGTGCGTGCAGTAGCCATGGATATTGCTATAGAGATTCACCCCTTGAGTAATTTGCGTGTCTTGCGATATCTTATTAAACAGCTAGGTATCAGCATGGAAGCAAAGGATGCCTGGTATCAACACTGGATGGTACTGGGACTCGAGAGTCTTGAAAAACAATTAAGTACGGATTTACGAGTGGGTCACTTTGCTTGCGGAGATCAGCCGGGTTTAATTGATATCTGTTTAGTGCCACAACTATTTAATGCACTCAGCGCAAAGATGGACATGAAAGCTTATCCAACGCTGATGAAGATTTTTGATGCGTGCATGATGTTGCCAGCCTTCATTGATGCCTCTTGGGAAAAACAAATCGATGCGGAAGGATCAAATCCCTTTATTCCACCAAAGGAATAAAGACAGTGTTAGCAAAGATCCAATAGTCGTTAAGAGCACCACCCGAGAAATAATTTTGCCATCAGCCTGGTAATACTGGGCAAGCATAAATGGGCCTGTACCGGTAGGAAGAGCAGCCAATATCACGACTGCGCTCACCCATAATTCCGATAAATCCAAGATCGGGCCAGCGATCAGCCAGGCAATCAGCGGTTGAACAATCAGTTTTGCAAAACTAATCCCCCATGCTTGCTGAGGCGCAGACCTTTCTTTTTGCAATAAAAAGAGTCCGATTGAGACTAGTGCGCAAGGTGTTGCAGCCGCACCCAGAAATGCGATGACTTGTGCCAATGGATCATACAAAACCAGTTCTGTAGACGACCACAGCAAACCAGCCACCGGCGCAATCAACAATGGATTGGTGCACAGCGACTTGATCACACTCCAAAAAATTTCATGGGATTTTTTGTGCGACAGAATGCCAATCTCAATCAGCACTGTAGCTAGTGCAAACATGACAAACACGATGAAAGTAGAAATGATTGCTGGTGCCAAGCCATCTTGACCAAGAGCCAATACACACAGTGGGATGCCCATATACCCTGTATTGGAGTAAGACGCACTCAAGCCAGAAAAGCTCGCTGCCGCTAAATCTCGATTGCGCACCCAACTAACCACGAGCACAAGAATAAATACTGCCAAGCAACTCAGAAAAAAGGCGGCAATGAATCCGGGCTGCCACAGCGTTTGCCAACTACTGCTAGATGCGAAATTAAATAGTTGGGCAGGTAGTGCAAGCCAAACGACAAAGCGGTTTAACTCTATGGATGCGCTCTTGCCTAACTTACCCGTTCTGCCGCAAACATATCCAATCAGAATGAGGGCAAATACTGGAAAGACGACATTAAAGACGTAGAACAATTTAGGCGTGCTTTATTGGATTAAGCAATCTTCTTGAGAGTCTGTTGATATCGCTGTGCATTTTTGACGTAGCGCCCTGCAATGGCCTCAATACCCACAATCTGCTCTGACGTGAGTGCTTTCACGGCCTTGGCTGGCGAACCCAAAATCATCGAACCATCAGGAAACTCTTTACCCTCGGTCACTAGTGCACCAGCACCTACCAAACAGTTCTTGCCGATTTTGGCGCCATTCAAAATCACTGCACCAATTCCAACCAAACTGCCATCGCCAATTTGGCAACCATGCAGCATGACTTGGTGACCAACTGTTACGCGCTTACCAATGATGAGGGGATAGCCTGGATCGGTGTGCAGAATAGAGGCATCTTGCACATTGCTGTCCTCGCCAATTTGAATGAGGTCGTTGTCGCCGCGGATCACCACCTTAGGCCAGACACTGGCGTTGGCATGTAGCTCGACCCTGCCGATCACTTCTGCGCTCTCGGCAACCCAAGCCCCATCCGCTAACCGGGGAGCATTTCCATCTAGTTCAAATATAGCCATTCCTCATTATAAGTAATGGCTATATTTAAGTCAGCCTACCAGTTAGGCTCGCGATCTGGCGTGGATGAAATCCGGTGAATGCTCAAATCAGCGCCGTCATATTCTTCTTCATGCGACATCCGGATGCCTAAAACAAGCTTTAGGAGTCCATAGACCACAAAACCGCCAATGAGCGCAATCGCAACCCCTAAACCACTTCCAATCAACTGACTCAAGAAGCTCACTCCGCCTATACCGCCCAAGGCTTTTGCCCCAAAGATGCCTGCGGCCAAGCCACCCCATAGGCCACATAATCCATGTAAAGGCCACACACCTAAAACGTCATCAATCTTCCAGCGGTTTTGCACTAAGGTGAACATATAGACAAAGAGAGCGCCAGCAATTAATCCAACCACCAATGCCCCCATGGGGTGCATTAAATCCGAACCTGCACACACTGCGACCAAGCCAGCTAAAGGGCCGTTATAGGTAAAGCCAGGGTCGTTCCGCCCAACTACCCACGCAGCTAAAGTGCCGCCAACCATGGCCATCAAGGAATTCATGGCTACTAAGCCGCTCACCTTATCGATGGTTTGCGCACTCATCACATTAAATCCAAACCAACCCACCGCTAAAATCCACGCGCCCAATGCCAGGAATGGAATGCTTGAGGGGGGATGTGCCGCAATATTTCCATCCTTTGTGTAGCGACCGCGACGTGCGCCTAGAAGAATGATGGCCGGCAAGGCAATCCAACCGCCTACCGCATGCACCACGATTGATCCAGCGAAGTCATGAAACTCTTCGCCACTAAAGCCCTTAATCCACGCTTGAATTCCGTAGTGCTGATTCCAGGCAATACCTTCGAAAAAAGGGTAAATGAAACCAACCAAAATAAAGGTGGCAATTAATTGAGGATTGAACTTGGCACGCTCTGCAATGCCGCCGGAAATGATGGCTGGGATAGCGGCAGCAAAGGTCAATAAGAAAAAGAATTTGACTAACTCATAGCCATTTTTTTCAGCCAACAATTCTGCGCCAGAGAAAAAGTCCACGCCATAGGCAATGCTGTAACCAATAAAGAAATAGGCAATAGTCGAAACTGCAAAGTCGACTAAGATTTTGACCAAGGCATTCACCTGGTTCTTTTTACGAACTGTACCTAGCTCTAAAAATGCAAACCCTGCATGCATGGCTAGAACCATAATGGCGCCGAGCAAGATAAACAGCACATCACTACCTGATTTCAAAGTTTCCATTGAAATAACCCCCTTATGTTTTTGCATCATTATGGGGAATATAAAGACCTATTTTGGGCATGAATGCACCTATTTAGTGCAATTTATTAGGCTGAATATGGTTTATGATGAAATTACATACACCCAAGGGAGAACCCATGAAAAAAATATTCGTTCTACTAGCCGCTTTAGGCGCATTTTGTGGCTTAGCGCAAGCCCAAGAAAAAGTTCAGGTACTGAGCACCCAAGAGCTCGTAAATGTTTGCAAATTTCCATCAAGCCCAGAATCACGCAGTTTTTGCGTAGGCTACACAACTGCTATCTACGACACTTATTTAGCTACACGCCACCCGCAACGTGCAAAACCCTATATTTGCGTTAAGCAACCAGCGCCATCACGGGATGAGGTAATTGGTGAGTTTGTTACATTTGGCCAAAGCAATCAACAGGTTTCCGATAAGCCTGCAGCAGGTGTTTTCTTAGGCTTCTTGGCCTCACGCTTTCCTTGCGCCAGAAAATAATCGAAGTTAATTAGCTAATTCAATATATAGATTTAAGGAACTGTTGATATGAAAAAAATGATCGCCATTACCGCAGCAACTTTAGCAATCGCTGGTTGCTCCAATATGAACAATACAGAGCAGCGCACCTTATCTGGCGCTGGTATTGGTGCAGCTGCAGGCGCAGTTGGTACAGCCATTTTCCACGGCAACCCAATTTGGGGTGCAGTAGGTGGCGCAGCAGTTGGTGCAGCCTCTGGTTATGTATACGATGCCTACAAAAAAGAGCAGGCCTCTGAATACAACTCTGGCTACAAGGCCGGAAAAAGTAATCAGCCAGCCAGCGCTCCTCAGTAATAGCTAGAAAGCTTGCCAGGCTAGATTCAGTTTCAGCCCTAGCAGCAGCGAAATAAAAAACCCGGCTTGCAAATGATGCAAGCCGGGTTTTCTTTTGGGACTCGAATCAAGAAAGTAGCAGCTGGTTAATACGCTTTACATACGCAGCAGAGTCGTTTAATTGCCCACCTTCAGCCAACAAGGCCTGATCAAATAGTACCCGCGTCCATTGGTCAAATTGCTTATCGTCCGACTTCAACTTCAGAAGTAAAGGATGCTCAGGATTAATCTCCAAAATTGGCTTTGTATCTGGCGCCTGCTGGCCCGCTGCTTTAAGCATCCGCAGTAAATTACCAGAGAGCTCATTCTCATCAGAAACTAAACAGGCAGGCGAATCCGTTAATCGGAAGGTGACACGAACATCTTTGACTTGATCGTCCAATGCTAACTTCATGCGATCGAGTAGATCCTTGAAATTCTTTTCAGTTTCTTCGTGCTCTTTCTTTTCTTTCTCATCACTTAAATTACCAAGATCAAGGCCGCCTTTGGCCACCGAAGTCATTTGCTTACCGTCAAACTCGGCGAAGAAAGAGAGCATCCACTCATCCACTCGATCAGATAGCAGCAGCACCTCTACACCCTTCTTGTGGAAGATCTCCAAATGCGGGCTATTTTTAGCAGCATTGAAGGTATCGCCTGTCACGTAATAGATCTTATCCTGGCCCTCCTTCATGCGTGCGACATACTCCGCCAAAGAAACTACTTGATCAGCAGAATCCGTATGCGTGCTTGCAAAGCGTAAGAGCTTGAGGATACGCTCTTGATTAGGCTGGTCTTCACCCATACCCTCTTTGAGCACTTGTCCAAACTGAGTCCAGAAGCTGCGGTACTTTTCTTTCTTAAGATCATCATCGCTGTTAGCCAAATCCTCCAACATGCTCAGCACACGCTTGGTGGAGCTTTCACGGATGATCTTGACATCACGTGATTCCTGCAAAATTTCACGAGAGACATTCAAAGGCAAATCGGTTGAATCGATCACGCCCGTAACAAAACGGAGATACATTGGCATCAATTGCTCTGCGTCATCCATGATGAAGACACGTTTGACGTACAGCTTGATACCGCCACGCTTGTTACGATCCCACAAATCAAATGGAGCACGTCCTGGGACATATAAGAGTTGAGTGAATTCGCTGCGACCCTCTACTCTATTTAAGGAATAGCACAAAGGATTCTCATAGTCATGCGAAAGATGTTTATAAAACTCATCATATTGTTCTTCTGTGATTTCGGACTTGGCGCGTGCCCATAAGGCGCTCGATTGATTAATGCTTTCGAGCTCATCCTTAACAACCCGCTCATTTTTCTCGGCGTCCCATTCCTCTTTATTCATCTGAATTGGCAAGGAGATGTGATCGGAATACTTGCGAATAACAGATTTAAGTTTATGGGTGGAAAGAAAATCATCCTCACCTTCGCGCAGGTGCATTGTGATCGATGTTCCACGCTGTGGACGGTCAATGCTTTCTACCGTAAATTCGCCCGAGCCATCAGACTCCCAGCGAACACCATCACTAGCAGGTAGACCTGCACGACGAGTTTCAACGGTAATGCGGTCAGCCACAATAAAGGCCGAATAGAAACCCACACCAAACTGACCAATCAAGGCGGCATCCTTCTGTTGATCACCAGAAAGCTTGGAGAAGAATTCTTTGGTACCAGAGCGAGCGATGGTCCCTAAATTGGCAATCACCTCCTCTCGACTCATGCCAATACCGTTATCAGAAATAGTGACCGTTCTAGCAACCTTATCAAAACTCACCTTGATCTTGAGATCGGGATCATTGCCATACCAGTCAGGATGCTCAATGCCTTCGAAGCGCAGTTTGTCTGATGCGTCAGAAGCATTGGAGATCAACTCGCGGAGGAAAATTTCCTTGTTGGAATACAAGGAATGGATCATCAGTTGTAAAAGTTGCTTTACTTCGGCCTGAAAACCTAAAGTTTCTTTGCTAGCTACAGTCATACGAACACCCTCTTAATTAATGAACATCACTCCCAGCAGTTGGGGGCTATTTAATGCATTTCAAGATCCCTATACCCAGGAATTTAAGCGGGATGGGGTTTTGAATGCCTCTCAAATACCGGCAATTCCGCTTTTTTCCAGGCACTAAAACCACCCTCTAAGTGACAAACCCCCGGAACCCCCATTTTCTGCAAGGTCTCAGTTGCTAAAGCAGAACGCCAAGCGGAAGCACAATAGAGCACTAAGCGCTTACCTTCACCAAAAAATGGCTTGTAATAGGGGCTATCTGGGTCGACCCAAAATTCCAGCATGCCACGGGGCGCATGTATCGCATTGGGAATCATTCCTTCGCGCTCCAGCTCTCTCACATCCCTAATATCTACAAAAATCACATTTTCATCATCCAATAGTCTATGAGCTTGCTCCAAAGGAAGGGTTTCAATTTGAGCCATGGCTTGAGCAATTAATTCTTGATAACCTAATTTCAATTTCATCAAAATCTCCTAAATTGCTAACATTTTTATTTGGTTAATTTTTCAGGGCATTGTCATGTGAGATGTCCTGATAATATGTCTCTATGAACTTTACCCCTACAGAACTTGGCGCAAGTGTCATTTTTGCTATCGCAGTACTGCATACCTTTTGCACTTCGTATTTTGAAGTGCTTGCTAAAAAATCTCCAAGGCATGCGGGTTTATGGCATTTGCTTGGCGAAGTCGAAATCGTCTTTGGCTTTTGGGCCGCCATCCTCATTCTCTTTATATGGCTTGTAAGCGATTTGGCTGCGGCAAAAGAGTATGCCAACAAGCGTAACTTTACAGAACCCTTATTTGTTTTTGCCATCATGGTTGTCGCTGGCAGTAAGCCGATTCTGCATTTCGCAACCCAACTCCTACAAAGTCTGGGTAAAGCAATCCAATTGGCCTTTCGCACCAAGCAGGCACCCACACTCTATTTCTTAACGCTCAGCATGACTCCGCTCCTAGGCTCGCTCATCACCGAGCCAGCAGCAATGACGCTCGCGGCTTTCTTATTACGTGACCTCGTCTATCGCCACAAATGCTCAACCCCATTGCTCTATGGCACGCTGGGAGCTTTATTTGTCAATATTTCGATTGGTGGCACGCTCACGAACTTTGCAGCCCCACCCGTCCTCATGGTGGCATCAACCTGGAACTGGGACACCCCGTTCATGTTTGCCAACTTTGGGCTTGAGGCAACTATCGCTATTTTTATTAACGCTACTGTGGCAACGCTGCTTTTTCATAAGCAATTAATTGAGCCTGAAAGCCAGTCTAAAACTACGCGCATTCCACTGGCAATTACAGCCATCCATCTGCTATTCCTAGCTGGCATTGTGCTCTTTGCTCATGACCCCGTGATCTTCACGTGGCTTTTATTATTTTTTATTGGCTTTATTACGGCTTATCCAAAACATCAAAGTCCACTGATTTTGCGTGAAGCACTATTGGTGGGATTCTTCCTGGCCGGCCTCGTTGTTCTGGGTGGATTACAGGGTTGGTGGTTACAGCCCATCCTAGAAGTGATGAGCCCTACCGCGGTGTTCTACGGAAGCCTGGCATTAACGGCCATTACAGACAATGCAGCACTCACCTATTTAGGCTCATTAGTGCAAGGAACCTCACCAGAATTCAAGCTGGCCTTAGTGGGTGGTGCAGTTGCCGGAGGTGGCCTGACTGTCATTGCGAATGCTCCAAACCCTGCGGGGCTAGCGATTTTGCGTAGTCACTTCCCCAATGCAGCAGTTTCTGCTGGCTTACTGTTTGTTGCGGCTATTCCACCAACGATTGTTGCCATTCTTGCCTTACGCCTACTGTAAAAGTTTTATCCCGTAAAATCTGAGCTTCGCCCCCAGCTATAAACCTGAGAACGGCATATGAAAAAGCTCTATATCAAAACCTTTGGCTGTCAAATGAACGAGTACGACTCGGGCAAGATGGCAGATCTACTCCACGCCGATGAAGGCATGGTCATGACCGACACCCCCGAGGATGCGGACGTCGTTCTATTAAATACCTGCTCCATTCGCGAGAAGGCGGAGGATAAAGTGTTCTCTGACTTGGGTCGTCTACGCGAACTCAAAAAATTAAAGCCTAATTTATTAATCGGCGTAGGTGGTTGCGTTGCCAGCCAAGAAGGTCAGCAAATCATCAGCAGGGCGCCCTATGTTGATGTTGTCTTCGGACCGCAAACATTACATCGCCTGTCGGACCTTCTAACACAACGTCGCGAGACTGGAAGATCACAAGTTGATATCTCTTTCCCAGAAATTGAGAAATTTGACCACCTACCCTCTTCACGTCAGACCCGTGGCTCTGCCTACGTTTCCATCATGGAAGGTTGCTCAAAATATTGCAGCTATTGCGTTGTGCCATATACGCGCGGTGAAGAGGTTTCACGTCCCTTTGATGATGTACTTACTGAAGTGGCTGGACTTGCCGCTCAAGGCGTAAAGGAAATTGTCCTACTAGGACAGAATGTCAACGCCTATCTTGGCAAGATGGGTGGCACCGAAGAAATTGCAGACTTTGCATTACTGATTGAATATGTTGCAGAAATTCCGGGGGTCGAAAGAATTCGCTTTACAACTAGCCACCCCAAAGAATTCACGCAACGATTGATTGACGTCTATGCAAAAGTTCCCAAGCTCGTAAGTCACCTACACCTACCAGTCCAGCATGCATCGGATACAGTGCTATCAGCCATGAAGCGTGGATATACCGCACTGGAATACAAAAGTATTATTCGTAAGATGCGTGCCGTGCGCCCTGACCTGACGCTTTCTAGTGATTTCATTGTTGGGTTTCCCGGCGAAACCGATGAAGACTTTGCAAAACTGTTGAAAATGGTTGAAGAGCTGAATTTTGATAACAGCTTTTGTTTCATCTTCAGTGCCCGCCCCGGCACGCCCGCGGCCAATTTAAGCGATGACACGCCTTATGAGGTCAAACTAAAACGCTTACAAATCTTACTGGCCCTTGTAGAGTCACAGGCAACTCAAATTAGTCAAAAAATGTTGGGCAATACTGAGCGGGTGCTCATTGAGGGCTTAGCAAAAGATGGAGTAAACCTGCAAGGTCGGGCTGCCAATAATCGCGTTATTCACTTTACTGCGCCAATCGAAGAGCTTGAGTCTCTCACAGGGCAAATGGTGGACATCCACATCACTGAAGTGCTCAATTACACCCTCAGAGGTGAACTGATGAAGACGTTCGCCAACCAAAATGTCCAGTAGATCTACTCTCACAACCAAGTTGGCAATTGATATTCAATTTGCTAGCCCCTCCATCCAAACCAAAGTGGGTGCTATTGCATCTTCAGCTTTAATTAAAAAATGGGTGAAAGAGGCCACTCAACGCCATGGTTATTTGACCCTACGCTTCGTTAATCCAGCAGAAGGTAAACAACTGAACTTGGCATTTCGTCATCAAGACAAAGCAACCAATGTACTGACCTTTCCATACGAGCTCACTAAAGAGACTTTGTCTGCCGATATTATTTTCTGCCTCCCTGTTATTCAAAAAGAGGCCTCTGAACAAGCTAAAACCGTCAAAGCGCACTTAGCCCATCTCATTATTCACGGCTGCTTACATGCGCAAGGTCTGGATCACGAGAATGATAAAGAGGCCAAAAAAATGGAAAAACGAGAAATCATGCTTTTGAAAGCTCTGGGCTTCGCCAACCCTTACGCACCCATTTAAAGCCTTTTGACCTCAGTCTTCATTGAATTTACTTATTTCTGCGATATTCTTGCTATATGCCTGACCCCAATAAATCCCTTTTAGAACGCCTGGCTGATTTTTTAACGCCACAACCAAGCAGTCCAGCAGAACGTCGTCAAGAACTCATTGACACCCTCAGAGAGGCCCAGACTGAGGGCTTAATTGATGCGGATGCTCTCTCCATGATTGAGGGCGTCTTTCAGGTCGGCCAATTGTGCGCTCGGGATATCTTGGTTCCCAGAGCCCAAATCGACTGGATTGATATCAATCTGCCTTTATCTGAAATTATTAAAAGCGTTATTACAGCTGCTCACTCGCGCTTCCCTGTTTTTGAAGGCACTCGCGACAATGTTATTGGCACCTTGTTGGCAAAAGATTTATTGCGCCATTCCACTGAAAAAGATTTTCAGGTGCGCGACTGGTTGCGCCCTGCGGTATTTATTCCTGAATCAAAGCGCCTGAGTGTTTTATTGCGTGACTTTAAAGACAATCGAAATCATTTAGCTATTGTGGTGGATGAATATAGTGGCGTAGCTGGAATCATTACGATTGAAGATGTCCTTGAGCAAATTGTTGGTGACATCGAAGACGAGCATGACATTGATGAGGAAGCAGATAACCTCATCTCTTTAGATAATGGTGACATTCGAGTCAAAGGCATTACCGAGCTCGAACAATTTAACGAGACACTGGGTACGCAATTTGATGTCGAAGGCATTGAAACCGTCGCCGGTCTTGTAATTCAGCGTCTTGGTCGAGTTCCTAAGGTTGGCGAACTCATTCTGATCGATGGTGTTGAATTTGAGGTTCAGCGCGCCGACCCTAGACAGATTCATATTCTGCTTGCGCGCCAACTTCCTAAAAAGCCTGACTAAGGATTGCTTTGATTGATCGGCCACTGCCAAGGCTTAGTAACAGCATCGGCTTTCTGATGCTGTTCGCTCTTGGCGCAATGCTTGCCGGTGCTGCGGAATTACCCTGGGGGGGATGGATTCAGATTCCAATCCTCAGCCTCATTTGGCGGCAAATCCGCAACCATCCATCCACATCATTTAAAAGCACTTTTTTTCTGGGCCTGTCATTTGGCCTTGGCTACTTTGTCCTAGGACTTTGGTGGATATTCATTAGTCTGCACGATATCGGCGGGATGAATGCCACACTCTCCTGCACCGCAGTCTTCTTACTTGCTGGCCTACTAGCCATCTTTTTCGCTTGCGCCACATTGGCCCTCACCGCCTCAAAAGGGAACTTTTTTCCAGGACTACTGTTGGCAGCCAGTTGGGTGATCGCTGAATATTTGCGAGGCATACTCTTTACAGGCTTTCCATGGATGGGACTGGGAGAAGCCCAAGTCTATGGCCCATTTGCACCAGTCGCCCCCTACCTTGGCGGATTGGGCTGTACTTTTTTTGTCGTGCTGATCTCTCGGCAACTACTTTCTTTGAGAGCTCACTTCAAGACCACTACATTGTTTTTGGTGTGCGTGATTGGAGTTAGTCAACTCTTTGGTCTTTGGTCTTTTACAACACCACAGGGGGAGCCTCTTGCAGTGGAGCTCATTCAGGGAAATTTTGCTCAAAGCTTAGTTTTTAAACCTGAGGGCATGCTGCAACAAATTGCATTTTATAAATCGGCAATGACTGACTCACAGGCAGACCTGGTGGTATCCCCAGAAACGGCTTTGCCATGGCCCGAGACTAATTTACCTACGGGTACTCTAGAAGATCTACAGGACTTTGCAAGCAAGCACAGGCGCTTTCTTTTATTTGGCATCCTAGGGCGGCGCTTCAATCCCGCAGATGGCAGGGAGTTTTCCAATCGAGCTCTTGGTCTGAGCCCAAGCAACCCACCTTATCGTTACGATAAGTCTCACCTAGTTCCTTTTGGCGAATTCATTCCGCCAGGATTTCGCTGGTTTGTAAATGCGTTTAATGTCCCCTTGAGTGACTTTTCTCGGGGATCTCAAAATCAACCCCTGTTCATCATCAATCGAGAAGGTCAATTGCCGCTCTATGCAGCGATCACGATTTGCTACGAAGATGTCTTTGGCAGTGAGTTGGCTGCCCGTTTACGTAATAGCGAAGAATCCGCTAATCTCCTCATCAACATGACCAACCTCGCCTGGTTTGGTGATTCCCAAGCGCCAGCGCAACAATTAAGACTCTCCCAATTACGATCACTTGAAACAGGTCTTCCTGCGCTACGCGCCACCAATACTGGGATCACCGCAGTGTTAGGGCCAGATGGCAAAATTTTGGCAGAACTTCCTAAATTCACTCAAGCGGTCTTAAAGACCAAGGTTCAGGCCTATTCTGGCAAAACACCGTATCTCATCTGGGGAAATCTTCCTATTTTGGGTCTTTCTTTCCTTCTCCTGATCCTAGGCCTCATTCGCCAAAGACGGATTTAATCGCTATTTCATGGTTTGCTCGCTTAGCCATGTAAAATCAAAGGCTTAGCCAGGTTAATCATGCTTACTTTTCAGCAAATCATTCTCACACTCCAAGATTACTGGGACCAACAAGGTTGTGCCCTATTGCAGCCTATTGACCTTGAGGTCGGTGCCGGTACATCTCACACAGCCACTTTCTTAAGGGCCATTGGCCCCGAGCCATGGAAGGCGGCTTACGTCCAACCCTCACGTAGACCCAAAGATGGGCGCTACGGAGAGAACCCAAATCGACTGCAGCACTACTACCAGTATCAAGTGGTACTCAAGCCTGCTCCAGAAAATATTCTTGAGCTCTACCTGGGTTCGCTTGCTGCTTTGGGCCTAGACCTCCAGAAGAACGATGTACGCTTTGTGGAGGATGACTGGGAAAACCCAACCCTGGGCGCCTGGGGACTGGGCTGGGAGGTTTGGCTTAACGGCATGGAAGTCACGCAGTTCACTTATTTCCAACAAGTAGGCGGTATCGACTGCAAGCCTGTTTTAGGTGAGATCACTTACGGCATCGAGCGTTTGGCCATGTACATCCAAAATTGCTCTAACGTATACGACCTTGTTTGGGCAGATGGCATTTCTTATGGTGATGTGTATCACCAGAATGAAGTTGAACAGTCTTGCTACAACTTTGAGCACTCCAATACCGACCTACTGTTTGCCAACTTCACCAACTATGAAAGTGAAGCCAAGCGTCTGATGGAAGTGCCATTAGCCCTGCCTGCCTATGAAATGGTTCTCAAGGCAGGACATACCTTCAACTTGCTAGATGCCCGTGGCGCCATCTCCGTTACAGAGCGTGCGGCTTATATCGGACGCATTCGCCATCTCTCTCGTGCAGTAGCGCAGGCTTACTTTGAGTCTAGAGAGAAACTGGGATTCCCGATGTGTCAACGTCAATCTAAAGCATCGGCAGCGTAATCTAATTATGAGTACACCGAATTCTCCCTCTCAATCAGATACTCTGTTGATTGAAGTATTTACCGAAGAGCTTCCGCCGAAATCATTGCGTCGTCTGGGTGATGCATTTAGCGATGGTATTTATTCCGCCCTTAAAGCTGCAGGCCTCCTGAGTCAAAACTCTGTTGCCACTGGCTACGCCACACCGCGTCGACTTGCGGTTCAAATTACCAATGTATTGAGCCAGGCTCCCGACTATCCAGTGCGCGAGAAATTACTACCCATCAGTATCGCGTTTGATGCCGATGGAAAGCCAACTGCGCCACTACAAAAAAAATTAGCCACACTTGGTTACGCCGATATCGACCTCTCCACCCTAGAAAAATCGGGTGAAGGCAAAAATGAGGCGCTCTATCTCAATGTCATCGCCAAAGGTGCCGCATTGGAGCAGTCTGCCCAAGCTGCGCTGGGGCAGACATTAAATAAATTACCGATCGCCAAAATGATGCACTACCAAGTGCTTCAGAAGAATGGTGAATTGGCAGATGTTGAGTTTGCGCGTCCTGCGCACCGCATCATTGCCCTCCACGGTAAACAAATACTCAATATCAGCGCTCTTGGTATTGATGCTGGTAATCAAACTGAGGGGCACCGCTTTCTTGCTCCAGGCGTCATCACTATCGCCTCTGCAGATCAATATCAATCTGATCTCAGCAATAAAGCAAAAGTAATACCTAGCTTTCATCAGCGTCGTGAATTGATCGAGTCTGCTTTATTAAAAGCTGCCGGAGATGATTTAGTGCTGATGCCAGAAAGCCTATTGGATGAAGTAAGCGCTTTGGTTGAGTGGCCGGCAATTTATGAATGCCATTTTGATCCAGAGTTCTTGGAAGTTCCGCAAGAGTGCTTGATTTTGACGATGCAGACCAATCAGAAATACTTTGCATTGACTAATAAGCAAGGCAAGTTACGCAATCGATTCCTAATCGTTTCGAACATTGAGACTGAGCAGCCAGAGGCTATTATTTCTGGTAATGAGCGAGTAGTACGCCCCCGTCTATCGGATGCGCGCTTCTTCTTCCAGCAAGATCAAAAGCGTCCATTAGCCTCCCGCGTAGCCGACCTTGGAAAAGTGGTGTATCACAACCAACTAGGCAACCAACTGGATCGTACAAAGCGTGTACAGGGTATTGCCGTTGGCATTGCCAAAGCCTTGGCCGCGGATGAAGCACTTGCTAGTCGAGCTGCCGAAATCGCTAAAACGGATTTGCTAACCGATATGGTTGGCGAATTTCCAGAACTCCAAGGCATCATGGGCCGCTACTACGCAACCCATGACGGGGAGAATGCAGAAGTTGCTTCTGCGTGTAGCGAGCATTACATGCCCCGCTTTGCTGGTGATGCATTACCTCAGACCCAAACTGGCACCATCCTAGCAATTGCGGATAAGCTTGAGACTCTCGTTGGCATTTGGGGTGTTGGCTTGGCCCCTACTGGCGACAAAGATCCGTATGCCCTGCGTCGTCATGCTTTAGGAATTTGCCGTCTCTTGCTAGAGAAAAACCTGGCTTTGAATCTGCCAGATCTCATTGAGCTCGCTCGTAAACAATTTCCGCAGCAAGATGTTCAAGAAAAAGCAAAAGCTGAGGATATCTATGGCTTCATCATTGATCGTCTGCGCGCTTACATGCGCGATCAAGCAGTTGCCGGTAAGCCATTCACTACCGAAGAGATTGATGCGGTATTGAGCCAAGCTCCTGCTCAGTTGAATGATTTAATCGATCGCTTGACGGCCTTGCGTGAATTTAATGCGCTTACAGAATCCGCTCAGTTGGCTGCTGCTAATAAGCGTATTAGCAATATTCTGAAAAAGAATGCAAGCACCATTCCAGCGACCTGCTCTAGCAAGTTACTTCAAGTCCCAGCCGAAATTGCATTGCATCAAGCTCTTGAGAGTATTAGTCCGGCACTGACTTCTGCTTACGAGCAGCGCCAGTTTGTGGATCTACTAAAAGCGCTTGTAGCGTTGAGTGCTCCAATTGATCAATTCTTTGCCGATGTCATGGTGATGGACCCCAATCCAGAGTTACGCGATAACCGCCTAGCTCTCCTGCAACAACTTCACCAGAAAATGAATCTCATTGCCGACCTCGGCAAATTAGCATGAGCAGCAGCTCTTCTAAACTCATCATTCTTGATCGCGATGGCGTGATCAATGAAGA
The DNA here is from genome assembly GCA_947450605.1 of Burkholderiaceae bacterium. Taxonomy (GTDB): domain Bacteria; phylum Pseudomonadota; class Gammaproteobacteria; order Burkholderiales; family Burkholderiaceae; genus Polynucleobacter. Next base: position 16,222 of record CANFWB010000014.1, read on the forward strand.
TCGAGATGACTATGTGAAGTCGAGCGAAGAATGGATTCCGCTACCGGGAAGCTTAGAGGCCATCGCACTACTCAATCAAGCTGGCTACCAAATTGCAGTAGCAACCAACCAATCCGGATTGGCACGCGGGTATTTCAATATCAATGACCTACATGCCATGCATAGCAAAATGGATAAATTACTCAAGCCCTTGGGTGGTCACATTGACAGCATTTTCTTCTGCCCCCACACTGATGCGAATGCTTGCGATTGCCGAAAACCCCTGCCAGGCATGATGAAAGAAATTGCTCTGCGTTACAAAAAAAATCAGAGTGCCACTCCTTTATTGGGTGTTCCGATTGTCGGGGACTCTTTGCGTGACCTCCAGGCAGGAATCGCTCTTGGCGCAAGCCCTCATTTGGTATTAACAGGTAAAGGCAGCAAAACTCTTGAAAAGGGCAACCTGCCAGAGGGTACGCAGATTCATAAAGATTTGATGGCATTTACCAATGCACTCTTACAAGATCAGGTTTAATACCAATATGACTTTCATCCGATCCGCCCTTTTTACCTTGTTTCTACTGGTCTTTACGCCGATCTGGTCAGTGCTTTGCATATTGGTTTTTCCATTCCTCAATCCTGAGAATCGATATCGCTTTATCGGCCTCTGGAATAAAGTGGTCATCTGGATATTGCAACCCCTCTGCGGAATTCGTTATGAAATTCGTGGAATGGAAAATATGATGGCGGTGCTAGATAAACCCGTTGTCGTTCTTAGCAAGCATCAATCTGCTTACGAAACTATTTTTTATATCGCCTTGCTTCCTAAGCAGGTCTGCTTCGTCTTTAAAAGAGAATTGCTTTGGATCCCCTTCTTTGGCTGGGCCTTAGCTTTACTTAAAATGATTCACATCAATCGCAATAGCAAAGAAACTGCCGCCCTCTCAGTAGTTGGTCAAGGTAAAAAGCGTTTAGGTGAGGGCAAATGGATCTTGTTGTTTCCGGAGGGCACCAGAACGCCTACTGGCTCCCATAAGCCCTATAGCAAAGGTGGTGCCAGGCTTGCGAGCGCTACTGAGGCCCTGGTTATTCCCATTGCCCATAATGCCGGTCGCTGCTGGCCAAAAAATAGCTTTCTCAAGCAACCGGGGACAGTAATCTTCTCAATTGGCCCAGCCATTGCCTCTGCCGGAAAAACTGGCGGGCAACTGCATCAAGAAGTGGAAAAGTGGATTGAAGCCGAGATGCGAGTAATTGATCCGGCCGCATATCAGTAGCTAGTATCGATTTGTAAATTTAAGTGGCTAAGATCTTGGCCCATTCAATATAGCGCTCTACTGGAATATCTTGGGCTCGCGCTTTTAATTCGGTCTCGGATAAAGTCAGACGATCAGCGAAAACCGATAAGTTAGTACGCAACATTTTTCTTCTCTGAGAAAAAGCTGCTGCTACTACTTTTTCCAATGCACGCCACTGGGCATCACTTAAATTGAAATCTTGTCGTGGAATCATGCGAACTACTGCTGAGTTCACTTTAGGCTGCGGATCAAATGCCTCAGGAGGAACCTCAAGCACAAGCTCCATGTCATAACGAGCTTGCAGCATCACAGATAGCCTACTGAATTCAGAGCCACCAGCCTTAGAAACCATCCGCTCCACTACTTCAGCCTGCAACATAAATACTTGCTCATCAATTACCTGGGCGGCGGAAACTAGGTGAAAAAGTAATGGCGAGGAGATGTTGTAAGGCAAGTTACCAACCACTTTACATAAACCGCTATTAGCTGGTCGCGTTGTTGCCCACTCCAGGAAATCAAACTTGAGCGCATCACCCTCAATAACATTCAATCCTTTGAGGTTTTCTTGATTCCAATAAGCAACCAAATCTCGATCAATCTCAAGAAGATCCAAGTGATCAAGATTGCTAAGCAGAGGTCTAGTTAGCGCACCAAGCCCAGGCCCGATTTCAATCACGTGCATATTTTCACTCGGATTGATTGCAGCAACGATGGAATAGATAACTCCCGAGTCCTGCAAAAAGTTTTGGCCAAATCGCTTACGAGCACGATGCATCATGTATTTACATTCTGAGAATTTACTGCTAATTGATAAGCCAATCTTAAGGCCTCAAGCATGCTGCCGGAATCCGCAACACCTTTACCAGCAATATCTAGCGCAGTGCCATGATCTACTGAGGTACGAATAATCGGTAAACCTAAAGTGACATTCACGCCGCCACCAAAACTGACAAACTTGAATGGTGCTAAGCCTTGATCATGGTACATCGCAATAAATGCATCTACAGCCCCTAAGCAGCTAGCATCAAACATAGTGTCGCCCGGATAGGGTCCGCTCACCTGAATACCGAGGGCTTTTGCCGCTTCAATAGCGGGAGCAATTATCTCAATTTCTTCGCGCCCAAGATAACCTGATTCTCCTGCATGCGGATTGAGGCCTGCAACACGAAGCACGGGGTTAGCAATCGCAAATTTTGTACGCAAGTCTGCATTAACAATACGAATAGTTTCCAGAATATGTTTTTGATTCAGGGCGCCAGCGACTCCGCTCAAAGGAAGATGGGTGGTAACCAAGGCAACCCTCAGTGCACAACCCTTGCGAAGCCTCAAAAATCCTGCCGGCAAATTGGTACACAACATCATGACCACGTGATCTTGATTGCATAGGCTAGCCAAGTACTCTGTATGCCCTGTAAATAGGGTAGCACCCACAGCAACTCCATCATTGATCACACTCTTTTGTATTGGTGCAGTTACCATCGCATCAAAGCGACCATCAAGACAGCCCTTAGTTGCAACATCTAGCATCTCAAGAACATATTGTGCGTTAGCGGGGTTTAATTGTCCGGATAGTACCGGTGAGGCCACTGAGATAGCCTCTACTCTCAAACGAGCCACTAGCTCCCTAGGCATATTAGCCATAGAAAATAGGCCATCATCACCCAGCAAAGTAATAGTCGCCGCAGGCTGCTCTTGCAAGAAGGCAAGTGCAGCAGCGAGAGAAACCTCTGGACCAACCCCTGCAGGCTCGCCAGAGCTAATGACGAGATTAACGAGGGCTGGCTGCTGGATCATCTGCGTTAATGATCTTCACCGTAGCGGTATCGCGTAATTCACGCAACCAATCTTGATAGGCTTGCTCAAACTTACGCTCACGGATTGCTGCACGAGCAAACTGACGCTGTTTTTCCACGGTCAACTGTGCTTCACGGCGCTCCAGCACCTGAATTAAATGCCAGCCGAACTCAGTCTTTACTGGGTTGCTCACCTCACCAATTTGCAAGCGATTCATGGCTTGATCAAATTCTGGAACCAAATCACCAGGCCCCATCCAACCAAGATTTCCACCATTAGGAGCAGATCCATCTTCGGAATATTTTTTAGCCAATTCACCAAAATCAGCAGTCTTGGCACGCACCTGATCACGGTAACCTGCAAGGCGTCTTTCAGCATCTTGATCGGTTAATCCAGCACGATTACGCAGCAAGATATGGCGAGATAAAGTCTGTGTCACCATAATATTTTGAGGGATGGATGATGCGCTCTCTTGTGGGGCAGCCGGCTGAACTTCAGGAGCGCCCGCCACCAACGCACGACGATCTAGAACCTTTAAGACGTGATAACCAGCAGGGCTCTTCACAACCGCATTGGCAACCTGACCTCCACCGGTATTTCTAACAGCCTCATAAAATAATTGCGGCAAGCGCTCAGGAGTGCGATAACCCAACTCCTGAAACTTAATCTTCGGATTATCTTTTGCGGCCATTGCGCCCAATTGCAAGAAATCCACATCGCCACGCGCCTCACGTAGAAGTGCTTCTGCTTTTTTCTTTGCCTCAGCTTGAGCGCCAGCGCCTGCGCTAGCATCTGCGGGAATAAAAATCTGTGCTACATCAATTTCTTCTGGCTCACCTTTTGCGGCTGGAGTTGAGCGCGCTGCACCTCCTCCAGTTACAGCACGATTTCGATCTGTAATGAAGTTATCAATTTCCGCATCAGAAATTTTTACTTTGCCTTCAACTTCCCGTTCGCGATAACGACTAATAGTCACCTCTTCGCGTAACATCTCACGATAGCGCTCATAGGTACTGCCAGATGCCGCTATCTTGATCTTCAATTCGGCAATAGTGAGTTTATTTTTAGTGGCGATATCGCCAATAATTTTATCGAGCTCCTTATTGCTTACAGCAAGACCCTCTTGCTCAGCATTTTGGATTTGAATCTTTTCAAGGATGAGGCGCTCCAGGACAGTCTTGCGTAAAGTAGCGGCATCCGGAAGCTTGGCTCCCTGCTTTTGAAGCGCTGCAATTCGATCATCAATCTCCTTACGCGTTACATAGCCAGTATTCACTACTGCCGCGACACCATCAATATTGCGAATTTTGCTATCCGCGGCAGTCTTCGAACTATCTTGCGCAAAAGCGAATTGAGACAGCAAAGCAGCGCCAGCCAATATCGTAGCTGCAAAAGCTTGGTTAAATCGATTCCTACACATCATTGATAGTTCTCATATATTGAAGGGGGTATAGGCTTAGAGGTGGGCATATATCCAGGAACATTAAACTTCATGATATCAACTGGATTGCTTCCAGCGCTACCAAATCCCCTAAATTCTATTTGGAATAGAACTTGAGTGGTGGTTATTTGCGAGGTATTGAGCATCTGAGAATAGGCTCCCCGCAAAGTCCAGCAGTCTCGCATCCACTCCAGAGCTACAAGTGTATTCAGCGTTTTGGTCGTTAAAGCGTCATAACCCCAACGGCCCAGGACGGAAACCTCGCGAGTAAGTGGCCATTGGCCTGAAATATTGTATTGATCAGTAGTGGTAGCCGCAGGGACATAGGGCTGATTATTCTGAACGGATGCTTGTGTTGGCGGCGTCCAAACATTGCGATAGCCAAAGTTCAAACTTCTTCCAGGTGTAGGGCGCCAACTTCCCCCTACCGTTGTTTGAACCAAGCGATTCAATTGGGTGTTGTACTGACCGAACATGTCAGCACTAAAGTTACCCAGCAGACGTACTGAGGCTGATCCCAAGGTATCTGAGTAAGTGGTAGGGTTTGCAATGGTGCCGTTGAGACCCACCTTCTGCCCAGTAAAGGCCTGACGCTGAGCAAGAGTGATGTTAGCCCGTTCCGCGCCGGTATTGGCCTCAATCATGCGACTAGTTAAGCCGCCAGTCAGTTTATTGTTATCAGCAACGCGGTCATTGCCGATGAATGTGTTTTCGCTAAAGATTTGAGTTACGCCAAAACCAGCATCCGCCGTATCAAACAAAGGCGTTTGAGCTTGACTCTGGAATGGCGTATACACATAAAAAGCTCTTGGCTCCATCGTGAGCAACATATCTCGACCAAAGAAGCCTTTTAACTCAGCCGCCTCTCTTTCAAATGCCAAGCCTGAATCCAAACTGAATGTGGGGATGGTAAAGCCCTGCGCAGCTGGCGCACCAGCTGGGTTGTAGGGTGTTGCGTTATAGGTATTTGACTGAAAACTCACCTTAGGGGTGATGAAATAACCAGGCGTAATCTGAGGAAGAGCCATGGCGCCCTTAATGACCGTTCGATCCGCTTGGCTGTAGGCGCCTGGAGCAGTTGCCGCCAAGTTGCCGCCAATGTTGTAGGCAAAGCGCGTGAAATCTGTTGAGAAAGTCGTTGCAGGGCCCGATGGTAAGGTGATGTACTTCCCACTAGCATCAGCCACTGCTGGTGTTAAACGATTGTTATAGGCGGCAGTGATGTTCGGCAAAATATTGTATGGGGACTGCACTGTTACCGTTGGGTCTGGCTGCAAGGTTTGGAAAGTCAAAGCCCTTGCTCCCACGGTCCAATTACTCAGGCTCCCCGTCAAATTCTTAGTAGTACCAACTTCTTGGCGAAACTGGCTAGTCACTGCGCCAGCAATACTTTGTGAAAAATCAGTTGGATATAAGTTATCTGAAACCCGCGCCATATTGGCATAACCCGTCCATGCGCCGGCAATTGGGATTCCGCCCATTCCCAATAAGTCACCACTAAAGTTTTGTCTCTGCTGCCAGTCATAGCGCCAGCGATCAGTACCCGTCTTGCGGTCATAAGGGAGGTAGTCTCCACCTAAGCTCCCCGCATATTGCTGATCCAAAAATTGGTATTTGGCGCCCAGTTGAACACCGCGCTGACCCATCACCCGCGGTATCAATAACAAATCGCGATTAGGTGCGATGTTGACGTAATACGGCTGCGTGATATCAATACCGTTATTGGAGTTATAGCCAACCACTGGCGCTAATATTCCAGAACGGCGTTGATTGGCTGTTGGAGCGGTGAAATAAGGCACATAAGCGATAGGTACATCAAAGAATCGCATTACGCCGTGCGTGCCGACCATTTCCTTTTGCTCGTTATCTATCTCAAGCGTACTAGCCGTGAAATACCAATCCAGATTTTCTGGAGTACATGTGGTGTAAGTGGCCTTATCAAACACAAATACATCAGAGGTTTCAATTGTTAGTTTTTTTGCATAACCACTGGCGCGGTTATCACGTAGCTCGTAATTTGGAGTCTCCATCTCTCCTTCACGCGCATCTACTCTAAAGCGCGCCTTAGGCCCTTTGAAGCTAGCGTTCCCTTTTGAAAATTCAGTATTGCCAGATAAATCTGCCACATCTGAATCAGGGTCGTATTTAATTTCATCCGCCTTAATAACGGCACCGTTACGACGTATTTGTGCCCGCCCTTTTAAACGCATTTCCCGATCCACGATTCCATCAATCGAATCGCTCGACGTAAAGGTCAATGCTTTACCATCCTCAATAGGCTTTCCCACTCGCAGTTGATCATCTAGTTTTAGGACGGTGACATCGCCACGATCTGGAATCAAAACAGAGTTGGCGGAGTTGGCCAAAGACTGCGCAGAAGGAGATAAAGGAGCGGGTGCTTGGGCAATACTGGGAAGAGCAAATTGTGACAATGCAACCCCCATCAATAATCGCAGGGTAGCAGCTAAAAAAAGAGGGGCGCAAAGGCCGGCGCGACGGCGATAATGACTCATAGATCCAGACCCGCCTTATTATACGAATCGACCATGACCGACTCTCGCTTAGATACCCTCCGCAACTGGCTAAAAGGCCTTGAAGCTAGCTGGCAATTAGATCTCCTCACTTTGGCACCCGCCTCGGCAGATGCCAGCTTTCGACGGTATTTTCGAATTGAGTCCAAAAACCCGGATTTTCCGACTTTGATCGTGATGGATGCCCCACCCCAACATGAGCCCTTGGATGCCTTCATTAAGGTCGATTTATTGCTCGACAAGGCGGGCTTAAATGTTCCTAAAATTCTAGAAAAAAATGTTGTTGAAGGCTTTCTTTTGCTCAACGATCTTGGCAATACAACTTACCTCGCCGAGTTGAACGAAGCAACGGCAGATCTTCTCTATCGAGATGCCACCCATGCTTTAGTGCAAATGCAATTGGCGAGCAAACCCGATGTATTGCCAAATTACGATGAAGCACTATTACAACGAGAATTAGATTTGTTTCCAGAGTGGTACCTGAAGAAGCATCTGAAAAGCGAATTAACAGATCTTCAGAATAATCAAATCAAACAGGCATTTGATTTGATTATTCAAAATAATTTAGCTCAGGCAAAAGTCTATGTTCATCGCGATTACCATTCACGCAATCTCATGGTGACCGAAGAAAATAACCCAGGCGTGATTGATTTTCAAGATGCGGTTTATGGACCGATTACTTACGACGCTGCCTCGCTCTGGCGTGATGCCTACATTGCATGGCCGGAAGAACGTGTGATTGATTGGGTGATTAAGTTTTGGGAAGAAGGTCGCAAATCGGACTTACCCATGCCGAATGATTTTGGACAGTTTTATCGTGACTTCGAGTGGATGGGATTACAGCGCCACCTGAAAGTCTTGGGTATTTTTGCAAGGTTGTTTCATCGCGATGGAAAAGACGGCTACCTCAAAGATATCCCTTTGGTGCTCGAGTATGCAATTGCCACCGCCAACCGTTATATTGAATTAAAACCTTTGGCACGTATTTTGGAATCGACACGCCTAACCAAGGAATAAGCATCAATTCATGATGGATCAGCGCAACCTCACCCCTTGTTTATTGCTTGCTGCAGGTCGAGGTGAGCGCATGCGCCCTTTAACCGACGAGTTACCCAAGCCTCTACTGACCATCAAGAAGAAATCCTTGCTAGCGTGGCATTTAGAGGCATTGAGTGAAGCGGGCATTCAAAAGGTCGTGATTAATCATGCTTGGCTTGGGAACAAGATTGAGGAGGCTTTGGGGGATGGCAGTCAATTTGGTCTCAATATTGCCTACTCCCCAGAAGCTAGCGCTCTAGAAACAGCTGGAGGCATCCGCAAGGCACTACCCCTCCTAAACCCAAAGGACTATTTCTTAGTCATCAATGGCGATGTCTTTAGTCCCCATTTGCCAATGAAGAGGCTCCTGGAAGTGGCTTCTCGCTTTCGCAGCCTACCCAATCAGCCCTTGGCGCACCTTCTCATGGTTCCAAACCCGGTTCAACACCCTGAAGGAGACTTTTATCTCCATGGCTCGCAAATATCTAACGAATGTCAAGACGGTGCTGAAAAGCTCACCTTTTCCGGCATTGGCCTATATCACCGAGACCTATTCCAGGAGCTAGAAATAGGCACTCCTGCCAAGCTAGCCCCCCTTCTCAGAGAGGCAATGCTTCAAAATAGAATCTCCGGTGAAAAATATACTGGTCCATGGCACGATGTAGGTACACCTCAACGATTACAAGAGCTCAATGCAGCGGATGAATAAAACCCCTATTTACCAACAACGCCGAGTCGAACTGGCAAAACTGATCTGCGCCAAAACGGGCGGTGGCGTTGCGATCATCACTACAGCGCCTGAGACGGCTCGCAATCGAGATAGTGAGTTTCCATACCGTCATGACAGTGATTTTTTCTACCTCACTGGTTTTGAAGAGCCGGGTGCAACCCTGGTTCTGAAAATCTCAGGGTCGAGTTCACACCCCCAATTGGAATCTCATCTGTTCTGCAGGCCTAAGGATGCAGAGCGTGAGATTTGGGATGGTATTCGCTTGGGGCCAGAAGCAGCACCTGAGGCGTTAGGCGTGGAATATGCTCACAGCAATCATGAGCTTGATAACAAACTGAGTGAGTTATTGGCAGATCAAGATGCGGTCTACGTTCGTCTTTCCGAAAGTGCTGAAGCAGATCGTCGCTTACGTCATTGGATGAAGCAAGTCCGAGGCCAAGCCCGTGCTGGCATCAACCCACCTTCCGAGCTTCACGATATTGAGAGTTTGATTCATGAAATGCGTCTCTTTAAAGATGCGCATGAAATTGACATCATGCGTCGTGCTGCAGCCATTTCTGCACGCGCCCACATCCGCGCCATGCAAGCCTGCAAACCCGGACTGCGTGAATATCAGCTTGAAGCAGAATTACTTCATGAGTTCCGCTATAGCGGTGCGCAAAGTGTTGCCTATAACAGTATTGTTGCTGGCGGTGCCAACTCTTGTATTTTGCATTACCGCGCCAGCGATGCGGAACTTCGCAGCGGCGAACTTTGCCTCATCGACGCTGGCTGTGAATTGGATGGCTATGCCTCCGATATCACTCGCACCTTCCCGGTCAATGGCCAATTTTCTGGACCGCAACGTGCCTTGTATGACATTACGCTAGCTTCACAAGAAGCGGCTGTTGCCGCAACCAAGCCAGGCAATACCTTCATGCAGCCACATGAAGCGGCGCTCAAAGTGCTAACCCAAGGCCTCCTTGATGAAAAGCTGCTCAAGCTATCCGAATTGGGCTCTCTAGAAAATGCTATTGAGACCGGTGCCTACCGTCGTTTCTATATGCACCGAACCTCACACTGGCTGGGTATGGATGTGCACGATGTTGGCTCGTATCGCGAGCCCCTCGCCACAGAAAAAGTGTCTTTAGAAGAAAAGCCATGGCGTGTACTGAAGACAGGCATGGTTCTCACCATTGAGCCGGGCTTATATGTCCGCCCCGCAGAGGACATTGATAAAGCCTTTTGGAATATCGGCATCCGCATTGAAGACGATGCAGTAGTCAATGATGCAGGCTGTGAATTAATCTCTCGTGGCGTACCAGTGAAAGCCGATGAAATCGAAGCACTGATGAAAAATAATTAGCACTCTACTGAGTAAAAAATTACCAAACATGCAAGCAGAAAACGTTGATATTGTGATTCAGGGCGGTGGGCCAGTCGGCCTCGCCTGTGCTGCGTGGTGCCTGCAAAAATTCCCAGAGGCAAAGATTGCATTACTAGACCGCAACCCTATTAGCGATGAGGACCTAGCGGCTGCAGATAGCAGAGGCATTGCCCTATCACATGGTAGTAAGTTGTTGCTAGATACGATCAATGCCTGGCCGAATGAATGTGCCGATATTCATCGAGTGCATGTGTCTCAAGCAGGTCGCTTTGGTCGGGCACTCATGACTCGCGAAGAGTTGAAACAAGATGCACTGGGTCATATTATTCGCTATCGCGACATCCATCTGACTCTGCGCAAAGCCTTACGGGCGATTCAAGTGCAAAGCCCCAACTTTGCCTGGCACCATATTGATACCCACACGGAGATTGAAAATATTCAAGCCAAATGTATCGTGCACGCTGAGGGTGGGCTATTTAAAACACAGGATTGGATCGAATCAGGTCGAGACTATGAGCAATCTGCATTGGTAGGCTTAGTTGAAGTTGAAAATGCAGCACCTTATCAGGCGTGGGAACGCTTTACTTCTGAAGGTCCATTAGCGGTTTTGCCAAGCCACTATGGCCCCAATATCCTGAACCTCATTTGGTGTGGATCTCCAGCCTCTTCACAAGCTCGCTTAGGGCTAAGTGATGTGGATTTCTTAAAAAGCTTACAAGCCGAGTTTGGCTCGCGCATTGGACAATTTCTGAAAATCCAAGATCGCCGTCTTTACGAGCTAGGACTCAATTACCGCAAAGAAATTACCCAAGGCAATGAGGTTTGGATTGGCAATGCCGCTCAGACTCTGCACCCCGTTGCAGGGCAAGGCCTTAATCTCGGATTAAGGGATGCTTATCTCCTGGCTGAAAAACTCACCGCACTTTTTTCCAAGCCTGAAGATCAAAAAACTGCCACATCGATTGAGACAACATTGCAGGACTATGCGCTTAGTCGCAGAGCCGACCGGACCGCCACCATCGGCCTCACCGACTTCATGGCTAGAATCTTCACATCGAATCTACTTCCCATTGTGATTGCTCGAGGATTGGCTTTATCAGCCCTCCAGTGGCTCCCCCCAGTCAAGACAGCCTTAGCACGCCAGATGATGTTTGGTAGGCGCTAAGACGCTTAAATAGCCTCCAAAATACAAGTCTTTCCAGTTTGATCTAAATCACAGAATGTGCCTATTTTTTAGGCAGTTTTGGGCTTGATTGTGCTAAAGTGACACCCTTTCCCAAACACAAGACATTCTCCAAATCCCAGCCCAATGCAAATGAAGATTGGCCAGCACCTTCTCGCAAATAGATTATTTGTTGCCCCCATGGCTGGGGTAACGGATCGCCCATTTCGACAGCTTTGTAAAAAGCTGGGGGCTGGTTACGCCGTCTCTGAAATGGTTGCTTCAAATGCCTTGCTGTGGAAGAGTGAAAAAACCCAGCGTCGGGCCAACCACCAGGGTGAATTTAAGCCCATCGCAGTCCAAATCGCTGGCGCCGATCCAAGGATGATGGCCGCAGCAGCCAAACTCAATGTCGATCACGGCGCTCAGATCATCGATATTAATATGGGCTGCCCAGCTAAAAAGGTATGCAATGTTGCAGCTGGCTCAGCACTGTTAAGGGACGAGCCCTTGGTGCAGCAAATTTTAGAGGCAGTCGTTCAAGCCGTAGGTGTGGGACCTGATGCTGTTCCGGTAACACTCAAGATCCGTACGGGTTGGGACCGCGAACATAAAAATGCCATCGATATCGCGCGCCTCGCAGAAAAATCTGGCATATCGATGCTGACAGTACACGGTCGCACTAGAGCCGATCTGTATCACGGTGAGGCTGAGTACGAAACCATTACCGCCGTAAAAAATAGTGTTGCTATTCCCGTGGTCGCCAATGGCGATATCCATACCCCAGAAAAAGCAGAATTTGTTTTAAAGGAAACTGGTGCTGACGCCATCATGATTGGTCGCGCAGCTCAAGGACGCCCTTGGATTTTTCGAGAGATTCATCATTTTCTAGAAACAGGTGGAAAATTACCGACACCACAGATCAATGAGATTCAGGACATCATGAATACCCATCTCATGGATCACTATGAATTCTATGGCGAATATATTGGCTTACGTACGGCGCGTAAGCACATTGGCTGGTATTGCAAGGGCTTACGTGAATCCCATGCATTTCGCCAAAGAATGAATACCGCCGACGATTGCAAAACCCAACTACAAATGGTGAATGATTTTTTTGATGAAATGAAATCCCATTCAGATCGTTTGTTATTTTTAGAAGCAGCCTAAATGTAGTTTTTAGTTATTTTATTTATCTATGACCAATAAGCACCCCATCACCGAATGCATTGAGACTCAGCTACAACAGTATCTGGATGACCTCAAAGGAACACCACCATCTGACTTGTATCAAATGGTTCTGGCGGTAGTTGAAAAACCGATGCTGGAATTAGTACTACAGCATGCCAAACAAAACCAATCTTTGGCAGCACAGTACCTTGGCATCAACCGAAACACACTTCACAAGAAGTTGGTCGAACACCAACTTCTGAAATAAGTCAGACCTCAATACCCCATTCTTGATTAATTACACCTTCCGAAAAATATGATCCGCACAGCCCTACTCTCTGTTTCCGATAAAAATGGCATCGTGCCCTTTGCTAAAGCCCTGCATGAGCAAGGCGTTAAGTTAATCTCTACTGGCGGAACTGCGAAGCTCCTCGCTGAAAACAACTTGCCTGTAATGGAGGTCTCCTCATTAACCCAGTTTCCAGAGATGCTGGATGGTCGCGTAAAAACATTGCATCCCATGGTGCATGGTGGCTTGTTAGCTCGCCGTGATTTTCCTGAGCACATGGCTGCCTTAAAAGAGCATGGCATTGATACCATCGATATGCTCGTCATTAATCTTTACCCTTTCAATGAAACGGTTGCCAAAGCAGATTGCTCATTTGAAGATGCAGTAGAGAACATCGATATTGGCGGCCCAGCCATGTTGCGTGCTGCGGCTAAGAATCATCAAGATGTCACTGTGCTGATCTCCCCGGAAGATTACGCACCAGTGTTAGATGAGATGAAAGCCCATCAGAATGTGGTTTCTTATAAAACCAATTTAGGTCTAGCTAAAAAAGTATTTGCGCATACCGCTCAATACGATGGTGCAATTGCCAACTATTTGTCCGCATTAGGTGATGACTTAGATCACAAAGCGCGTTCCCCTTATCCAGAAACTCTGCACCTGGCATTCGAAAAAGTACAAGAGATGCGTTACGGTGAGAACCCGCACCAATCGGCAGCTTTCTACAAAGATATCTATCCAGTCGATGGTGCGCTTGCTAATTACAAACAATTACAAGGCAAAGAGCTTTCGTATAACAATATCGCTGATGCTGATTCTGCTTGGGAATGCGTCAAGAGCTTTACTGGTAATGTTGGTGGTGCTGCAGCCTGCGTGATCATCAAGCATGCCAACCCTTGTGGTGTAGCAGTAGCTGCTAATGCACTTGAGGCATACCAAAAAGCCTTTAAAACCGATCCAAGCTCAGCATTCGGCGGCATCATTGCCTTCAATGTGCCATGTGATGGCGCGGCAGCGGAAGCCATCTCTAAGCAATTTGTAGAGGTGTTAATTGCCCCAAGCTTTAGCGATGAAGCTAAGGCAATCTTTGCGGCCAAGCAAAATGTACGTCTTTTAGAGATACCACTAGGCACCGCATTTAATACCTTTGATTTCAAACGCGTTGGTGGTGGCTTGTTGGTTCAGTCTCCTGATGCGAAGAACGTGCTAGAAACAGAAATGCGTGTTGTCAGTAAGCGTCTGCCAACTACCAGCGAAATGCATGACATGATGTTTGCATGGCGCGTAGCGAAGTTTGTCAAATCCAATGCGATCGTATATTGCGCTAATGGCATGACCCTCGGAATCGGTGCAGGACAAATGAGTCGCGTGGACTCCGCCCGCATGGCCAGCATCAAAGCCGAGAATGCCGGTTTAAGCCTTAAAGGCTCCGCAGTAGCGAGTGATGCCTTCTTCCCATTCCGCGATGGTTTAGATGTAGTGGTGAATGGCGGCGCAAGCTGCGCCATTCAACCTGGTGGCAGCATGCGTGATGACGAAATTATTGCCGCAGCTAATGAGCATGGCATTGCCATGATCTTTACTGGCACACGTCACTTCCGTCACTAAGCAATTTAAAAAGACAGAAACAAAAAAGTACTCATGCGCTGGATAGGTATCGACCCTGGTCTACGAACAACGGGATTTGGTGTTATCGATGTTGATGGGCAAAAACTGACTTACATCGCTTCTGGGACGATTGAGAGCGGTGATCCAGCCCAGGGGCTGCCCGAGCGCTTGGGTATCTTATATGCGGGTATCAAAGAGGTTTTGGAAACTTATCATCCAGAGCAGGCAGCCATTGAGGAAGTATTTCTGAATGTAAACCCCCGTTCTACCCTGATGTTAGGTCAAGCTCGAGGCGCAGTCATTGCAGCGTTAGTCTCAGAAAAACTTCCCGTAGCTGAATACAGCGCACTCAGAGTCAAGCAATCTATCGTAGGCACAGGGCGAGCTACCAAGCCCCAAGTTCAAGAAATGGTGAAACGCTTGCTTCGCTTAAACCGCGCCCCCGGGACTGACGCATCAGATGCTTTGGGAGTGGCTATCTGCGCTGCTCACCACGCTCAAATCCCAAAAGCAATTACTGCAGCGTTAGCGCCTAAGAAACGCAGCAAGTAAGACTTCAAAGCAATCGGCAGCAATAATACAAACAGGTTAAGATCTTTACATGATTGGTCGCATTCAAGGCATTCTCGTTTCAGTTCATCCACCTCGACTCTTGGTGGATTGCCAAGGCGTTGGTTATGAGATCGATGTGCCGATGAGTACTCTGTATCAGTTACCAGAGATCAATCAAAAGATTACTCTGCTAACGCATTTCCAAGTACGGGAAGATGCACAGCAACTCTTTGGCTTTGCCACTGAAACTGAACGTGAAGCATTTAGACAGTTAATTAAGATCAGTGGCGTAGGCTCTCGCACTGCACTAGCCGTGCTCTCTGGCATGAGTGTTAATGAATTAGCTCAAGCCATTGCTATGCAAGAAGCCGGGCGTCTGACTCAAGTCCCTGGTATTGGAAAAAAGACTGCTGAGCGGCTTTGCTTGGAGCTCAAAGGTAAGCTAGCTCCGGATTTAGGAATTACTGGTGGCAAGCCTCAGGCTATTGAAGCAAGCAGCGAAGTGTTACAAGCACTCTTGGCCCTAGGCTATTCAGAAAAAGAGGCGCATCTGGCTCTGAAGCAAATTCCACCTGACACCTCCGTGTCGGATGGTATTCGAATGGGTTTGAAATACCTCTCGAAATCTTAAAACCACTACACTGGTAGCATGGCAATCCATACCGAAGACCTCAGCGCTATTCCCGAAGATTTACCGGAGGGTAATGACCGCATTGTAAGTGGTGCAGCTGGCAATTCTGAAGCCGTCTTCGAAAGAGCCTTGCGTCCAAAGCAACTAGATGAGTATGTTGGTCAAACTAAGGCCCGAGCCCAATTAGAGATCTTCATTAGTGCAACCAGAGCAAGACAGGAAGCACTGGATCACGTCTTACTCTTTGGCCCTCCTGGACTTGGTAAAACTACCTTGGCACACATTATTGCCAGAGAGCTGGGCGTGAATTTACGTCAAACCAGCGGCCCAGTTCTAGATAGGCCTGGTGATCTTGCTGCGTTGCTGACCAATTTAGAAGCCAACGATGTGCTCTTTATTGATGAGATTCATCGCCTCTCTCCAGTTGTAGAAGAAATCCTCTATCCCGCACTGGAGGATTACAGCCTAGACATCATGATTGGCGAAGGTCCAGCTGCACGTAGTGTCAAGATTGATCTCAAGCCCTTTACATTGATCGGCGCCACCACCCGCGCGGGCATGCTCACCAATCCACTACGAGATCGCTTTGGCATCGTGGCAAGACTCGAGTTCTACACTACGGAAGAACTCACCAAAATTATCGCGCGCTCAGCCAGCTTGTTAAAGGCAAACATTGATCCAGAAGGCTCAGTAGAGATTGCAAAGCGTGCACGCGGCACTCCGCGTATTGCCAATCGCCTGCTTCGTCGTGTACGAGACTATGCTGAAGTGAAAGGCACGGGCACCATCACTAAAGCCATGGCGGATGCTGCACTCAAGATGCTAGATGTAGATCCTAGTGGCTTTGATGTGATGGATAGAAAATTATTGGAAGCTATCTTGCATAAGTTCGATGGTGGCCCAGTTGGTATTGATAACTTGGCAGCAGCTATCGGCGAAGAGCGCGACACCATTGAAGATGTCTTGGAGCCCTACTTAATTCAGCAGGGTTACTTACAGAGAACCTCTCGCGGAAGAGTGGCAACTAGACAAGCTTATGAGCATTTTGGGCTAACACCGCCTAATGGAAATACTAGCCCAGACTAAGATTTAACTCAGCGTTACCTTGGCAAACTTACGCTTGCCCACTTGCACTACGTAAGTACCGGCCTCAACTTTCACTTGCTTGTCAGCAACTGTTGCGCCATCTATCTTCACACCATTTTGCTCAATGTTGCGCATGGCTTCGGATGTCGATGGGGCAAGACCCGCAGCCTTCAGAAGATTAGCAATGGCCATTGGAGCACCACTGAGATTTACTTCTGGAATCTCGTCAGGCACACCGCCTTTAGCGCGGTGGTTAAAGTCTTCCAATGCTTTCTCAGCAGCTTCTTGTGAATGGAAGCGCGCTACGATTTCTTGACCAAGCAGTACTTTGCAATCGCGTGGGTTACGGCCAGCAGCAACTTCCTGCTTCATTAAATCAATCTCCGCCATGGGGCGGAATGACAGTAATGTAAAGTAATCCCACATCAAATCATCAGAGATGCTCATGAGTTTGCCGAACATATCGCTAGCAGGCTCGCTGATGCCAATGTAATTGCCTTTGGACTTACTCATCTTGTCCACACCATCCAAGCCGACCAAGAGTGGCATTGTCAAAATACATTGCGGCTCTTGACCATACTCACGTTGGAGCTCACGGCCAACTAATAAATTGAATTTCTGATCAGTACCGCCGAGCTCTAAGTCACTCTTCAAGGCAACAGAGTCGTAACCTTGCATCAAAGGATATAAAAACTCGTGTACCGAAATCGGCACGCCACTACGGTAACGCTTAGTAAAGTCATCGCGCTCCAACATTTGGGCTACGGTGTATCTAGCAGCCAACTGAATCATGCCGCGCGCACCAAGTGGATCGCACCATTCACTGTTGTAACGAACTTCAGTTTTAGCTGGATCCAGAACCATGCTCGCTTGACGATAGTAGGTCTGAGCATTGATAGCGATTTCTTCTGCGGTCAATGGCGGGCGTGTAGCATTCCGTCCAGAGGGATCACCAATCATGCTGGTGAAGTCACCAATGAGGAAAATGACCGTATGCCCTAAATCTTGCAACTGACGTAATTTATTCAGAACAACAGTATGTCCCAAATGAATATCGGGCGCAGTAGGATCTAAACCCAACTTAATCCGCAACGGAGTACCGGTAGCCTGACTTTTGGCTAGTTTCTGAATCCAATCAGCCTCAACCAATAGTTCATCACAACCCCTTTTGGTTACTTCAAGGGCTGCAAAAACTTCAGGAGTTAGTGGATATTTTTGTTCTGGTTTCGCCGGCATGCTGATTTGGTGAGCTGATTCAGTTAAATTAGTATTAGATTGCTAAAGCATAATTGTCGCATTCCTGAGAACAAAGTCCCGATACCGCATGAATACGCCCCATTCCCTCTATATTGGCTTGATGTCTGGCACCAGCCTAGACGGGATTGATGCCGTGCTAGCGAAGATTGAGTCTGGCGGAGCGGTCAGCCTGTTGGGGGCTGTAAGCAGACCCTTCACGCCTGAGCTACGCAAAGCTCTTCTAGACCTCCAATCCCCAGGGCCCAATGAACTCCACCGGGAAAAGCAGGCAGGCAATGCCCTGGCCATAGAGTATGCAGAGGCTGTGCAGAGCTTACTCACCCAGAAGAATTTGAATGCTACCGATATCAGTGCGATTGGCGCCCACGGTCAAACCATTCGCCATCAGGCTGGTCTTGCTCATCATCTTGCGTACACCCATCAAACCCTCAATCCAGCCTTATTGGCAGAACTCACTGACATTGATGTGATTGCCGACTTTAGAAGTCGCGACCTGGCGGCAGGTGGTCATGGTGCACCATTGGTACCAGCGTTTCATGCGCAGCAATTTGCCTCAAATAAAGATGTCGCCGTTCTCAATTTGGGTGGCATCGCCAATCTCACCCTTCTCCCTAAAAATGGGGAAATAAAAGGGTTTGATTGTGGCCCCGGAAATATGCTGATGGATGCCTGGATCGCAGATCAGCAAGGCCACACTTTTGATCACGATGGAACTTGGGCATCGCAAGGCCAAGTCAATCAATCACTTCTCTCAAAAATGTTGGCCGACCCCTTCTTTTCCAAGGCGCCACCAAAAAGTACCGGGCGTGATGATTTTCATCTGAAGTGGCTAGTGGAACAAATTGATGTTGAGAACATCAATGCGGAAGATGTTCAGGCAACCTTGCTTCACCTGACGGCACACTCAGCACTACAAGCACTAGAGCGACATGCTCCGCAAGCCCAAATACTCATCGTGTGTGGTGGTGGTGCGCGCAATACGGCACTAATGAATTTATTAAAAGCGAGTACCCAGGCGGTATTTAAAAACCCCTTGGAGATCGTGACAAGCGATGCGCTAGGGCTAGATCCACAGCTAGTAGAGGGCCTCGCCTTTGCTTGGCTTGCTTGGGCTTATAAAGAAAAACGGCCAGCAAATTTGCCGGCCGTTACGGGAGCGAAGGGTCCTAGAATTCTAGGCGCCTGCTATCCAGCATAGTTTTTAAATTACTTAAGCCGAGAAAGAAGATCCGCAACCACAAGTAGTTTGGGCATTCGGATTCTTAATCACAAACTGTGAACCATTGATATCTTCTTTGTAATCAATCTCAGCGCCAACTAAATACTGGAAGCTCATGGAGTCAACCAACAAAGTCACACCATTTTTCTCAAAGAGCGTGTCATCTTCATTCACAGCATCATCAAATGTAAATCCATACTGAAATCCTGAACAACCACCACCTTGAACGAACACGCGGAGTTTTAATTCAGGATTACCTTCTTCAGCAATCAAGTCGGCTACTTTTGCAGCAGCGCTATCCGTGAACACCAATGGGGTTGGTGGCTCGGCTAAATCTTGTGCAGGTTGCGCAGTTTCTTGCGTAGCTAATTGGGTCATGATTTACTCCTAATTCAAAAGGCAATAATCTATTTTAGGCTTTAAATGCCAAGCTTGCTGAAGGGTCTTTCACCCTCCCTTGGCTAGCAGCCCCGTTATGGGGAAACGGCAATCTGCGTCAATCCAGTGGTCTCAGGCAAGTCAAACATCAAGTTCATGCACTGCACACCCTGGCCCGAAGCGCCCTTCACTAAATTGTCCTCAACTACCAAAATAACCAAAGTGTCGCCACCGCCAGGACGGTGAATGGCTATTCTCAGGCCATTGCTACCCCTCACAGAGCGTGTTTCCGGATGACTGCCGGCAGGCATCACATCCACGAAAGGCTCACCTTGATAGAAGTCTTCGTAGAGCTTCTGAACATCCACATCCATGCCAGCCTCAGTTAAACGCACATACAAGGTCGAATGAATACCCCTAATCATCGGGGTTAAGTGCGGCACAAATATCAGGCCAATCTGATCATGCCCAGCAATTGCCTTCAAACCCTGCACGATTTCAGGGAGGTGACGATGGCCTTTTACAGCATAGGCCTTGAAATTATCACTAGATTCGGATAACAAAGTACCAATCTCAGCCTTACGTCCAGCCCCTGAAGTGCCTGACTTGGAGTCAGAAATAATATGCATACCGTCGATGAGCTGTTTTCCACCGGTCGACTTTGGTGAGAGCAAGGGCGCCAAACCTAATTGCACAGATGTTGGGTAGCAACCAGCCAAACCAACTACACGCGCCTTTTTAATCGCTTCACGATTAATTTCCGCCAAGCCATAAACAGCTTCAGCTAATATTTCTGGGCAGCCATGTTCCATGCCGTACCACTTGGCAAACTCTTTAACATCTTTCAAGCGGAAGTCTGCAGCCAGATCCAAAATCTTGACATTATTGGCGAGCAATTCTTTGGCTTGTGCCATGGCAACACCATGTGGCGTTGCAAAGAACACCACATCGCATTCATTTAACTTAGCCTCATCCGGTGTCGTGAATTTCAGATCAATGCGGCCGCGTAAGGATGGGAACATCTCAGCCACTGGCATACCAGCTTCCGTGCGAGAAGTAATAGCCTGGATCGTTACATTCGGGTGTTGCGCCAAGAGACGCAGTAATTCCACTCCGGTATATCCAGTTCCACCTACGATGCCAACTTTAATCATGTCACTCTCCAAATTGCTCTATAGCTAAATTATCTTACAGAGCTTAATAATTGATTCTTACAGTTTTCTTAATTGTAGAAACAAAAAGGGCCGCTTGCGCGACCCTTTCGATAAAACATAAGCGACTGAAAGAAATTAGCGCTTGCTGAACTGCTTACGACGACGCGCGCCATGCAGACCAACTTTTTTACGCTCAACTTCACGAGCATCACGAGTTACCAAACCTGCTTTAGACAGAGTTGGCTTCAAAGTGTTGTCGTAGTCGATC
>CANFWB010000015.1 GCA_947450605.1 Burkholderiaceae bacterium
CATCGCCTGCTTACTTGGGATTGCTCCGGGTGGAGGTTACCGCGTTTCACCGTAACTAAATACGCTCGTCTCTGTGGCCCTATTCCTCACGTCGCCGTGGATGGTCGTTAACCATCACCCTATCCTATGGAGTCCGGACTTTCCTCCCCCTCAATAAAGAGGCGGCGATTGCCCAATTGACTCTGCGCCTGCAGTCTAACGCAGTCGCAGAAATTTAGTTTGAAAATGAATTTTTGGAATGCTTGGCAGCTTAAGCCAAGGACCAAGCAATAGTTTCGCCAGCACGCAGCGGAACGATCGTTGCATCCCCTAGAGGTAGCTCAGCTGGAATACTCTGCGCCTGCTTAACCAAGGAGATAGTTTGGGTATTGCGAGGCAAAGAATAAAAATCGGGCCCAAATACACTAGCAAAGCCCTCGAGCTGATCCAATTTGCCAACACTCTCAAACGCTTCAGCATATAAACCTAAGGCATTAAATGCACTGTAGCAACCCGCACACCCACAAGCAGCCTCTTTTGCACCCTTAGCATGTGGCGCACTATCAGTGCCTAGAAAAAATCTAGGGCTACCACTCGTGGCTGCTTCTAGTAAGGCAACACGGTGCTCTTCACGCTTAAGCACCGGCAAACAATAATTATGAGGACGAATACCGCCAGCAAAAATCGCATTGCGGTTCATGAGCAAATGTTGGGGAGTAATGGTAGCGGCTAGACTATTTTTTCCACCGGTTTGTGCATCACGAACATAGTGCGCAGCTTGCTTTGTGGTGATATGTTCAAACACAATTTTGAGCTCAGGAAAATCTTGACGCAAGGGCTCAAGAACCTGATCAATAAACACCGCTTCGCGATCAAAGATATCAATTTCAGCACTAGTAACTTCACCGTGCACTAGCAAGGGCATGCCTACTGCCTGCATTGCCTCAAGCGCAGCATAGCAACGCTTGATATCACTCACACCCGCATCGCTATTCGTTGTGGCTCCAGCAGGGTACAGCTTGAATGCAGCAATACCCCCCACTTTTGCTTTCCGAACTTCATCAGCAGAAGTATTGTCAGTAAGATACAAAGTCATCAATGGTGTGAAACCAGTGATTCCTGAAGATGTGAGGCTAGCCTCAATCCGAGAGCGGTAGGCGTTTGCCAAATCCACCGTAGTCACCGGTGGCTTTAAATTTGGCATGATGATGGCACGCGCAAATTGACGTGCGGTATCTACCAACACATCCTTCATAACTTCACCATCACGAATGTGTAAATGCCAGTCATCTGGTTGAATCAATTGGATTTGAGTTGGGCTAGTAGACATGTAGTTTGATAGTGATGTTGACTGAATTAATTGAGCAAGATGATACGGAAATCATTCACATTGGTAAGTGTAGGGCCAGTTTCCACCAAAGCATCCAATTGAGCAAAAAAACCATAGCAATCATGTTGCTCTAAATACTGTACAGGAAGCAAACCTTGCTCACCTACAGCCTTCCGAATTTCGGGGGTAAACCAAGCGCCAGCATTTTTCTCGCTGCCATCAATACCGTCAGTATCCGCAGCCAAAGCCGCTATGCTTGGGAAGTCTCCAGAGGCCACAAAGAGTGAGAGCAAGTATTCACTACAACGGCCACCGCGTCCTTTAAGGCCTGCGGGCATAGTTACTGTGCACTCCCCGCCCGAGATAAGAGCCAATCGTTTTTCAGTCTGACTCGCCAAATACTCGCGCGCCATTGCCGCCTGATTAGCACCCACATCTTGCGCCTCACCCGTAATGGTGTCACCCAGTATCACTGGCTCATATCCTTGCGTACAAATGTAGTCTGCTGCTGCCTCAAGACTCTTATAAGCCGTGGCAATCACATGATTATTTACTTGGGAATTTTGCAAATCGACCGTCTTTAATGTCTCCGGCACTTCACCGGCAAGACCGCGATTCAAATGGAGCAGAACTGAGGCAGGGATAGAGCCCTCACCCAAGCCATATTTCGCCAAAATATCTACAGCATCCTGGTAAGTAGAATAGTCTGCTGCGCAGGGGCCACTTGCAATATCCGCAGGAGAATCACCAGTTACATCAGAAATGAGCAAAGCCTCTACCTGAGCTCCCCTAGCAATCGCCAATCTCGCCAAGTTACCGCCTAAGATGGCAGATAAGTGTTTACGCACTACATTCATTTCTTCGATAGGCGCGCCCGAGCGCAACAAAGCCTCCGTAGTCTGTCGCATATCTGTAATGCTGATACCCTCTTGCGGCAATGTCAGCAAGCTAGATCCACCCCCAGAGACAAGTGCTATCAAAACATCGCCAGCCTGTAGCTCAGTTGCTAAGCGGTAGACCTCTTTGGCGCCATCCATACCCGCTTGGTCTGGGACGGGATGCCCCGCTTCAATAATTCGAATATGCGTCGTTGGTGAGCTGTGGCCATAACGAGTCAACACCACGCCTTCAACATGAACCTGAGGCCAATGCGCTTTTGAATAAGACTCGAGTGCGCTCGCCATGGAAGCACTGGCTTTACCAGCACCCACCACCACACATCTTCCTTTAGGTTCGCGCCCAACAGGAAATATCTTCGCCAAATATTGCGGAACAATCTTCTGTGGATCGGCTACCGCCACCGCAGCAGCAAATGCATTTTTTAGAATAGTTTCTTGCTGGCTCATCAAGAGACTCTAATCAAGGGTAGTGCGTTCTTGCATTTGCCACATCTCAGCATATCGACCATCAGCAGCTAAAAGTTCGCCATGTGTTCCACGCTCTACGATGCGCCCATGATCCATTACCAAAATTTGGTCGGCATGAACAATGGTTGAAAGTCGGTGCGCGATGATTAAAGTGGTGCGATTTTTGGCGAGGCCCAGTAACTCCTCCTGAAACGCGCGCTCTGTTTTAGAGTCTAAAGCTGAAGTGGCCTCATCAAAAATCAGCATGGCAGGTTTCTTTAGCAAAGTTCGCGCAATAGCGACGCGCTGCTTTTCCCCGCCGGATAACTTCAGACCGCGCTCACCAACTTGAGTGTCATACCCATCTGGGAGATGCTTAATAAAGCTATCAATCTGCGCAGCTCTAGCAGCCTCATGCACTTCCTCAATGGAGGCATTTGGATTGCCATAGGCGATGTTGTAGCCAATGGTGTCATTAAATAAGACTGTGTCTTGCGGAACAATCCCAATAGCCTTACGCAAACTGGCTTGAGTGACATCCACAATATTCTGATCGTCAATCAGGATCTTGCCAGACTGAACATCATAGAAACGGAACAGCAAGCGAGACAGGGTACTCTTACCGGCACCGCTTTGCCCAACCACCGCAGCAATGGTGCCGGATGGGATAGTAAAACTCACGTCGTGCAAGATTTCTCGCTTGGCATCATAGTGAAAGGAGACATTCTCAAAACGAACATCTGGGCCACGGCCTTGATTACTAATGTGTAAGGGCTGAGCATTGGGTGCATCAGCAATCTCTTTCTCAGTATTTAGGAGGGAGAACATTCGATCCATATCGGTAAGTGCTTGCTTAATCTCCCGATAGATCACACCCAAGAAATTGAGTGGAATGTACAGCTGAATCATTAAGGTATTGACCAGCACCAAATCACCCAAGGTCATAGATCCATCAATCACACCCAAGGTTGCACGCCATAAAATCATGACTAAACCAACTGCAATAATGGCTTGCTGACCAAAATTGAGTAATGCCAAAGATTTTTGGGATTTGACTGCAGCAGCCTGATAACGCACGAGATTTTGATCGTAGCGACTTGCTTCAAAGGCCTCATTACCAAAATACTTTACTGTCTCGAAATTCAATAAAGAGTCAATCGCCTTCTGATTAGCCTTTGAATCCATATCATTCATCGTGCGGCGGAAATGGGTGCGCCACTCAGTTACGACTACCGTGAAACTGATATAAAGCACCAAAGCAATCAAGGTAATTGCTGCAAACCAAATGTCATATGCATAGGCAAAGTAGCCCAGTACGAGGCAAAACTCAATGAGGGTTGGCAGAATGCTGTAAAGCGAATAGGAGATCAGCGACTGAATCCCGCGAGTGCCACGCTCAATATCCCGGCTGACCCCTCCAGTCTGGCGAGCCAAATGAAAACTGAGTGCTAAAGAGTGCAAGTGCTCAAAGACCTGCAGGGCTACCTTACGGACGGCATTCTGAGTCACGCGAGCAAAAAGGGACTCTCGAAGCTCCGTGAATAAAGAGGCGGAGATTCTTAATAGGCCATAAGCCAATATCAATCCAGCAGGTACTACGAGTAATGCTTGCGGAGAATCTGCCTTGATATTCAGCGCATCAATCAAACGCTTCATCAAAATTGGGATACCGAGATTGGTAACCTTAGCGGCAACCAAGCACGTTAAGGCAATCGCAACTCTAAATTTGTATTCCAGAAGATAAGGCAGTAAATCGCGAATGACCTTCCAATCGCTTCCTTGTGAAGGTTTGGAATCTACTGCCGAATGATGATGCCCTGATGAATGTCTCATCACGCTATCTTAGTCACTTCTGCTCTGGCGCGCAGAAAACAATTTTAGGATTGCTTCGCCATTACTGGGAGAGAAACATTTTTTTGCAGCCTCTGTGAAAGGTAACCACTGATAAGCTACATGCTCTCTAGGGGCTAATTGAACTTGAGCACTATCTGGGACAAGCAATGAAAACCAATGCTCCGTATTTCTGGTTACCCCAGGAGCATAGCGATGGCGCCATTGGGGATAAATCTCATACTCAATTTGATGATGCATATCTCGCAAAGAATTTGCCGGGAGAGATTGAACATCAATGCCAGTTTCTTCAGAGACTTCGCGTGCAGCCGCCGCACTGAAATCCTCATCAGGGGAATCAACACTACCAGTAACTGATTGCCAGAAGTTGGCTTTATCGGCCCGCTCTATTAGCAAGACCTCCCCATTCGATTTGTAGATAACAACTAAAACCGAAATGGGGATTTTCAAGATGCTCTAAATACTTTCCTGCTTAGGCAGCTGGGGTCGCTTGACGTAAACGAATGTGCAGCT
The DNA here is from genome assembly GCA_947450605.1 of Burkholderiaceae bacterium. Classification (GTDB taxonomy): domain Bacteria; phylum Pseudomonadota; class Gammaproteobacteria; order Burkholderiales; family Burkholderiaceae; genus Polynucleobacter. Next base: position 5,020 of record CANFWB010000015.1, read on the forward strand.
CTTTCAACTGACGCTCGTCAACTGGGCTAGGAGCCTGAGTGAGCAAGCACTGCGCACGTTGTGTTTTAGGGAAAGCAATCACATCACGAATAGACTCAGCACCCGTCATCATCGTCACAATGCGATCCAAACCAAAAGCAATGCCGCCATGTGGAGGCGCACCGTACTGCAAAGCGTCCAATAAGAATCCAAATTTCGCTTGAGCTTCTTCAGCGCCAATCTTCAAGGCACGGAATACCTGGCTCTGCACCGCTTCTTGGTGAATACGCACTGATCCGCCACCAATCTCGCTACCGTTAAGGACCATGTCGTAGGCCTTAGCCAAACACCTGCCTGGGTCAGATTCAAGATACTGCATATGCTCATCTTTAGGACTAGTAAACGGATGATGGCAAGCTACCCAACGGGCTTCACCTTCATCGTAATCAAACATCGGGAAGTCCACTACCCACAATGGCTTCCAACCTTCAGTGGAGAGGCCGTGCGCCTTACCCCAAGCGGAGTGGCCAATCTTCAAACGTAAGCCACCGATAGCATCATTCACAACTTTTTCTTTATCAGCACCAAAGAAAATAATGTCCCCGTCTTTAGCGCCTGTGCGCTTCAAGATGCCTTCGATTGCAGCGTCATGCAAGTTCTTCACGATGGGAGATTGCAGGCCATTACGGCCTTCCGCAACGGAATTTACCTTAATCCATGCCAAACCCTTGGCGCCGTAGATAGCAACAAACTGGGTGTAGTCATCGATTTCACTACGGCTAATCTCAGAACCGCCTGGAACACAGAGACCGACAACACGACCGCCCTCTTGATTGGCTGCACCAGAGAAGACTTTGAAATCCACGTCTTTCATTAAATCAGTCAATTCAGTAAATTCAAAATTGACACGAAGGTCTGGCTTATCTGAACCAAAACGCGCCATACCCTCAGAGTAAGGCATGGTTGGGAACGGATTTGGCAACTCGACATTCATCGTAGTTTTGAAAATATGACGAATCATGTTTTCAAATAACTCACGAATTTCTAATTCGTCCAAGAAAGCGGTTTCACAGTCGATCTGAGTAAATTCAGGCTGACGGTCAGCACGCAAATCTTCGTCGCGGAAACACTTAGTAATTTGGTAGTAACGATCAAAGCCAGCCACCATCAATAATTGCTTAAATAACTGAGGTGATTGTGGCAAAGCAAAGAACTGACCATCATGAACACGGGATGGCACCAAATAATCACGAGCACCTTCAGGGGTACTCTTTGTCAACATCGGAGTTTCAATATCAATAAAGCCTGCTGCATCTAAGTAACGACGGCATTCCATAGCAACGTTGTAACGCAAGCGCAGATTCTTTTGCATCTGTGGGCGACGCAAATCTAAAACGCGATGGGTTAAACGAGTTGTCTCAGATAAATTCTCATCTTCCAATTGAAATGGAGGGGTAATCGATGCATTCAAGATCACCAGGCTATGACAGAGCACCTCTATCTTGCCGCTAACTAAATCAATATTTTCAGTGCCGGCAGGACGGGCGCGCACCAAGCCTTTGATCTGAATGCAAAACTCATTACGAACCTGTTCAGCCAAGGCAAACATGTCTGGGCGATCTGGATCGCACACCACCTGCACAAAGCCCTGGTGATCGCGCAAATCAATAAAAATCACACCACCGTGGTCGCGGCGGCGATTCACCCAACCCGAGAGGGTCACTTCTTGACCAATAAGTGATTCAGTTACCTGGCCGCAGGTATGGCTTCGCATCGACATAACAATTTCCTATAAATCAAAAATGATGGTTTGACTGAGTAGCGGTCAAACCAGTTGAACTGGTGGGGGGAACAGATCCCATTGACACAATATGCTTGAGTGCCTCTTCGACACTCATCTCTAATTCAATGGTGTGCGCACGTGGGACGATCATAAAAAAGCCAGAGGTGGGATTTGGGGTGGTTGGTAAAAATACGTTGACATAGTCTTCACCCAATTTTGCTGCAACCTCTCTTGCGGGCATGCCTGTCTGAAATGCAATCGCCCAGGAATCTGCATGCGGATAACGGATCAGCAATGCCTTACTAAAAGCTTGGCCGTTGCCAGAAAAAAGGGTTGATGAAACTTGTTGAACACTGGAATAGATGGATCGCACAATCGGAATGCGATTTACCAGCCGATCCCACACCTTCATCCACCACTGCCCTGCAAAATTAATGGCAAGCAGACCAGTCAACATAATCACGAACACCACAATCAAAATACCGACACCGGGTAATTCGCGGAAATGCTGTAAATCGTGGGCAAACTGATTTGGGAATACGGCAATGATGGCATGCATCACGGAGCCAAAAACACCATCGAGCAGGCCCAAGCCCCATGCAATCACCCAAATGGTGATTGACATCGGTGCCCACACCAGAATGCCTGCAATAAAGTATTTTTTCATGTGCCTATGCTTGTACTTTGCCTAACCTGGCATTTTAGCGGTTTAAGCGATGACAGGCGACAGACTAATAAAGACCAAGGCCGATGATCAAAATCCCAGCCAAAAAGCCGCCTGCAAACAACAGCGCCCCCACTAAGAGGCGGTGAGTGCGCCTTTCCTGCAATAAAAGGCCTTTCAAGACCTCCAATTCAGCGTTTTGCTCTCTTTGTGGGGCACGTCCTTGCGCCAAACTCTCCGCTATCAGGCGGGGTAAAGTTGGCAAAATTTGCGCCCAGCTTGGTGCCTCAGCCTTAATACCATCCACCAAAGCCCTCCAGCCAAGCTGCCGACTAATCCATTTTTCCAAAATTGGCTTGGCAGTCTTCCAAAGATCAAGATCCGGGTCTAGCTGACGAGCAAGTCCCTCTACATTTAATAGAGTCTTCTGCAATAAAGTCAGTTGCGGCTGAATCTCCACCTTAAAGCGACGTGAAGTTTGGAACAAACGCATCAGCACGATCCCCAAGGAGATTTCTTTTAAAGGACGGTCAAAATAAGGTTCGCAAACAGAACGTACCGCCCCCTCAAGTTCTTCTACCCGCGTATTAGCAGGAACCCAACCCGATTCAATATGCAATTCCGCAACACGACGGTAATCGCGATTAAAGAAGGCAAGGAAATTTAAAGCGAGATAACTCTTATCGGACTGACTTAGCGCACCAACAATGCCGAAGTCTAAGGAAATAAATCGGCCGAACGTTTCTGGCTGCAAGCTAATCATGATATTTCCGGGATGCATATCCGCATGAAAGAAACCATGCTCGAATACTTGCGTGAAAAATATTTCCACACCATCTGCAGCGAGCTTTTTAAAATCAACGCCAGCAGCGCGCAACTCTGCAGTGCGCCCAATCGAAATACCATCCATCTTTTCCATAACAATGACATTGGTATGGCATAAATCCCAATACATCTCTGGAATCATTAGCTTCTGGGAATCAACAAAATAACGACGTAACTGACTTGCATTGGCTGCCTCACGCATGAGATCCAACTCATCATGCAAATACGTATCGAATTCTGCAACGTTTTCGCGAGGCTTTAAACGACGACCATCTTCTGAAAGTCTCTCAACAATTTTCGCTAAGTCATATAGCAAAGCAAGGTCACCATCAATGATGGGCAAAATGCCAGGACGCAAGACTTTGACTGCTACAGCACGACCCTCCCACTCAGGATGTTTTTCAGTCCCACGCAATAAACCAAAGTGCACTTGAGCCACAGAGGCACTGGCTACGGGGGTTGCATCAAAACTAATAAACACTTCCTCAATGGATTGTCCAAGCGCTTGCTCAATCAAGCGACAAGACTCATCATTGGAAAAAGGTGGAACTTGATCCTGTAACTTTGCTAATTCATTGGCAATATCTTCTGGCAACAAATCACGTCGAGTAGAGAGAACTTGTCCAAACTTCACAAAGATTGGACCAAGCGCTTCTAGAGTCAAACGAATGCGTTCTCCTCTAGGTAAAGATTCGCCTGGAGAGGTCCAGCAAAGGATGGTTAGTACACCACGACGAATACCGGGCTTGAGAATGTCGCGCAGTAAAGGCAGCAGTCCATAACGCCATGCGGTAAAGAAAATGAATGAAAGGCGAGCAAGGCGACGCACGATGTTTAACCTTTTCGCTCTAAGAGTTGGATACGCTTTTCCATGCGATCAACTGCATCACGCAACGCGTTTAATTCATTTTTGCGAATCATAAAATCTCGTTTATTCAAAAGTACTTTTCTCTCTTCGCTGACGTACTCCACTACATTTTCTAGCAAGTCCGAAGCCGCAGATCGCCCCGCAGAAATCCATTTCTTGCCTTGACGCACGGCGAAGTTCGCAGGCGCATCGCCAATGAAGCGAGCTAGATCCTCTTCATACTCCCAGCGAATCTGTCCTGCTAAGCGACCTAGCAATTGCGCTAAGTCAGCATCGCCCGTAATCTTGACCGACTTCATTGCCTGTTCTCGTAAACCGCCAGCACCCCCTGTCAGCGCACTCATTACCTCGGGGGAAACATCTAACTCCAAAGAAACAGCATCAAAATCCGTTACAGGGGCCAGCGAACCCTCTGAAGTCAACTCAACACAAAGATTACCGACAGGCAACTTGAGCAAAATGACCTTGCCCGCATGTCGTGCTAGCTCGGCCATAGCCCATGGCTCTGCCATGAGGACATGATTAATCCCTCGGCAAGCGGCAGCAGCTGCAATAGAGTGAGTAGGGGGAGTTACGCTGGTCATTAGTGTAAAAAACCCGCACAAGTGCGGGCTTTCAGTGGAAAGTACCTCAAGCTTAAACTAACTGAGAAATACCCGCCAGTACCCAGCCTCCAGGGCCTGTTACTGGCTTACTGAGGTTCCAAATTTCAGAGAAATTATTTGCCTGTGCACCAGCTTGCTCACGAATCATGCCAGTGAACTGAACACTGCAGTAATACGTATTGTCAGCCGTCTCAATTCCCAGCAATTGCGCATTCAGCGTAACCACATCCGTTTGATTGGCACTATCAGCCCGACCAGCAAGATCTTGCTCGATCGTGGCAAACATCTCAGGAGTAGTGAACTCACGCAAAGCAGCTAAGTCACCTTGATCCCATGCTTTTTGCAGACCGGAGAAATATTGCTTCGCATTCTCTAAAAAAGCATATTCATCAAATCCTGGCGGCAAAGTTGACTGAAACGGTGCAGGCTGAGCGGCAACACCACCAAAAGCATTCGCAGCTGGCGTAAATGCGGGCTCTTGCCTAGGCGTCTGGTCCAAATGAGTGCGTTGCATACCTTGTGATGGAATATTCGTACTTTGTCCGGCACCCGAAAGTGCTGGCAGTAATCTTCTAATAACAAACATGATGGCAAACCCAGCGAGGACTGCTATCAATAATCCAGTAATTAAAGAGGATGCAGCCTCACCCATACCAAAGTGGGACAGGAGATAGCCAATACCAAGTCCTGCAGCAAGACCGCCCAAGATGCCGCCCATTCCGCCAAAGCGACTAGGTGCTGGTGCTTGAGGGGCTGGGGATGGTGCAGTTGGTTGAGCTTGCTGCACTGGCTTTTGAACAGGAGCGACCTGCTTTTGCATTGGGGCACTTGGCGCCCTTCCAATACTGCGACCGCCACCCAGACGGGCTGCTTCAACATGGCTCACGGAAGCAAGTAACAAGCTTAGACTCAAGAATACCGCTTTGAAAAAATGCTTATTCATATTTTTATCCCCTATAGAACAACTTGAATTCTTAACTACTAAAAACTACATTTCACTAGTATTTAATACCAATATGCAGTGCAACGATACCCCCGGTCATTCTATGGGTATCCACCTCATCAAAACCGACCCCCAGCATAATTTCTTTCAAGGCCTGCGCATCTGGATGCATCCGAATAGATTCAGCTAAATAGCGATAACTCTCCGAATCTTGCGCAATCTTCTCGCCCAACCAAGGCAATACCTTAAAGGAATAAGTGTCATAAACCGGCTGCAAAAAAGCATCCGGCTTTGAAAACTCCAAGACCAAAACTCGACCACCCGGCTTAATGACACGGAGCATCTCAGCCAAAGCAATATCCTTGTGAGTCATATTTCTCAAACCAAAAGCCACTGTCACCACATCGAAGTGATTGGCAGGAAAGGGGATTTTTTCTGCGTCAAACTGAACACAAGGTAAAGCCAGGCCTTTATCCAAAAGACGGTCGCGACCAACCCCCAGCATAGAAGCATTGATATCACTCAACCAAACTTGCGCATCAGTGTTGTGACCCCAGTCCGCTGCACGGGCAAATGCTGCCGCCAAGTCGCCTGTACCACCAGCAATATCCAATACCTTTTGACCGGGACGCACTTGAGCGCGAGCAATAGTGACTTTTTTCCACAGGCGATGCAGTCCAAATGACATCAAGTCATTCATGACGTCGTATTTGCTAGCTACAGAATGAAATACCTCTGCGACCTTGCTGGCTTTTTCAGCTTCATCAACGCTTTGATATCCAAAATGGGTTTTGCTCATATTCTTCTCTACTCTACTGAAATAAGCATTAATGACTACTGCACGAATGCCCACCAGCAACATTCATGGGAGTATCGCGATCTACGCCGGCGGCAGCTAGTTTATCCAAATGCTCTTTCCATATCTGCTCCTGGTTTTCACATAAAAAGTGCAGGTAATCCCAGGTATACAAGCCCGAATCATGCCCATCAGAAAAGGAGGGCTTAAGAGCATAGTGACCCACTGGTTCAATATTGGCAATTAAAACCTCTCGCTTACCGGTTTGCAGAGTCTCCTGCCCAGGGCCATGGCCCTGAACTTCAGCTGATGGTGACACCACCCTTAACAACTCAAAAGGGAGGCGATAGGTATTGCCATTGTCATAAGTAAGCTCTAATACCTTTGACTGCTGATGAACAACAACATTAGTTGGGATCATTAAACCAATACCCTTTCGATTCCGCCTTGATTAGCCTTAGCAACATAGTCTTGCATCCAATCAGGACCCAATAACTTCTGAGCCATTTCGACCACGATGTAATCTGCCTTTGTATCGCTATCCGCATCAAAGCGCGTCAAACCCTGCAAGCAAGATGGGCAGCTCGTTAGCACTTTGACTTCGCCAGTGAAATCGTCTTTGCGCAACTCATTGGCACCCTTCTCCATCTCAATCTGCTTACGGAAACGCACCTGCGTAGAAATATCTGGACGTGTGACTGCCAGCGTTCCAGACTCACCGCAGCAACGATCATTCTTCTGAATCGCTTTCCCATCCTCCGACTGAATCAACTCATTCACCGTCTTTAGAGGGTCTTGCAACTTCATAGGTGAGTGACATGGATCGTGATACATATACTTCACGCCAGTCACATTGGAAAGCTTGACACCCTTCTCCAGAAGATATTCATGAATATCAATAATGCGGCAACCCGGGAAGATCTGCTCAAACTGATATCCAGCTAACTGGTCGTAGCAAGTTCCGCAAGAAACTACGACTGTCTTGATGTCTAAATAATTCAGCGTGTTGGCAACACGATGAAAGAGAACGCGATTATCAGTAATCATCTTCTCTGCTTTATCGAAGTCACCATTACCACGCTGTGGATAGCCACAACAGAGGTAGCCCGGTGGCAAGACTGTCTGGACGCCAACATTCCATAACATCGCTTGAGTTGCTAATCCCACTTGTGAGAACAAACGCTCCGAACCGCAACCCGGGAAATAAAACACGGCTTCAGTATCAGCGGAAGTGGTTTTGGGATCTCTGATAATCGGTACGTAATTCGCATCTTCGATATCTAAGAGTGCGCGAGCAGTTTTCTTAGGTAAGTTGCCAGGCATCTTCTTATTCACGAAGAAAATTACCTGCTCTTTTATGTTCGGCTTCGTTACCGTTGCAGGAGGGTGCGCAGTTTGCTTGCGAGCCAACTTACGGAAGACATCATTGCCTAAACGTTGAAGCTTATAACCCCAGCCAATCATAGTCTTGCGAGCCAAGTTGATGGTGTCTGGATCAGTAGCATTCAGGAATAACATCGATGCCGCTGTTCCTGGATTAAAACGTTGCTGCCCCATCTTGCGCAACAAGTTACGCATGTTCATAGTGACATCACCAAAATCAATATTGACAGGGCAGGGTGTTAAACACTTATGACACACGGTGCAATGCGCAGCGACATCATCGAACATTTCCCAATGGCGAATCGATACGCCACGACGCGTTTGCTCTTCATATAAGAAGGCTTCGATCAACAAAGAAGTGGCCAAAATCTTATCGCGTGGGCTGTAGAGCAAATTCGCGCGTGGCACATGAGTAGAGCACACTGGCTTGCACTTACCGCAACGCAAACAATCTTTCACGCTATCGGCAATCGCACCGATATCACTCTGTTGCATGATGATGGACTCATGCCCCATCAAACCAAAGCTCGGAGTGTAAGCAATGCTGAGGTCAGCATGCGGCATTAATTTGCCCTTGTTGAAGCGACCCTCTGGATCAACCCGATTTTTGTAAGCGCGGAAATCTTTTAGTTCTGCCTCAGTGAGATATTCAAGCTTCGTAATGCCAATACCATGCTCACCAGAAATCACACCGTCTAATGAGCGTGCTAACTTCATAATTCGTGCGACGGCGCGATGAGCATCTTGCAACATCTCATAGTCATCTGAGTTCACGGGGATGTTAGTGTGGACATTACCGTCACCAGCATGCATGTGCAACGCTACAAATACTCGCTTACGCAAAATATTTTTATGAATTGCTTCTAGTTCCTTGAGGATAGGCTCAAATGCTAGGCCTCCAAAAATAATTCTGAGTTCAGCGCGAACCTCAGTCTTCCAAGAAGCGCGCAGACTGTAATCCTGCAAACCTGGGAAGTAGGTATCCATCTGCGTTAACCACTCAGACCAATCTACTCGGACTCTAGCGATTAGGTCAAGCGCTTGCTGAACACGATCTCCCAAGATTTCAGCGGTTGGGATTTCGTAATCTTCAGTTGCCTTACCTAATGGCAGTGCACTCTTTTTCAAGAATGCTTCAAGACCATCTAGAACCTGTAATTTATTTTTGAGGGAGAGCTCAATATTGATGCGCTCGATACCGTTGGTGTACTCACCCATGCGGGGCAATGGAATCACCACATCTTCGTTAATCTTGAAGGCATTGGTATGGCGAGCAATTGCAGCGGTGCGGGCACGATCTAACCAAAACTTCTTGCGTGCTTCAGCACTCACAGCGACAAAGCCTTCGCCAACACGATTATTCGCCATACGTACGACTTCACTAGTCGCCGCAGCTACAGCCTCTTCATCGTCACCGGCGATATCGCCAATCAACACCATCTTGGGCAAAGCATTACGCTTGGACTTAGTTGAATAGCCAACCGCCCTCAAATAGCGATCATCCAAATGTTCCAAGCCGGCCAAAATGGGGCCGCCATTTTTTGTCAAGCCATCAAGGTAGGCCTTGATTTCTACAATGCTCGGAATGGCTTCTTGCGCTTGACCAAAAAACTCCAGGCAAACCGTGCGCATGTATTTAGGCATGCGATGCAAGATCCAAGTAGCGCTGGTAATTAATCCATCGCAACCTTCTTTTTGAACGCCAGGTAGGCCCGATAAAAACTTATCAGTCACATCCTTACCAAGACCTTCCTTACGGAAGCGCTTACCTTCTACTTCAAGAATGTCTGTTTTTAAGATTCGTTGACCAGGCTCACTAGAGCCATCAGACCAAGTTAACTTAAAGCGAACTGTTTCTGCAACGTGGATTTTTCCCAGGTTGTGATCTAGACGTTCGACATCCAACCAGTTACCCTCTGGATCCACCATGCGCCAGCTAGCTAAGTTATCTAATGCAGTGCCCCATAAAACCGCTTTTTTACCACCAGCATTCATGGCAATATTGCCACCAATACAGCTGGCATCAGCAGACGTAGGATCGACCGCAAACACAAGACCGGCGCGCTCCGCAGCATCTGAGACCCTGCGTGTAACCACACCAGCGCCCGTAAAGATCGTCGCAACTTCATGCTCTACACCTGGCAAGCGCTTCACCTTGACGCTGTCAATTTGCTCAAGCTTCTCAGTGTTAATGACTGCTGACATGGCATACAGCGGAATAGCGCCACCGGTATAGCCAGTGCCTCCTCCACGAGGAATAATCGTCAAGCCTAATGAAACACAGGCCTTCACTAAACCCGGGATTTCAGATTCGTAATCGGGCTTGAGAACCACGAGCGGAAACTCAACACGCCAGTCGGTTGCATCAGTTACGTGTGCTGCACGAGAGACACCATCAAAGCAAATGTTGTCAGAAGCGGTGATTCGGCCAAGCTCCTTACGAGCACGCTTACGAATCTCAGTAACCTCTTTAAAACCCTGCTCAAAACTGTCAACAGCCTGATGCGCAGCGTTTAATAGGACCTGAACTTGCTCAGCAGACTCGCCACTCGATCTTTTCTTCACTTCCCCGAGGCGATGCCATAGCGCATCAATCAATAATTGACGGCGATTGGCGTTATCTAAGAGATCATCCTGCAAGAAGGGGTTGCGTTGAACCACCCAAATATCACCCAATACCTCAAACAACATACGAGCTGAACGACCGGTGCGGCGAACCCCACGCAAATCATTCAGAACACGCCAGGACTCCTCGCCCAGCAGACGAATGACGATTTCACGATCAGAAAAAGAGGTGTAGTTGTAGGGAATTTCGCGGAGGCGGGGTGAGCCCGCTTCGGCATCTAGCAACTGGTTCAAAGCTAATGGAGCGTTCATAGCGTCATATTTGATAAATATGCATTTTAATTGAGGGATCTTGATATTGGCAGGAAACCAAGAAAGATGTTGGCCTTAGGCGATAAACCCTTGCAAATCTAAGGGCTTAGAGCCCATTCATGGTACGCTCATCGCATGGCAACGAACTATTTAAAGAAAATTTTATCGGCCCGAGTCTACGATGTGGCCAGGGAAACAGAGCTCCAAGTAGCCCCCGAACTCACTAAGCGCTTAGGCAACCAAGTTTTACTCAAAAGAGAGGATAACCAGCCGGTTTTCTCCTTCAAACTGCGTGGCGCCTATAACAAAATGGCGCATTTACCCCCAGAAGCCCTGAAACGGGGGGTGATTGCAGCTTCAGCAGGTAATCATGCCCAAGGCGTCGCCCTAGCAGCGGCAAAAATGAAGTGCAAAGCGGTCATCGTGATGCCCCTCACTACCCCGAGCGTCAAAATCGATGCGGTAAAAGCCCGTGGTGGATCTTGGGTTGAGGTGATCTTGCATGGCGAATCCTATAGCGATGCCTTCAAATACTCTGAACTTTTGGAGAAAAAGCGGGGTCTCACCTTTGTTCACCCGTTTGACGACCCTGATGTCATAGCTGGCCAAGGGACGATTGCGCTTGAAATCTTTCAGCAGCACCAAGAGCCAATCGATGCCATTTTTGTGGCTATTGGTGGCGGAGGCCTCATTGCAGGTATTGGCGAATACGTCAAAGCAGTCAGCCCCAAGACCAAAGTCATCGGCGTTCAATCAGTAGATTCAGATGCGATGAGAAGGTCGCTTGAAGCGAATAAGCGCATCGAGATGAAAGATGTCGGCCTCTTCTCCGATGGCACAGCAGTCAAGCTAGTTGGCAAAGAAACCTTCCGTATTTGCAAACGTGTTGTGGATGACATTGTCACTGTAGATACCGATGAAATCTGCGCAGCAATCAATGATGTCTTTACCGACACGCGTAGCATTCTGGAGCCTGCTGGCGCCCTTGCCATTGCTGGTATGAAGAAATACGTAGAAAAACATCGCCTTAAAAAGAAAACATTGGTAGCCATTGCTTGCGGTGCCAATATGAACTTCAGTCGCTTGCGCTTTGTAGCTGAGCGCGCTGACGTGGGTGAATTCCGAGAAGCCGTTTTCGCAGTCACTATTCCTGAAGAGCGTGGATCGTTCAGACGCTTCTGCGAATTGCTAGGCAATCGCAACGTGACTGAATTTAACTATCGCATCGCAGACCAAAGTGAAGCGCATATTTTTGTTGGCATTGGCACACAAAAAGCAGCGGATAGTACGGCGATTGCCAAGCATTTCCGTAAAGCAAAATTTGCCACGATTGACCTGACGCACGATGAGCTTGCTAAGTCACACTTACGTCATATGGTGGGTGGCCGCTCTGCCCTGGCAAAAGAAGAGTTACTCTATCGCTTTGAGTTTCCTGAGCGCCCAGGCGCGCTAATGAAGTTCTTAACAAGCATGGCACCCAATTGGAATATCAGTCTTTTCCACTATCGCAATCACGGCGCTGATTATGGCCGCATCTTGGTAGGGATTCAGGTTCCTCAGAATGAGCAGAAGAAATTCCAGAAATTTTTGGCTTCACTCGGTTATCCACATTGGAATGAAACTGATAATCCTGCTTACCGCCTATTCCTTAAATAAGAGTTAGTACATCAGATCGAATTCGTCAATGTCATACACACTTACCGGAAAACTCGTCGTTGCGATTTCATCGCGCGCACTGTTTGACTTCGAAGAAGAGAATCGCATATTTGAATCTACTGATGACAGCGCCTACATGAAATTGCAGCTGGAGCGCTTATCTAAAGCTGCTCAGACGGGAGTTGCTTTTCCATTGGTGAAGAAGTTACTAGCTTTCAATGAAGAGGGTGAGCAACGCGTTGAAGTGGTGATCCTCTCGCGTAATGATCCCGTCAGCGGTCTGCGAGTCTTCCGCTCTGCCGAGCACCATGGCTTACATTTAGAACGTGGCGTATTCACCAGAGGACGCCCACCCTATCACTATCTACGCTCATTGCACGCCAACTTATTCCTCTCGGCTAATGAAGATGATGTTCGGGCAACGATTGATGCAGGCTTTCCAGCAGCGCGCGTTTATCCAGAGTCGAGCAAGACTGCAGAATCTCACCCAAATGAAATCCGCATTGCCTTTGACGGAGACGCAGTACTCTTTTCAGATGAAGCCGAGCAAGTCTTCCAGAGTGAAGGTTTAGTGGCGTTTGTGGATCATGAAAGCAAGAAGGCGGCCATCCCACTGCCACCAGGCCCATTTAAGCCTTTGCTAGAAGCATTGCATCGTTTACAGCGCTCTACTAGTGAGAAGGGCATGCGCATTCGTACCGCCTTAGTGACTGCTCGCTCTGCGCCTGCACATGAACGCGCCATTCGCACATTGATGGCTTGGGGTATTGATGTGGATGAAGCGATGTTCCTTGGCGGTCTTTCCAAAAGTGAGTTCCTCCGTGAGTTTGAGCCAGACTTTTTCTTTGATGATCAAACCGGTCACTGCCAGTCAGCTGCATCAGTAGCGCCTACTGGTCACGTCGTATCTGGCGTGTCTAATAAACCTAAAAGCTAAGCACGCAACTGATGTCAAAGCTACCTCTTGGGCAAACAACGCAATATCCAGATCAATATGATCCAGGCCTGCTATTCCCTATTCCACGCACTGAGAATCGCCTCAAGCTAGACATCAAACCCAATCAAGCCTTGCCGTTTGTTGGTGTTGATATTTGGAATGCCTTTGAGCTGGGTTGGCTCAATAAAAAAGGCAAGCCGCAGATTGCTTTAGCAGAATTTCAAGTGCCAGCAGATTCACCAAACATGATTGAATCCAAATCATTCAAGCTTTATCTCAATAGCTTAAATAGCGCTCGCTTTGAAGATGAGACTGAAGTACGAGAGAGGTTAATCGCCGATTTATCAGCAGTTGCTGGCAGCAAAATTGCCACTCGCATTAATCCAGCTGAAGCCATTGCCAAAAAAGGTATGCAAGAAATGAGCGGGGTTCTGGTGGATCGGCTCGATATTGAGATAGACCCAAGCCTATCTGCAGACCCGGCATTACTAGAGGTGAATGACTCTTTTGGGCCCATCGAGCAGTGCTTAGTCTCTCACCTACTGAAATCCAATTGTCCAGTCACCGGTCAACCAGATTGGGCAAGCGTACAAATTCGTTATCAAGGTCGTCCAATTTTGGAAGAAGGCTTACTCCGCTACCTGATCGGGTTCAGACAAAAAGGTGAGTTTCACGAGCATTGTGTTGAAACAATTTTTTGCGACATCAAGCGTCAATGCAAACCCGAGAAGCTCTCTGTCTATGCGCGCTACACTCGCCGCGGCGGCCTAGATATCAACCCCTTCCGTACCGATCACAACGCGCCCTGGCCTGATAACACGCGCCATGCAAGGCAGTAACAAATTGGTAGATAAATAAAAAGCCCTTCTAGAAGGGCTTTTTACATGAGGCAGTACTAGTGAACGAAATGCTTAAAACGGAATATCGTCATCCATTGCACCAAGAGATGCAGCGCTTGAAGATGCAGGAGCAGATTGCTCAGCCGGCTTTGAGCGACTATAGCTTTCACCGCCACCATCACCACTACCGCCTACTGGCTTGCCACCAAGCATTTGCATTGATTCTGCAACGATCTCAGTGGAGTATTTTTCTTGGCCACTAGCATCAGTCCATTTACGTGTACGCAAACGACCTTCGACATATACCTGTGAACCTTTTTTAAGGTATTGACCAGCGATCTCGGCAAGCTTTCCAAAGAATGCAACGCGGTGCCATTCTGTGGTTTCTTTCATTTCGCCAGACTGCTTATCTTTGTAGCGATCTGATGTCGCTACTGAAATGTTGGTTACGGCGTCGCCGCTTGGCATATAACGTGTTTCTGGATCGCGTCCTACGTTACCTACGATGATGACTTTATTTACCGAAGCCATGTTGTCTCCCGAAGAAAAATACTGCTGTTATTACTGCTAAAAATAAACTGCTCGCTTTAATGAAACCAATGAAGCTAAGGAATCGTCTTTGGTGCCACATCCTTTGATTCAGTGGCTCTTGTTGGCATCGCGCCCATCGACCAAGCAATTATAAGCCAGCATAAAAGCAGAACTGCGCCCATGACAAAGACTGATAAATCGCCATGGCTATCCATTAACCAACCCCCGATAACAGCCCCAGTAAAGAGGCCAATTGACTGAGTAGTGTTGTAAACACCCAGAGCAGTACCCTTGGATTCTTTGGCAAAACGAGAAACTAAGGATGGTTGCAATGCCTCCAGCAAGTTAAAGCCAACAAAGTAAATCAATAAGGCAATAGCGATAGCAGTAATCGAATGGGTGCTTGTAAACACCAATTCAGCAATCAAGAGCAGCGCAATTGCCACCAAAAGGATGGTTCGTAACTGCTGCTTCTTTTCACCAAAAATCAGAATGGGCGCCATCATGAAAAAGGAGAGTAGTACGACTGGGAGGTAAACCTGCCAATGGGAGGCCAATGGGAGGCCAGCCTGCACAAGTAAGCGTGGCACAACCAAAAACATCGCTACCTGAGTGGCGTGCAATACAAATACGCCGGCATTCAGACGCATCAACTCAGGTCGCAGAAAAACGTCTTTCAGGCTCGCTTGCTGCACCTTAGGCTCTGGCTTAGTGCTCGGCAGAAGGTAATAAGCAACCCCTATTCCACCAAGCCCAAGCACTGCCAACACTACAAAAATGCCGCTCAAGCTAATCAAGCGATAGATTGGGGCGGCAATCACCAAGGAGAGGGCAAATGAGAGGGCAATGCTGCCACCAACGATGGCCATCGCGCGGGTGCGGACTTGCTCACGGGTTAAATCGGCGACCCAAGCAGAAATCGCTGCTGAGACAGCTCCTGCGCCCATTACCCCACGACCGATGGCAATCCATAAAAGATCGTCTTGGGCAGCGCAAATTAAGGCACCTGCAACAAATAGAGATAGTCCCCATAAAACGACGGGTTTTCGACCAATTCGGTCAGATAAGCGTCCTAAAGGGATATAGAAGCAGGCCTGGACAATATTGAAGATTCCCAGAGTCAATCCAACCCATAAAGCATGCTCCCCGCCCGGCAAGCCCCGTGCATGAATGCTAAAAACGGGCAAAAGCAGAAATAGGCCCAGCATGCGGAGGCCAAAGATGCCTGCTAAGGCCAGAGTGGAGCGAAGTTCAGAAGGATTCATGAGAAAGGGCTATATTAACAAGTTACGCTAAAAAATCATGAATAACGAAATTAAAATCCGCGGTGCACGCACGCACAACCTCAAAAACATCAATCTAGATATCCCTAGAGAGAAGTTGGTCGTTTTGACTGGATTGTCTGGCTCGGGCAAAAGCTCGCTAGCTTTTGACACCCTCTATGCCGAAGGTCAACGTCGCTACGTAGAGTCCTTATCTGCGTATGCCCGCCAGTTCTTACAGTTGATGGAAAAGCCGGACGTAGACACGATAGAAGGCCTCTCCCCTGCTATCTCTATTGAGCAAAAAGCAACCAGCCATAACCCCCGCTCTACGGTGGGTACGGTCACAGAGATTCACGATTACCTGCGTTTGTTATTTGCCCGCGCCGGCACCCCGCACTGCCCAGATCACGATCTGCCATTAGAGGCGCAAAGCGTTTCTCAGATGGTCGATACCGTTTTAGGAATGCCCGAAGACACGAAGCTGATGATTCTTGCTCCCGTAGTGAGTGAGCGCAAGGGTGAGTTCGTTGATTTATTCCAAGATCTCCAAGCGCAAGGCTTTGTGCGCTTTCGTGTGCGTTCTGGAGGCGGCACAACTAACACTGCCAAAGCAGAGATCTTTGAAGTCGATCAATTACCAGCGCTCAAGAAAAACGAGAAGCATTCCATTGAAGTAGTGGTGGATCGCATCAAGGTGCGCCCAGATATTCAGCAGCGGCTAGCAGAATCTTTTGAAACTGCGCTCCGCTTGGCTGATGGTAAGGCCATGATCGTCAATATGGACACTGGCAAAGAGATGATCTTCTCGAGCAAGTTTGCTTGCCCGATTTGCTCTTACTCATTGCAAGAGCTTGAGCCACGTCTTTTCTCATTTAATAACCCAATGGGCGCCTGCCCATCCTGCGACGGCCTGGGCCATCAGTCTTTCTTTGATCCAAAACGCATCGTTGCCCACCCTGACTTGTCGCTCGCATCTGGGGCCATCAAAGGCTGGGATCGTCGCAATCAGTTTTACTTCAAACTCTTGCAGACACTCGCAAAGCATGGCGGTTTTGACGTTGAAAAACCCTTTGAAACCCTGAACAAGAAACAGCAAGATCTGATTTTGTTGGGCTCGGGTGATATCACTATTCCGTTTGAATACATTAATGAGCGTGGCAAAAATAGTATCCGTGAGCATGCCTTTGAAGGTATTGTCGCCAATTTTGAGCGGCGTTATCGCGAGACTGACTCCGCTACCGTTCGAGAAGAATTATCGCGTTATCAAAATATGCAGACATGTCCAGAATGCAGTGGCAGTCGTTTGCGCAAAGAGGCGCGCTTTGTCAAAGTGGGGGATGGCGATCAGTCTCGTGCTATTTATGAAATCAGCGCCCTTCCCCTGAAGGAAGCTAAAGAATATTTTGAAGCGCTCGAGCTCAAAGGCGCTAAACGAGAAATCGCCGACAAAATTGTGAAAGAGATTGGTTCACGTCTACGCTTCTTAAATGATGTCGGCTTAGACTATCTCTCTTTGGAGCGCAGTGCAGATACCCTGTCTGGTGGTGAGGCACAACGTATTCGCCTGGCTTCCCAGATTGGATCGGGCCTGACTGGCGTGATGTACGTATTAGATGAACCATCTATTGGATTACATCAACGCGATAACGATCGCCTTATTGGCACCTTGAAACACTTGCGCGATTTAGGTAACAGCGTGTTGGTAGTTGAACATGATGAGGACATGATTCGTGCCTCAGACTATGTCATCGACATTGGTCCTGGCGCAGGCATCCATGGCGGCGAAGTAGTAGCTGAAGGTACTCCGGCAGAAGTGGAGGCCAACCCCAAATCTCTGACGGGCGCCTATTTATCTGGTCGCGAGTGGATCGCCGTTCCTGAAAAACGCATCCCTGTAAATGATAAGTTCTTAGAAATCATTGGTGCGCGTGGCAACAATTTGCAATCGGTTCATGCACAGATTCCAGTAGGCCTATTAACTTGCGTCACTGGCGTATCTGGCTCTGGTAAATCGACCCTCATTAACGACACACTCCACCACGCAGTTGCGCAACATATTTATGGCTCCAATGCAGAGCCTGCAGCCCATGATGCAATCAAGGGTCTTGAGAACTTTGACAAGGTTATTAGCGTAGACCAATCTCCCATTGGTAGAACCCCCCGATCTAACCCTGCAACGTATACCGGTTTATTCACCCCCATCAGAGAACTCTTTTGTGGTGTACCCGCTTCACGTGAGCGTGGCTATGAGGCCGGTCGCTTCTCTTTTAACGTCAAAGGTGGTCGTTGCGACGCCTGTGAAGGTGACGGCGTTATCAAGGTAGAAATGCATTTCTTGCCAGACGTCTATGTGCCATGTGATGTCTGTCATGGCAAACGTTATAACCGCGAGACACTAGACATTCGCTACAAAGGAAAGAATATTCATGAAGTGCTGTCGATGACCATCGAGCAAGCACATGAATTCTTTGAAGCCGTTCCTATCGTCAAACGTAAACTCAAAACCTTGCTCGATGTGGGCTTGGGTTACGTCAAACTAGGTCAAAGCGCTACCACTCTATCAGGTGGCGAAGCGCAACGCGTCAAACTCTCACTAGAGCTGTCAAAACGCGATACCGGCCGAACGCTGTACATTTTGGATGAGCCAACTACCGGTTTGCATTTCCATGACATTCAGCTACTTCTCACCGTTTTACAAACCCTGAAAAAACAAGGTAATACGATCGTCATCATTGAGCACAATTTAGATGTGATCAAGACTGCTGATTGGATTATTGACTTAGGCCCTAAAGGCGGCGCTGGCGGCGGGCAAATTATTGCTACTGGTACACCAGAAGAAGTTGCCAAAAATGAGGCTAGCTTTACTGGTCACTATCTGGCGCCATTACTGATTCGTAAACCAGTCCCAGCGAAAAAGAAAAAGTAATTCAAACTGAATGAGTTGAATTAGGCAATCAGAGCAATTTAGATTCGGCCAAATCCGTTGCTTCTGAATTGCCTGAGAGCACCAAAATATCGTTGGCCTGTAAACGCAATTCTGGGGTGAGCTCTAACTGGACATAGTCAGAGCCCCCTACTTTTCGTCTAACGGCTTGCACGCTGACACCTTCATTTTCAAGGTGGAGCTCATCCAGTGTTTTGCCAATACTGATTGATTCAGGCAGCAAGGTCACCGAATGCAAACGCCATGATTCATTTGATCCAAAATCATCATCGGTAGCGCCGCGGAAGTATCCCCTCAACAAGCTATAGCGAGCCTCTCGCGCACTCGTAATACGACGCACCACTTTTCGCATGGGCACACCCATCATGAGTAATACATGCGATGCCATCATGAGGCTGCCTTCAATCAACTCGGGCACAACCTCAGTTGCACCAGCCGCCTGTAGCTTGGCCAAGTCTGCATCATCTTTAGTGCGCACCAAGATAGTCATGCCCGGGCGTAAATGCTCCACTTGGTGCAATACTTTTAATGTTGCCGGTGTATCCGCATAAGTAATCACCACTGCTTTTGCCCTAGCTAAACCAGCGGCAACTAAATAATTTTCTCTACTCGCATCGCCATAGACCACGTTGTCACCAGCAGCAGCAGCTTCTTTCACGCGATCAGGATCCATATCTAAAGCTATGTAGGGAATTTTTTCTTGATCCAGCATGCGCGCCAAGCTTTGGCCTGAACGGCCAAATCCACAAATCACCACATGATTTTCCGTGCGAACACTTTTTGCTGCAACACGGGTTAGTGCCAATGATTGCAAGAGCCACTCATTGCTGGAGAAACGCATAGCAATGTGATCGCTGTATTGAATGAGGAAGGGTGCGCCAAACATGGAGAGCAACATGGCTGCCAAGACCGCTTGACTTAAAGCGGGATCAATTAAATCCAGACCATCAATTTGATTTAAGAGCACGAAGCCGAATTCACCCGCCTGCGCTAAACACAAGCCCGTCCGAATAGAGATGCCTGGACTGGAACCAAAGGCACGCGATAGCAAAGCAATTAAGCCAAACTTAAACATCAGCGGGCCAATTAATAAGAGTAAGACCAATATCCACTGCTGGTGGATGACCTCAAAATCGAGCAACATGCCTACGGTAATAAAGAAGAGTCCCAGCAAAACATCTCTAAAAGGCTTAACGTCTTCCTCCACTTGATGGCGGTAGGGTGTCTCTGCGATCAACATGCCCGCCAGGAAAGCACCCAGTGCCAAGGACAGGCCAAAATGCTCTGTTAGTCCAGCCATGCCCAACACAATGAGCAAGAGGTTGAGCATGAAAAGCTCTTGGGAGCGCAATTTAGCCACCAAGCTAAACCAGCGACTCATTAAGGTTTGCCCAATAACAAAAATAAGGACAAGCGCCACTGTAATCTTGATAGATGCTGCCGTCAGTGCCAGAAATAGATCGCCTGGGTTTTTTCCCAAAGAAGGCAACAAAATCAAGAGAAAGACCACCGCCAAATCCTGAAACAGCAAAATCCCAATAATGTTACGGCCATGCTCGGTTTCGATTTCAGAGCGATCGGAGATGAGTTTGGTAACGATTGCAGTGGAAGACATGGCAAGCGCACCCCCCAAAGCAATGGCTGCCTGCCATGAAATCGGGTAAATCCAGTTCATGAGCAGGCTGGCCGGAACCGCTAGGAGCATGGTCAAAATGACCTGACTGCCGCCCAGTCCAAATACGATGGACCGCATAGCCCGTAGCTTGTGAAGATTAAACTCGAGGCCGATAGAGAACATCAAGAAAACGACGCCAAATTCAGCCAAATACTTGACGGTAGCTGAATCATTGGCCAATCCGAGGGCGTGGGGGCCAATTAGGACGCCAATAGCCAAATAGCCCAAAATAGGGGGTAGCCCGAAATAGCGGAAAATAACTACCCCGGCCACTCCGGAGGCCAACAAGATGAGAGTTAACTGAAGGACTGACGGCATATACTCACCCCATGATAGCTAAGACTCGTGACCGAACCCTAAAGCTTGCGCGCGACACCCTCACTATTGAGGCTGCTGCACTGCAAACCATGCGTGATCGCCTTGAGGGCGCCAATGCGGATGCCCTAGTGCTAGCCGTTGATCTCCTGCATTCTTGTAAAGGCCGTATTGTGGTTTCTGGCATCGGTAAATCAGGGCATATCGCTCGAAAGATTGCCGCTACATTTGCCTCCACCGGCTCCCCCGCTTTTTTTGTCCATCCTGCAGAAGCCAGTCATGGTGATTTGGGCATGGTGACTCGTGACGACGTCTTTGTCGCTTTATCCAACTCTGGTGAAACCGACGAACTCCTCACTATTGTGCCGATCGTCAAGCGTACAGGTGCAAAACTCATTGCGCTCACTGGCGCACCAAACTCCTCATTAGCAAAACTGGCCGATGCCCATTTGGACACTAGTGTCGAAAAAGAAGCTTGCCCACTGAATCTTGCCCCAACCACCAGCACAACAGCAGCGTTGGCTATGGGCGATGCTCTAGCCGTTGCCTTGCTCGATGCCCGCGGCTTTCAAGCCGAAGATTTCCAACGCTCACATCCCGGCGGGCGCTTGGGTCGCAAGCAGTTAATGCATGTCAGCGAAGTCATGCGTAACCTGGATGAGACTCCCAAGATTTCGATCTCTGCCTCGCTGCAAGAGGCATTACTAGAGATGACAGCTAAGCGCATGGGTATGGTGGTCACATTGGATGACAAAAATCAAGTTGCTGGCATTTTTACCGACGGTGATTTACGTCGTCAACTGGAAAAGAGCACCAATCTGGACGGTCTCACCTTAAAAAATGCTATCACCTCTGCACCACGTACTATTCCCCCAGAGCTATTGGCAGAAGAAGCCATAGAGATGATGGAGAAACATCGCATCAACCATCTGGTGGTGACCGATCCTCAAGGCGCATTACTTGGAGCCCTCAATCTCCATGATTTATTTGCAGCCAAGGTTATTTAAGTAAATTCAAATATTGATTGATCTGTACCTATGCCTAGCGCTTTTAATGCCCATAACACTAACCCATTAAGCCAATATCCACAGGCATGGGATCGCGCCAGCTCAGTAAAACTCTTGGTATTAGATGTCGATGGCGTGCTCACGAATGGCCAAGTATGGATCGGTGATAACGGTAAAGAATCGCTCAAAGCCTTTGATATTCAGGATGGATTGGGAATCAAGCTCTTAGAAAAGATCGGCATTACAACAGCGATCATTACAGGGCGTAGCTCCAAAATGGTTTTGGCACGCTGCGAAGAGCTGGGTATCAAACATGTTCACATGGGCGTAGAAAATAAAGCTGTAGCTTTAGATAACATTCTGCAATCTCTGGGACTGAAGTCTTCTGATTGCGCAGTCATGGGCGATGACTGGCCTGATTTCCAAATGATGAAGTCTGCTGGATTGAAAGTGTGCCCCGCTCAAGGGCACGAAGCCGTCAAAGAAACTGCTCACTTAGTTACCTCACGGTCTGGCGGAAGTGGCGCAGTGCGTGAAGTCTGCGACCTCATCTTAAAAGCGCAAAACCGCTACGAGGAATTGCTAGCTCAGGCGCGCGCTTAAGGTCTTTAGCAATGCAACTGAATCCCAAAAAAATCAAACTGAGCGTATGGCGAACCTCATTACGCCTCATGCCTTTGATCTTAATGGGCACACTTACTCTCCTCACGTTTTGGTTGGTGAAGAAAAATACGCCTGCAGAGAAATCTGCCATCGAACGAGTGCGCCTTCATGAGCCTGATTACATCATTAGAAATGGCGCGCTATCCGCTCTAAATGAATTCGGCAATACTAAATATCGGGTATTGGGCAAGAAAGTGACTCACTACGATGATGACGCCTCAATTGATATTGAAACGCCTCGTATACGCCTGTTCCCGCCTGAAAAATCGCCGGTTACCGTCAAAGCGGATACAGGGCATTTAGATGGCGACCTCACTATTTTGGATTTGATGAATAACGCAGAAATTTTTAGGCCGCCCCAAGCTGCCTCAGCGACTGAGCCTGCCAGACCGCGCATGCTTGCACGCTCCTCATATTTCAAGGTGCTTATTAATGATGACATTATTGAAACGGATAAGCCCATAACGCTTGAGCAGGGCGTCTCCGTCATGCACTCAACTGAAGGCGGTGTATTTAACAACGTTGAACAAAGCATGGTTTTATCAGGGCAAGTAAGGGGTCGTATCGAGCGCATACAGCCAGGAGCCCAACCATGAGTCTTGCGTATTTCAATTTCTTGCGTCAACTCATCATCTCAACTGTGGCTATGGCTGCCTGCATGATGACAGTGGCTCATGCTGAAAAAGCAGACCAAAATAAGCCGGTCATTTTGGAGGCCGAAAAGGTCTCAGTAAATGATGTACAGCAAATCTATGAACTCGACGGTGAGGTACTCCTAACCAAAGGTAGCATTCTGATTACGGGTGAAAAAGGTAACATCAAGGTGGATCCCGAAGGCTATGAATATGTTGACGTTCAAGGCAATGCTGAATCTATCGCCAGCTTTAGACAAAGACGTGAAGGGCTGGCCAATGAATTCATGCAAGGTCGCGGCAAAACCGTGACTTACAACGCCAAGACGGAGCTCCTCACTCTGACTGGTGATGCTGATCTAAAGCGCCTTCATAATATGCAAATGCTAGATCAATTACGCGGCTGGAAGATTGAATATGACGATGTGAAGCAATACTATCGAGTCTCCCCTCCCGCAAATGCTAAAGCAGATGACCTACCGCTGGCTAGAGCCGTCCTTTCACCAAGAAGAAAAGCTACACTAGAAAAATGACCACGGATTCAAGTAGCAATCAAAAGCCAGCAACCTTAAGCGCCCAGCACCTTCAAAAGCGCTATGGATCTCGCACGGTGGTGCGAGATGTTTCGGTAGAAGTAAAGTGCGGCGAAGTGGTTGGGCTCTTAGGCCCTAATGGTGCGGGTAAAACAACCTCTTTCTACATGATTGTTGGCCTGGTTCCATTGGACGGCGGGAGCATTGTTCTGGATGGCACTGATATCACCCATCTGCCCATTCATGAGAGAGCCCGCATGGGTTTGTCCTACCTTCCACAAGAGGCTTCAGTTTTCAGAAAACTCAATGTAGCTGAAAATATTCAAGCTGTGTTGGAGCTGCAGGTTCAAGGCGGAAAGCCTTTAAGTAAGGCTGAAATTGCGCATCGCCTAGATGAACTCTTAGGTGAACTGCAAATTAGCCATCTGCGTAATAACCCAGCGCTATCCCTATCTGGCGGAGAACGTCGAAGAGTAGAAATTGCTAGAGCCTTAGCGTCCCAGCCCAAGTTCATCTTATTAGATGAGCCCTTTGCCGGTGTTGACCCAATTGCAGTCGGAGAGATTCAGCGAATTGTGCGCTTCCTGCGAGACCGTCAAATTGGCGTCCTGATCACCGACCATAATGTTCGAGAAACTTTAGGCATTTGTGATCACGCCTACATCATCAGTGAAGGTAGTGTTCTGGCGGAAGGTAAGCCAGACCAAATCATTGAGAACGATGCCGTTAGAAGGGTCTACCTAGGCGAAAACTTCCGCATGTAAATATTCAGAGTTTTTCGAGTATTTATCAAATAAAAATGATCTGCCCCCTTGGTTTTCAGCAAAATCGCTGATACTCTGGAGGTTCATGAAGTGCATTTCCATATAAACAAGTACAACATTACAGGGGCCTGCTGCGCACCCCGGGTAATTATTTGCGCATGCATTTGTTTTGCTATGAATAGGAGCTGCTGATGAATTTAAAAATTAATAGCCGTCATGTCGAAGTTACCCCAGCCATGCGTACCCACCTCGAAACTGGGTTAGCCAAAATTCGCAAACACTTTGATCACGTTCTAGACGCCTCCGCATTTTTGATCGTGGATAACGCCAAAGAAAAAAATCTTCGCCAAGCTGCCGAGATCACTATTCACCTCAAAGGCAAGGAACTGTTTGCTGAAGCACATAACGCCGATCTTTACCATGCCATGGATGCGGTGGTCGATAAACTCGAGCGTCAGGTTGTAAAACATAAAGAAAAGATCCAAGACCATCATCACGAAAAGCATTTTGAGTAATCCTTGGCGTCAGGACACCTATAATCAATTCACATGAATGCCCTGACTGATCTCTTTACCCTAGACCGCATTGCCTTAAATAACCCTTCCAAAAATCGGGCCGAGGCATTTGCGGCCGTAGGGGAGCTGTTTTCCAAGCAAGCAGGGCTTGAGACCGACGCTATTGTTGGCTTCTTAAATGCCCGCGAAGACTTGGGCTCTACTGCCCTAGGTGCCGGCGTTGCCATCCCACATGGTCGGGTTAAAGGACTTAAGCATCCTATTGCTGCATTCTTGAAACTAAAAGAACCAATCGAATTTGCCGCGCCCGATGGCGAGGCTGTGTCTCTTCTGATTTTTTTACTCGTTCCTGAAAAGGCGACCCAACAGCATTTAGAAATTCTGTCATCAATCGCACAACTCCTGTCCGACCAAGAGGCTCGCAAGTCACTTGCCTCAGAAGACGACCCAGAGAAGGTGTGCCGGCTTTTACAAACGTGGGGCTCCGCTTGACAACCCAGCCCTTACTCCTAGAGGGAGTTACCGCCCAGCAAATCTTTGATGACAATGTCTCCGACTTGAAGCTCTCTTGGATTGGCGGCCTCGAAGGTGCGGATCGCACCTTTCCTCCAGAGGCCGTTAAAGCAGCTGCAGCCAGCTCTGACTTAGTAGGCCACTTAAATCTCATCCATCCAAGCAGAATTCAAATTTTTGGCGAGCAAGAGGTTGACTATCACGCCCAACTCGAGCCGAAACAAAAGCAAGAGCAAATCTCCAACCTGATTTCAAAGACGCCACCTTGTGTGATTGTGGCGGACGGTAAAGCTGCTGATCCCGATCTCCAGCTCTTTTGCCAAAGATCATCAACACCCCTATTTACTACCGCCATCTCTGCTGCTGAGGTCATTGATCACCTACGAACTTACCTCACCAAAATTGGCGCCCCTCAGATTACTATGCATGGCGTGTTCATGGATATTCTGGGCTTAGGCGTCTTAATCATGGGTGAGTCAGGATTAGGCAAAAGCGAATTAGGTTTAGAACTGATTTCTCGCGGTCACGGTCTTGTGGCTGATGATGCAGTGGATTTTGCCCGCCTTGGCCCTGACTATATTGAAGGTCGCTGCCCCGTGATCTTGCGCAACCTCCTAGAGGTTCGTGGGCTGGGTCTCTTGGATATTCGTACGATCTTTGGTGAGACAGCTGTTCGTCGTAAGTTGAAATTGCGCTTAATCGTGCAATTGGTTCGCCGCAATGATGGTGAATTCGAGCGTTTACCTTTAGAGGCGCAGCATATTAATGTTTTAGGCGTCCAGATTAGGACTGTAAAAATTCAAGTTGCTGCAGGTCGTAACTTGGCTGTTCTAGTTGAGGCTGCGGTACGCAATACCATTTTGCAATTGCGCGGTATCGATACCTTAAAAGAATTTATTGAGCGCCAGCGTTTGCAAATGAATGCTGAGGCAGAGTCTACCAAGTCTCAAGGTCGCCTCATCTAACATGCAAATCAATCTGATTACCGGTATTTCAGGCTCAGGTAAATCAGTTGCACTGAGGGCTTTTGAGGATGCAGGTTATGACTGCGTAGACAATCTTCCAGTTACCCTATTAGAAAATCTCATCACAACACTAGAGGGTGAAAAGAGTGAGCGTGTGGCAGTAGCAATTGATGCACGCCGCGGTAAGTCCATTGCTGAACTCCCCAAGATCCTAGAAAACCTGCGACGCAATCATCAGGTGCGCATTGTTTTCATTAATTCAGATACCAATACGCTCATACAGCGCTTTTCTGAGACCCGCAGGCGTCACCCGCTCTCAGGTAAAACTCAAGATGCTCAAGCCGGTACCCTCATCGAGGCAATTGATAAAGAGCGTAGCCTCCTAGAGCCTCTGCGCATGCAAGCTCATAGCATTGATACCAGCAACCTTCCCGCCCATGCATTGCGCTCCTGGATTCAGGATCTTCTAAAGGATAAACCTCAAGGACTGACGGTCATTTTTGAGTCTTTTGGATTTAAGAAAGGTTTGCCAAGTGAAGCAGATCTGGTATTTGATGTACGCTGTCTCCCGAATCCCCACTATGACAAAGCCTTGCGCCCCTTATCTGGGAAGGATCAAGCGGTTAGAGAGTTTTTAGAGAAAATTCCTGAAGTAGTCTGCATGGAAGGTGACATCATTGAGTTTGTTGAAAAATGGTTGCCCCACTACATTGCGGATGGTCGCAGCTATCTCACCGTTGCTATTGGTTGTACGGGTGGACAACATCGCTCGGTCTATCTTGTTAGTCGAATCATTGCGCATTTTCTCCCCCAAAAAGATTTGGCTGCGCTCCAAATCAATTTTTTGAGTCGTCACCGCGAGCTAGACTCAATCCCTGCAAAAGCAATTTAATCGGCTGCGGTAAGCCGTACTTGCCCAATTGATGCAGAAATACCCACTGCAAGTCTCCGCCAGAAAATTTCACAGCATCACGCGTTGATATATGCCAGATCTGCATCCATAAACGTCGATGCGTAAAGACATGCTTAATCTCTAAGCCGCGCTCCATTGACTCGCCATTCTTCAGGGCAGTGGAAGTCTTTTCATCAGGCAATACCAGGGCAAATAATTCCTTAGCAGTCAGATTGACTTCAGTCTTTTCCAAACGGCTCACTGAATTTTTCTCTCTTGCTCTCCATGCAGATTCAGGCAAAGACCAAAGTCCACCCCAAATCGCTTTTTCTGGACGCTTCTGCAACAACACGGCATCGCCATGTCGCAACAGCAGCATATCGCAATCAAATTCAGGGGATTTTGCCTTAATTACTTTGCGAGGCAATAGCAAAACTTGATCACTTAAATTAGCCTGACAATCTTTTGCAAAGGGGCATTTCTTTGCGCCACTAATACACACTGGCTTACGAGAAGTGCACCACGTTGCACCAAAATCCATCAAGGCCTGCGTATACACCGGCATGTCTGTCGGATTTTGAGGGAGCAGCTCTTGCGCCAAAAGCCACAGTTGTTCATTGACCGCTTTTTCTTGAACAGCGCCTTCTATGCCAAACAGACGTGCCAAAATCCGCTTTACATTGGCATCCAGAATCGGTGCCCGCTCGTGAAACGCAAAGGCTGCAATTGCGCCTGCTGTTGATCTGCCAATACCTTTTAATTGCTCAAGCAAGATAGGGTCACTCGGAAACTTTCCCCCAAACTCTTCTACAACCTGCCTGGCACAGGCATGTAAATTACGGGCGCGAGTGTAATAACCAAGTCCAGCCCACTCAGCCAAGACGTCGTCTAATGGAGCAGCGGCCAACTTCTTTACCGTCGGGAAGCGCTTCATAAATCGTGGGTAACGCTCTAGGACCGTAGCTACCTGAGTTTGCTGCAACATGATTTCCGAAACCCAAACTGCATAGGGATCGCGCACACTTTGCCATGGCAAGCCCTGGCGCCCATCCTTGCCATGCCAGGCAATCAACTGGGTGGCGAAGTGCTTCATTAGCGCTTCTGACATTGAGGGCAAAAATAGGTAGAGCGCTGACCTTGCACTAATTGCTTAATGACTGTTTTACAAACCTTGCAAGGTTGATCTTTTCGATCATAGACTTTGGTTTGCATCATGAAGTGCCCTGGATCGCCTGCGCTGTTAACGAAGTCTTTCAAAGAGCTACCGCCAGCGGCAATCGCTCTCTCCAAAATCGATCTTACAGAGCTTGCCAAACGAGAACATTGTGGCCTTGTTAACTTTCCAGCAGCTTTGGCTGGATGAATACCCGCCTCAAATAAACTTTCGGAGCAATAGATATTGCCAACACCCACCACCGCCTGCCCTGCCAAAAGAAATTGTTTGACTGCGATGCTACGGTTGCGGGATTTTTGATACAACACTTCCGCACCAAGCTCACCTGCAAACTCTGGTGAGAAAGGCTCGACCCCGAGTTTTTGCAAGAGCGTATAACTCTCGATTGGTCCTTTAGATTTTGGATGCCATAAAACAGCGCCAAACTTGCGAGGATCATGCAAACGCAGACTCAGCTTGTCAAACTCGAATGTCACACGATCATGTAGCTTCAGCGGATCGCTGCTCGGTAGCACCCGCAAAGTTCCTGTCATACCCAAATGCAGCAAAAGATAGCCGGTATCGAACTCCATCAACAAGTATTTGCCGCGTCGCTCTATACCCAAGACCCGTTGACCCGGAAGCAATTTACCCAAATTGCTGGGTACAGGCCAACGCAGACGACCATCAATGATTTTGACAGCACTGAGCTTACGCCCCTCTAAATGGGGTTGGATACCCAATCGGGTAACTTCGACTTCTGGGAGTTCTGGCATAAATGGATTGTAGATTCGCAGATTAGAATGTGCTTATGACCACATTTTCACTAAAGCCCTCTTTATGGGCCTTACTGCTCGCCACTGGGCTTGGCATCGGCCTCTCCTGTAGTCATGCCTATGCCAAAACCAATAGCCTTGATAGTGGTGAAGCCGTATTTGAGGTCTTGGCTTCTGAAATCGCCTTACAGCGCGGTGAGGCTGGTCTTGCCTACAGCACTTATTTAGAGCTTGCTCGCCAGTTGGATGATCCTCGTTTGGCACAAAGGGCTATGGAGATTGCCATTACGGCAGGCGCACCGGATTTAGCGCTGCAAGCTGCCCAAGTCTGGGATGGCCTAGCGGGGCCCAAACAGACCAAGCCCAAGGAAGTACTGGTTACCCTCCTGATCCTCAATCAGCGCTGGTCAGATGCAGTCAAACCAGCCATCGCTCTTTTGAATCAGCAAACTCCAGCACAACGTGAAAATACCTTGGTGCAGATTCAGGCGCTGCTGGCTAAGGCAACAGATGAATCTGAAGCATTAAGGGCCTTCTACGAAATCGTTTCGACACTCAAGCCAGAACCACAAGATCCCGGTCTTCTCTACACCTACGCAATGTCTGCTGAAAAATCAGGGCACATTGATGTCATGGAAAAAACACTGCGCGAAATCTTGCGCAAGACTCCGAATGATGTAAATAGCTTGAATGCATTAGGTTACTCGCTAGCTGATCGCAACCAGAAATTGCCAGAGGCATTCAAACTCATTAGCAAAGCACATGAACTCTCGCCTAAGGATGGTTTTATTTTGGACAGTCTTGGCTGGGTGAACTTTCGTATGGGCAAAAATGCCTTAGCGCTAGAGCAACTCCAGCAAGCCTTTAACATCAAACCTGAGGCGGATATTGCCGCACACATGGGTGAAGTCCTCTGGGTGATGAATCGCCCAACTGAAGCAGAAGATATGTGGCGCAAAGGGCAACAACTGGATGCCAATAACTCCACCCTCAAAGAAACGTTAAAACGCTTAAAACCAGATTGGTCGGTAGCAGATACTGCCCTCAAAGGCTCATGGGATGGGCGTTTTGCAGTCAAAGTCACCGGCCTTACTGAGGGAAGAAATCAAGGCGGCTCCGGTGGGTTTACTTTGACTCAAGATGCGCTAACCGATGTATTGGAGATTCGGAATCCAGTTGGTGGATCAATTGCCAAAATTACGATTAAGCCTGGTGAGGCCATTCTGGAACGAGATGGTCAAATCACTACCGCGATTGATGCCGATACCCTTATTCAAAATGCATTAGGACTCCCGCTCCCTGCTCGTGGCTTATCTGACTGGTTGCGCGGACAAACTCGCCCCGGCAGCAATGCGAGCATTGAACGCAATGCAAAAGGGCAGGTGAGCAAAATTACACAAGATGGCTGGACCCTCAACTACAACTGGGGCAACACTAGGCAGTTAGAAAAACTCACTATGACTCGCAGCTCTAATATCGGGTCTATTGATATCCGCCTGGTATTCGATACCCCGAATGAGTGATTCTCTAGAACTGCGCTGTCCAGCAAAACTCAATCTCTTTTTGCATATTGTTGGACGTCGTGCAGATGGCTACCATCTCCTTCAATCTGTTTTTCAACTAATTGACTGGTGTGATGTCCTTACACTGAAGCGCATCCCAGAAAACACCATTCGCCGCATCAATCCCATTCCGGGCGTCCCCCCTGAAGAAGACTTGGTAGTTCGCGCGGCACAACTATTAAAAGATTTCTGCAGGCTTGATCATGGCGTTGAAATCAGCCTAAATAAAATGATTCCGATGGGAGCTGGTCTTGGGGGAGGCTCTTCTGACGCAGCCTCTACACTGATTGGCCTCAATCAGCTCTGGAATCTCCATCTCGATACCCTTACCTTGAGTGCACTCGGCCTCAAACTAGGGGCAGATGTACCATTTTTCATTTTTGGTCAAAATGCTTTTGTAGAGGGCGTTGGGGAGAGATTGCAAGCAATTCCCCTGGAAACTCAAGACTTTGTGGTGGTTTTCCCAAATCAAGGCATCCCTACTGCACCGATTTTTCAAGACCCTCAATTGACCCGAGATCACGCTCCGATTACAATAGATGGCTTTCTTGCATCGCCAAGGTCATTTCAATCAAATGATTGTCAGGCAGTAGCGGTGCGGAATTGTCCTGAAGTGAAGCAAGCATTAGATTGGATTTACAAGGCAGTGCCAAACTCGGCGCCTTGCATGTCCGGTTCTGGAAGTAGCGTATTTGCCGCCTTAGACCCTAAGACGACGGATATCGCAGATCTGGAAAATCTTCTGCAAACTCTGCCAAAAGGATGGATAGGTCGAATTGTTCGGGGGCTAAATAAAAATCCCGCTTACAATTTGGTTTCTTCAGATTGACCTGTAGGGGAATCGCCAAGCTGGTTAAGGCACTGGATTTTGATTCCAGCATGCGAAGGTTCGAATCCTTCTTC
>CANFWB010000016.1 GCA_947450605.1 Burkholderiaceae bacterium
GCAATTTTGGCAGTGGTCTCACCCATTCCAAAACCAATCTCCAAGATCTTGGGATGCGAGGAGCCACCAAAAGCCTCCTGAAGATTGAGCTCTTCATCCTGAAATGGAATTAAAAACTGGGGGCCCAACTCCTCTATCGCCCGCTGTTGTCCTGCAGTTGTCCTGCCTGCGCGCAGGACAAAAGAGCGAATGCGATCGAAATGTTTTACTGGATTCTCTGATGTCAACTTAGGAAACTACCTTCTTAAAATACGCAATCGTCTCTTTAAGGCCATCCTCTAAATTCACCTTAGGCTCCCAATCGAGCTTGGCTTTGGCTAGCTCAATATTAGGCTGACGTTGTTTGGGGTCATCCAATGGTAAAGCTTGGTGGATGATCTTCGATTTGCTGCCTGAGAGCTTAAGCACAGCCTCTGCCAGCTGTAGCATGGTGAACTCACTAGGGTTGCCAATATTCACAGGGCCGGTAAAGCCTTCTTCGGAGTTCATCATCCTGATCATCGCATCAATCAGATCATCTACATAGCAAAAGCTACGGGTTTGCTGGCCATCACCATAAATCGTAATATCTTCGCCTTTTAAGGCTTGCACAATAAAGTTGCTGACAACGCGCCCATCATTGGGATGCATACGAGGGCCATAGGTATTAAAGATGCGCACAACCTTGATATCCAAGTTGTGCTGACGGTTGTAGTCAAAGAAGAGGGTTTCAGCGCAGCGCTTACCTTCGTCATAGCAAGAGCGAATCCCAATGGGGTTGACCCTGCCCCAATACTCCTCTGGTTGCGGGTGTACTTCTGGGTCGCCATAGACTTCACTGGTAGAGGCCTGCAAGATGCGCGCTCTCGTTCTTTTGGCAAGACCGAGCATATTAATTGCACCATGCACACTCGTTTTAGTAGTTTGCACTGGATCATATTGATAGTGCACTGGTGAGGCTGGGCAAGCTAAGTTGTAAATCTGATTGGTTTCTACATACAGTGGAAAAGTTACATCGTGACGCATGACTTCTAAATTGGGATTACTTAAGAGGTGCACTAGATTTTGCTTGGTGCCGGTAAAGAAGTTATCTACGACCAAAACCTCATTGCCTTCTTTCAGCAGTTTTTCAGTGAGATGGGAGCCTAAAAAGCCAGCGCCGCCAGTGATGAGAATTTTATTCATAGGAATAGATACCAAGGTTCATTATTTGGGAAAAGGGGTGTTCCAGCCGGCTGAGCGATAGGCATACACTACCTCACTCAGTACGATAGAGAGCGAAGTCATAAAAGAGATTAAGCCAAGTACAAAAGTCCAAATAACATAGGTGGTTTGCAAAGAGCGTACGGCACCAGCCTGGAAGAAAAACAGCTCCAGTACCGTTAAAGAAATAAATACACCACTTAATACATCAAAGAAAATGGCAGCAGTACATAAGCGACCACGAATCTTCGCCTCCGTCGCCTCCTTTATCATGTGACTAAGGATGGCCTTGTCCTGAATCACACCTTCCTGAATCCGATATTGAATTGCGCGCATGCGATCAACCGACCGAGCTAGTCGTGCTGAGATCGCATTAATGAGGGTCGCTACCGCAGTCAACAAAAATACCGGGGCAAGTGCCAGTTGAATATTGTTGGTGATTGCGTCAATTGATACGTCCATATCGATTCCAGTAGATTAGTTACTTAATTGAGGTCAAACACTTAGTGAGACCATGCGACAAGACCGCTATAGGCACTCAGCAAAACCAATATGCCAAAAACGATGCGATACCAGGCAAAGGGAATGAAATTATGACCAGCCACATAATGAATCAACCAGCGCACACAAATAAAGGCGGAAATAAAGGCGGAAATAAATCCAAGCACAATCGCCCAGGTAAAGTCCCCTGACAGTGACACAGGATTCTTCCAGAGCTTGATTAATTCATAGGCAGTAGCACCACCAATTACGGGGATTGCCAGGAAAAATGAGAACTCCGTCGCCACCGCGCGCGGCAAGCCGAAAAGCATGCCACCAATAATTGTTGCGCCTGAGCGGGATGTCCCCGGAATCAAGGCAGCACATTGCGCTAAACCCACCTTCAACGCATCCAATGGGGCCAAATCATCCACCGATTGAATGTGATCTTTTTTCGAGATGATCTTTTGCTGACGACGCTCAGCCCAAAAAATTACCAAAGCACCCACAATGAAAGCGGTGGCAACTGGAATAGGGGCAAACAATACCGCCTTAATATGCTTGCCAAACACCAAAGCCAATCCCATCGCAGGAATGGAGGCAATCAATAGATTAATGACAAAGCGACGTGAGATGGCGCTTGACTTGATGGTCGATGCCACCCTCCAGAGCTTGACCCTGAATTCCCAACAAACCGCCAAAATGGCGCCAAATTGAATAATGACCTCAAAAGCCTTGCCCCGCTCGTCATTAAAGTCGAGCAAGTCACCCACCAAAATCAGATGTCCGGTGCTGGAGATGGGCAAAAACTCGGTTAAGCCCTCCACTACCCCCAGTATTAAGGCCTTACTTAGCAAAATTAGATCCATAGCCCTGATTTTATAGATAGATGAGGTTCTAAAGAGGATTTGGCAAAATAGAGGCCCACTGAGGCGTTTTACTGAAATAAGCCTTAAACTTCAGGGCACATTGAAAAGTATCTGAATTAGATGAATTTATCCCGCTTTCGCCGCTCGCAGCTCAGCACCTTAGGTTTAGTCCTAAGCCAGACGCTCGGACTCAGCATCCTCTCGCCAAGTATCTTTGCGCAAAGCGCCAATGGGGCTAAACCATCATTGCCAACTCCAATGAGTGCGCAGTCCTTAATTGGCCTAGACATGCCACCCCAAATGGTAGTCATCCCTAAGCAGGCAATACCCACCAATGGCAGCCCCTCGAACCTTAGCGGGAGTAATGCAGCCAATATTGGTCAAGCCTCTGATCTGATTCTTCTATATCAAGAAGCGGCTTTTAGCGACCCCGTCCTCAATGCCGCGCGATTTAACTATCAGGCGAGCAAAGAACTCTACTGGCAAGGCTTATCCCTCTTGCTGCCACAAGCTAGCGCCGTTCCTGGGGGCACCCGCTACTATCAACACACTGCAGGTAATGCGCCCTCAGGAGCCGTGACAGGCTCTCGGGTATACGACCAAAAAAACTACACCGTTACCCTCACCCAGCCCGTATTTAATATGGCTGCCCTTGAGGCGTTTAAGCAAGGTGACCTCAATACCAAAATTGCAGATATGCGCTTCTACTTGGCGCAGCAGGATCTCATCATTCGAGTATCGCAATCTTATTTTGATGCCCTTACCAGCCAAGATAATGTTGCGCTCTATCGCAACAAAAAAAGTCTGATCAAACAACAATTAGAAATTGCACAAGCCAAGTTTGATGCTGGTCTTGCCACTATTGTTGACGTCAATACAGCTCAAGCGGCCTTAGATCTTGCCAACTCTCAAGAAATTGCTGCCCAAGCAGATCTTGTTGTAAAACGGGGCATCTTAGAGCAATTGGTAGGACGACCTGTTGGTGCATTGAAACCCCTGGTTAAAGAGGCAAAGATCGATGGCGTCCTGAAAGACCCTCGCTCCAAAAGTAAAGACGCTAATGGTATTCCGATCGCCGATAGCGTTAACCCGCTACTACCTAAAGGTCAAACACTAGATGACTGGATACTGCAAGCCGAGACTGCCAACTTCAACGTATTGGCCGGCCAGCTTTCAGTCAGCGTAGCGGAGAGTAC
This sequence comes from Burkholderiaceae bacterium, assembly GCA_947450605.1. Classification (GTDB taxonomy): domain Bacteria; phylum Pseudomonadota; class Gammaproteobacteria; order Burkholderiales; family Burkholderiaceae; genus Polynucleobacter. The sequence continues at coordinate 3,728 of CANFWB010000016.1, forward strand.
TTATAGAGCATCGCAAGCGCTGAACTATCCATCCGTTAACTTTGTAGGAACCGCTGGATACAATACTTCGAACGGAACTGCCAACAGCTTAACGCCTGCCCAAACTAATATCTACAACAACACACTAGCATTGCAGATGACAATTCCATTGGTTTCGGGTGGATTTAGTAGCTCCGTGATTCGCCAAAATGCCGCATTGCTTGATGCAGCTAAAGCCAACTATGACAATGCCCGTCGTACCGCTGCTCAAAACACGCGTACCGCCTTTACCGGCTTCTACGGAGGCTTAGCTAGTGTCAAGGCTTATGAGGCTGCTGAGCGCTCATCTAGCTTAGCGCTGGAATCTAGCAAGCTGGGATTCCAGGTGGGCACATTGATCAATATTGATGTATTAATTGCATTGGATACCCTGATCACTACTCGCTCACAATTGCAACAGGCACGCTACAACACCATTCTGAATGCCATTAAGTTGAAAGCCCATGCGGCGGCATTGTCGGATGAAGATCTGATTTCCATCAACACCTTGCTTCGCTAAAAACTGAAAAATTAAGTTTGCTGTAGAAGCATTAAAGATGCGCGAAGAACTTCTGCAACGCTTGGGGGACTTTGCATATCACCAAGATTGCAAATGTTGCTAGACCAATAAGCCTCAGTCTTCCAACGTGGAGAATCGCAGTAAATTTCTACAGTTGGTTTATTGAGTACGGCGGCTAAATGTGTCAGTCCGGTATCGACTCCCACCGTTAAATCAGCTCCTGATATCACGGCGAAGGCCTCTTCGATAGAAAAAGCAGGCGGCACAAAAGCGCCTGATATCTGCGCAGCAAGTGATTCACTAAGCGCCCTCTCAGCAGCGTTTCCCCAAGGGAAAACTACTTGATACCCACGGCTGGTCAACTCTTTGCCCAAGGCAATCCAATGGCTATTCGACCAACGCTTAGCCGCTCTAGCAGTCGAATGAAAACAAAGGACATAAGGACTCTTTAAGCCCTCCACAGTAGTTTGCGCAACGCCGCCAACAAACTCTTTAGGGTAAAACTGTGGTGCACTTGAGCGCTCCAACAATGGCCAATCTAAAGCAGAACACATGACCCAGCGCGAACGATCGACTGCATGACATTGCGTTGGAACCTGAACAGATTGGCTATAAAATAATCTTGCCAATGGCTCGTACCCAGAAAACTCGGTTGCATTGGCTAGGCCAGCAATCACCACATTTGAACTCTTTTTTGCCAAAGAGCATACGACGGCAGATTTCAGTAAACCCTGGGTTTCAATGAGGACATCATAGGTAGTTTCTTGCAGCGCTTTCCGAAAAGCAAAAAATGCTTTCCAGGTGGACAAACTAAAAAGGTTTTTCTTCCAGCGCCGCAGGCCAAAAGGAATGATTCGGTCAATTCCTTTAAAACCCTCTCGAGATAGAAGGGGGCTGAGCAAATGCACATAAGCCTCTTCTACCACCCAATCAATTTGCGCATCTGGTAGTCGTGTACGCAAATCCCACACAATCGGTAAGTTATGCAATACATCCCCAAGGGATGAAAGTTTTACCAACAGGATTTTGGGAGAAGCGCTCATACGAGCATTATCTTATCTTTTACCAGCAAGCCTATAGTCAATTAGAACTTAGGCGCAGCATCCCAAGATAGACCCGCAGAATCCTTGGCATTCATGTTGGGGGTAACGCCTGCTGGCAGGGGCCATTCAATGGCCGCCGTAGAGTCATTCCAGGCCAAGCAGGCCTCACTCTGGGGATGGTAATAATCTGTGGTCTTGTACAGAAATTCCGCCGTCTCAGACAGAACTAAAAAGCCATGCGCCAATCCCGCAGGAATCCATAGCTGCTTGTGATTTTGGGCGCTCAATTCGACACCGGCCCATTTTCCATAAGTGGATGAATCTTTTCTAATATCAACGACGACATCAAAAACACTGCCAGCTACAACGCGCACCAATTTACCTTGCGCTTGCTCTAGCTGGTAATGTAAACCACGCAATGTCCATTGACGAGAAAAAGAATGGTTGTCTTGAACAAACTGAACATCCAAACCGGTTGCCAGGGAAAAGTCTTCTGCATTAAACGACTCGGTAAACCAACCCCGCTCATCACCAAAAACCTTAGGCTCAATAGTCAGCACATCATGAATGGCTGTTGGCGTAACCAATAGCTTGGAAGTTGAGCTCATCTAATCGCCTTCTTATGCGATAAAGAAACGGGCTGAGAAGAGGTATTGAGCTCATTCAAAATCTTATTCAGGTATTGGCCGTAGCTATTCTTACTCAACTGCGTGGCGACCTTCAGAACATCCTCTGCGCTAATCCAGCCTTGGCGATAGGCAATCTCTTCAGGGCATGCCACCATGAGACCTTGACGCTTTTGCAAAGTAGCAATAAAACCGGCAGCATCCAGCAAAGAATCGTGTGTACCGGTATCTAGCCAAGCAAAACCACGGCCCATAATTTCCACGCTCAACTCATTCTTTTCAAGATAAACGCGATTAATATCGGTGATCTCTAGTTCACCACGTGCGCTGGGCTTAATGGATGAGGCAATATCGCACACTTGATTATCGTAAAAATACAATCCCGTTACCGCGTAATTACTTCTGGGCTTAAGAGGCTTCTCTTCAATTGAGAGTGCTTTGTAGTCTTTATCAAACTCAACAACACCGTAACGCTCTGGATCGGTGACATGATAAGCAAATACCGTTGCACCGCCATTACGTGTATGTGCACTATTCAGCTGACTAACTAATTCATGGCCGTAAAAAATATTGTCGCCCAATACTAAAGCGCTTGGATGATTGCCCACGAAACTCTTGCCCAAAGTAAACGCCTGGGCCAAACCATCCGGGGAGGGTTGAACGCAATACTCGATATTGAGACCCCATTGGGAACCATCACCCAGCAACTCCGAGAATCGCGGAGTGTCATGCGGTGTAGAGATCAACAAAATATCGCGTATGCCCGCAAGCATCAATGTGGTCAAAGGGTAATACACCATGGGCTTGTCATAGACAGGCATGAGCTGCTTGGAAACAGCTTGAGTTACTGGGTACAAACGAGTACCAGAGCCCCCTGCCAAAATAATGCCTTTACGATTCATCGGGTGTGCGGTCATTACTTGCTTTCTAGATAAGTCCGTCTTTAGCGAGCTGGGAAACATAAGTCTTTACATCTACATCCCACGGCTGATTGAGTTGCTCTAATTTTGGCATATCGCCTCGCCCCTCAAAGAGCCGACGAAGCTTATCGGTAGACATCCTGGAATTCATGGGTCTTGGGGCCGGCAATGGGTATTCCACCGCAGGAATTGGCTTAATACTGATTGGGCACGCTTTCAATGTAACCCCAGCATCCAAGGCAGCCTGCACCGCGAAAGAAGCCAAACCATACCAATTGATCTCACCAGCGGGAACGGCATGATAAATACCAGATGGGAACCTGGTGAAGGCTCCCTGCGCATCCATCACCAAATCTAGACTGAGTTTAGCTAACCACTGAGCACTAGTGGGAACACCATACTGGTCTTCAATCACTTTCAATTCTTCACGATCTTTAGCCAAACGCAAAATGGTACGAATGAAATTTCCACCATCGCCATACACCCAGCTTGTTCGGAAAATAGCATATTGACCCGTGGTGTGATTGGCAAATGCTTTTGCAATGGCCTCTTCACCAGCAGCCTTACTTTTGCCATAAACGCCCAAAGGATTGCGCATGTCATCCTCAAGATAAAACCCATACTTCTCACCATCAAATACGTAATCTGTTGAGTAGTGCAAAAAAGTGGCGCCGTGCTCTGCAGCATATTGCGCCATGATCTCCGGGGCCGTGGCGTTAATCGCAAAAGCCAGATCCGCCTCCACCTCAGCCTTATCAACAGCTGTGTATGCGGACGCATTAATAATGAGATTAGGTTGAAATTGGCTCAAGAGCACATTCAAAGCACTAGCTTTAGAAAGATCACACTCTGCGCGACCTAGGTATTGAATATTGAACTTATCAACTAAAGCCGGTAATTTCGAATCGAGCAGGGTATAAAAAGCTTTCCCCAATTGCCCATCTTTACCAAACACTAAGATATTCATAAACGCTATCTATTGGTCTAACTGTACTGCTTTTGAACCCAGTCGCGATAAGAGCCGCTGACTACACCCTCTACCCATACTGGATTATCTAAATACCATTGCACCGTCTTCCGAATGCCAGTATCAAAAGTTTCTGCAGGTCTCCAGCCAAGCTCGCGCTCCACCTTACTCGCATCGATTGCATAGCGACGATCGTGGCCAGGACGATCCTTAACAAAGGTAATCTGCTCGGCGTAGGATTTGCCATCAGAACGCGGCTTTAGCTCATCCAAAATACTGCAGATGGTTTTGACAACATCCATATTAGCCTTTTCATTCCAGCCGCCAATGTTATATGTCTCTCCAAGCCTGCCATTCGCCAGCACCTCCCGAATTGCAGAACAATGGTCTCCAACATACAGCCAATCGCGAATCTGCTGCCCGTCACCATAAATCGGTAATGGCTTACTGTTCAGCGCATTGAGAATGACTAATGGAATCAGCTTCTCGGGAAAATGATAAGGGCCATAGTTGTTGGAACAATTGGTCGTTACAACCGGAAAGCCATAGGTATGGAACCAAGCCCGCACCAAATGATCAGAGGCAGCCTTGGAAGCCGAGTAAGGGCTATTGGGCTCATAAGGGTTGGTTTCCGTAAAAGCAGGATCAGTCGCAGAAAGAGATCCGTAGACCTCATCTGTTGAAACATGGTGAAAGCGGAATGCGTGTTTGGCGGACTCATCCAAGCTATTCCAATACTCACGAGCACACTCAAGTAAATTAAAGGTGCCGACAATATTAGTGGTGACAAATTCAGCCGGGCCATGAATGGATCGATCTACATGGCTTTCAGCGGCAAAATTGACAATCGCACGCGGTTGGTGCTCTTTGAGCAATGAGGCAACTAAATCCTTATCGCCAATGTCCCCATGAACAAAAATATGCCGCAGATCATTCTTCAAAGACTCAAGAGTTGCTAAATTGCCGGCGTAGGTCAACTTATCTAAATTGATAATCCCCTCATTAGTAGGCGACTTAAGCCAATCAAGTACGAAATTACCTCCAATGAAGCCGGCTCCACCTGTTACTAAAATCATAGTACCCTTAATTGATATTGGAATTTAGGTAATTTGTCTATAAATTCTATCAATAATTGTACTAGCAAAAATTTGAGAGCTAAAAGGCATAAAAGCATTGCTAAAAATAAATTCTCTAGCAGCATTTTGCATTTTGATAAATTCGGATTCCGGCATACAACTTAAGTATTGATATAGGTCATCATAGGATTTAAAATTTCTAAAATCGATAAAGCACTCTGGCGATATGCAATTCTGTATATTTTTCTCCCCTAAATATACAGGTATACAGCCTGCAAAAAAACAATCAAAAATTTTCTCAGTAAGATACCCTGGAATATCTCGAGCATTTTCAAAACATATGCAAAATCGAGATCTACTAAGGGCCGACCATTTTGTAGAGATTGCGCCTTGGTAGCTAGGGAAAACTGGTTTTCTAGTCAAAAATGGAATTACTTTTTCTAAGCGATAGATTATCTTTCCAAGACGACCCAAACGCTTTCTTGGCACCTTCCAACCATTACCATATAAATGAAATTGATGTGGCGCATTTCTCTCAAACCAGCGTATAGCCCTTACCCTTTCCGAGTAAAGTTCTCGTCCGTCAAACCGGCTAGCATGGCGATTGCTCCCAATTAAACAACAGAACTGTGGTCGACTAGCAAAACCAAATGGTGGATATCCTCCAAAAAAATCATGAGGAACGGGATTGGGCAAACGGATCTGCGTCAACCCAATATGATTAAGCAAAGCGTTGGGGGCTCCATTGAAACGACTCCCTAATAAATCCATATTCCAGGTAAAAATTTCATCAAATTGGTTGAGGTAATCAAAATCATCATTGATCGGGACGGTAAGTGAAGTTTCAAGGAGTAAAAGGCAGTTTTTACCAGGCGCGCTGCGGTCAACAGATATGGACTCTACATATAAATTAAAAGATGGGGTCAGACCAAGATCTTTAACAACATCTACGGTATGGAGCTCAATCCCTTTGGTCAGCGCATACTTCCGCAACTCGCGCATTGGTTCCAAACAATCATCACGATTGCGCAAGCTCAACGGATCAAAGAGGTCGTCTTTTCCGGGTTCCCACCCATAAATGCTGCCTACCAACATAAATTAGCCATAATGAATAAATGATCTGAAAAGTACTTCAAGCTATAACAATTTAATGCTTTAATACCCAACCATGAATATCATCGCACAGCTCCAAGGCGGCCTAGGCAATCAGCTGTTTCAGTACGCCACTGCTAGAGCTCTATCACATCGCTACCAAAGCGCCTTATTACTCGACGATGGCTGGTACGCCACTAGTTATGATGATGTAACTCCTAGAAAGTTGTTACTCACCGCCTTAAACACTAAAGGGGCTTTAATCTCATTTGAGCCGCAGCCGAAGAGACCCAAACGTATTCATCGCCTTATTCAGAATCTATGGCCAATAAACCCCTATATTTATTCAGAAATAACGCCTTATAGCTTTGACCCACGAATACTAAAGGCGCCCGCCTTCAAATCGCAAAATCCTTACCTAATAGGTTATTGGCAGTCTTACCATTACTTTGAATCAATCAAAAAAATACTTCAGACTGAAATAAGCCCCAAAGATTCGTTAGAGCCTCATTATCAAATCTATCTCAACCAAATTAAAGGCTGCAATTCCACCATGGTGCATGTACGTCGTGGAGACTACGTACATCTAACGAGTGCTGCAAAAGTACACGGCTTTATTGGTCTTGAATATTACCAAAAAGGCATGAGGATTCTTTTGGAGAAAATTCCAGATACCCATTTCTTTGTATTTTCTGATGACATGGCCTGGGCCAAGGAAAATCTTCCATATCAAGAAAGAATTACTTTCATTGAATCACTTCAAAATAGCGATGCAGTGATTCAAGAGTTGGAGTTAATGACACGCTGTCAAAATCATTTAATCGCCAATAGCTCTCTGAGCTGGTGGGGCGCTTGGCTTACACGAAGCGATACTAATATTGTCATTTGCCCAGAAAAATGGACAAATGACCCAAAGGTGAATTGGGATGATCTATTGCCAATGAGATGGAATAGAATTTAAAAGTAGCCCGTCAAAGTCGCAAACCAAGAAAACAAAAGACGCTCCAATCTCGTGAATAGAGTAAGAAGTCCGTTTCCCCTATACTGAAACCTAGCATAGATCTGATAATTTGCCGAAAAAGAAATATTTCTGATACGGCGATTAATCGCAAACAAAAATCTTGGTGCTTTTTTAATTCTTTCTTGAAAGGGCATACTTCTAGGAGACAACTCAGAGTCGATACCAAGACTAACGATGTAGTTTGACCTGCATTGGTCAAAAATCTTAGCTGCGCTTACATTGGCTATACGACTAATTTGTTTTGGATGAATTCGATAGGTAATCAGTTTATCCTTTAAATTAGCAAACCTATATCCTGCCAATGCAATCTCTTGCCAAAGAGAATAATCCTCTGCATGATCATTTCCAGCGCGATAGGGAAATTTCTTAAAGATTTCAGCGCGCCCCATCACAGCTGGGTTGCATAAAGGGCAATAGACTGAAATCAGGGCTCTAATATCAGCATCCGTATACCGCTCTTTAGAATTTCGCCTCTCTCCAGTTTCCTCGTTAAAAGTCTGATGTGCGCCACTGCATACATCGGCTTTATCGGCCTCCAAAAATGCATACTGTTTTGCAAGTCGATCCGGGAAGGCAACATCATCATTGTCTAGGTAAGCAATGTATTTTCCCCTTGCCCCCTCAACTAATGTGTTGCGAGCAGATACAAGCCCACCATTTTTTGACCTGTGAATTTTGACAATCCGGTGATCATTAAATTGATCAATAATTTCAGCAGTTCGGTCAGTAGAACCATCATTCAAGATACATAACTCAAAATTCTCGAAGGTTTGATTCAAAATGCTCTGAATAGACTCTGCAATATATTTTTCAGAGTTATAGGCAGGCATTAACACGCTAACCAGAGGGGAGTTAAACATCAAAAATAACTTTGTAAATAACGGCCAATTCGCTTAATGCGCCTCAGCACGCGCGATGGTAGAGATTTATTTTTCGCACCAAAATGATTATCCAGATCCCAAGCAGACTGATAAATGACTCCAAGATAATTTTTCGCCAATTTCTTTTCGTTCTCGCCTAGGCGTTTCATTAAAAAATACTGCCAGTCATAGTGATAGGTTCTAAACAAAGGTTCAATAGCAATCAAAGGAATGGCATGATACTTCATCAATGCCTCTCCATAAATCAAGGATTCAGGGTAGTCATGGGATATGAGATCCCAAATACTCTTTCCCTGCAACTGCAAATACCTCTGATCCAAAGATTGCCAAACCTTTGCAGACCAATTAAATGGCGCCGGAGCGCAATAAAAATTAGGCCCCACTCTTTTAAATAAATCCCTTACGCGCTCAGCCTCCACCCTAAGATCATGCCCTACATTTTGATGGCCACGATTGGCAGCAATCTGAAATAACTCTTTATTCTGATGAAGAACCGTATAAGGTACATTTTCATTAGATACAAAATCAGATTTCTTGAAGTCGCAAATAAATTTGCTATCAGAATCTAAGCATAGATAATTCTCCGTCAAACCTAAACGCCAAAACTCCGCCTTAACGATTTGCTGAGAAATTGCTCCCGGCATTTCAAGGTATTTCACTAAATTAGACCGAGGATTGGCGGCAACGATCTCTTCATCTGCCACCCACTGAAAATCACTTATGCCGAGCACCTCATCTACCAGGGTTTTCTCAGAGGCTGGCGTGGAAATGTAGAACGGAATTTGATCGACGTTATGTCGCTTGACCGAGTCTATAAGTCTTTTAAGGCGTAGGAAATCTCTGGAATAAGATTTGCAATAAAGAACGAAGTCTTTCAAATGAATTCCTCTTGCTTACTCTGAGATCTTGAGAACTTCTGTCATGATGGAAACCACTGCCTGATCAACACCAATCGGCTTCCAGATGGGTTGAATTAATTTTTTATTACTCCAGTCCAACCAAATTTCCTCTAAAGTGCTTTTGATTTCTGCCGCCTCATTCTGTGGACTCAAATACGCCCCCCTATCTAGCAACATCTGATCTAACTGGGGATTGCGATGAGTAATACCCCAGATAGGTCTACCTGTCCAAAGGTAATCATACAGCTTAGAGGGAATGTACTCAGCACACCACTCATCATTGCCATGCAAGAGTATCAATACATCCGCAGATCGCATTTTCTCTGCCACTCTTTCTCTACCAGATTTACCAGTTGGGAGATCCCTCTCTAAGCGGCCATGCGCGAGCAGGACATCATCCAATTTCAGCGCCTGAAGAGCCTCAACCGTCAACGGATCTAAAGGAGCACCATAAGCATGCACCCTAATATGTTGCCGTGCCTCTGGATATCTCCCAAATAACGAGACAAGCGCGCCAAGGACTGTTGCGAGCGAACGGTCATTTGCCAAAGACCCAAAATGGCAAAGATTCAGATACTCACTGTAGCGGTGGGCCTGATTAGAATCATGTCCGCCCGGCGGCTGCGCGCCTGGCATCAGCATAAACCCATGTGCATTGCCTGGTGTATTGAGATTAGGATTGCGCACTTTTGCATAATGCAAAGCACCATCTGTAAACCACCAGGCTAAATCTGCGTATTTACAAATTTGCTTTTCTAAATACTGACGAAATTGGGCATCTCGATTTTTAGGCTTCTCAAATCCCTGATCATTCGGATCCTTGCGAATCACCAAGGGATCATGAATTTCTACAATCCAGGGAAGTCCGGTTTTTTTCTTCAGCCAAAGCCCGGCTAGGTGTGCAGACCAAGCACCCCCAGTGGAATAAATAATATCTATCTTGCCTTCGCGTATCAGGCGTAAGCCATGCACAAATGCAGGCATTGCCCAAGACCATTGGCTGGAGTAACCAAGAAAAGATTTCTCCAGTGCAATAAAGGGGGCAAGCAATAAGGAAACAAGCCCTGTGGAAACTTTATAAAAAATTCCCCTACCGTATTGATTAGCAATCCAATGGCGGAAATCAAAACGAAATGCTGCCGGGCCCCAAGCTAAGAACTGTTTATGTGGAAAACGATGATCCTTGATTCCGGTAATTGCACTAAATACAATTGGCTCAACACCAGCTTCTAATAAATAAGGAATCTTATCGGTGATAGTGAGGCTCGATGCCCTGCCATCCATATTGAAACCATGGGACAGGATTAACCAGTTCTTTTTTTGCATTAGTGAGTGGCGACTAATTGCCGGCAACAATCGACATCACAGCCATCCGTACGGCAATACCAAAGGTAACTTGATTCAGAATCACGGATTGAGGGCCATCGGCTACTGCCGAATCAATTTCCACACCACGGTTCATGGGGCCAGGGTGCATTACGATGGCATCAGACTTAGCTAATGCCAAACGTGTAGGAGTCAAGCCATACTGCTTAAAGAAGGCATCGCCCTCTGGAACCTGCCCTACCTCCATGCGCTCCTTCTGAATACGTAGGGTCATCACCACATCAACCCCCTTCAGCCCTTCTTCCATACTGTGAAAGACCTTCACCCCAAGCATCCCTAGATCACTTGGCAATAGGCTTTCAGGGCCAATCGCACGTATATCCGTACAGCCCAAAGTTCTCAAAGCGCAGATATTGGATTTGGCAACGCGACTATGTACGATGTCGCCAATAATGGCGACCTTCAAGCCACTAAAGTCTTTCTTAAAGTGGCGCATCGTATACATATCCAACAAACCCTGGGTCGGATGTTGATGACTGCCATCACCTGCATTGACTACGTGAACATGCGCAGGCACATGTTGAGCGATGTCAATAGGGACTCTAGAAACACCATGGCGCACGACAAAAATATCAGCCTGCATGGCCACCAGATTGTCAATCGTATCTAATAGACTCTCCCCTTTAGCTGTCGAGGATGTAGAAATATCCAAATTGATTACATCGGCCGATAAACGCTTTGCAGCAATTTCAAAAGTGGTACGCGTGCGTGTGGAGTTTTCAAAAAATAGATTGAAGACGCTCTTGCCTCGAAGCAAGGGAACCTTCTTCACCTCTCTAGCGGGATCAGTCACACTGACAAATTGCTGTGCTGTATCTAATATATGAAGAATCTGCTCTTTCGGCAAACCCTCTAAGGTGAGTAAGTGAGTTAACTCACCAGCACTATTAAATTGATTTACCGGAGTATTGACTGAAGTGATATCAACGCTCATGCTGCACGCTCCTCTAATTGGAAGCTGAACTTGCCAGCGCCATCTTTTTCTAAAACTAAAATTTGATTATCTGGAATGCTCACCTGCTCGCCGGCAAAGTCTGCAGCAATCGGTAGCTCACGATCCTCACGATCAGCCAAGACCATCAACTCAACTTTCGCAGGCCTACCAAAATCAAAAAGCTCATTCAGTGCAGCGCGAACAGTGCGGCCAGTAAGCAACACATCATCAATCAAGATGATGTTGCTGCCATTCACCTCAAAAGGAAGACTGGTAGACATAGTGCTTGCAGTGCGAAGTGCAGTCATTCCTTTTTCAGCATAATCATCTCGATGAAATGCCACATTAATCACACCATAGCGAGGCAAATTCAGATCCGCAGCTAAACGCTCCGCAATCCAGGCGCCGCCCATTGCTAAACCTGCCAACTCAAAAACTTCATTGGCGTCTTTACGCTGTCTAATGACTTCTAGCAATTTCAGATAGGACTGCTCTGCATTCATCTCAACTAATCCAATTCTTCTCAAGAAAATACTGTTCCAAAATTAAGGCCGCAGACTCGGCATCCAAATTGTCTCGCATCTCGGAATTACCCTCTAAAACCGCCGATGTGTAGCGTTCATCCACCCAATCGACTGGCAACTGAAAGCGTCCATGCAGTTGATTGCCAAAACGGCGGGCCTTAGCACTCATTTCGTGCTCGGCACCATCAGGGTGACATGGCATCCCTACCACTAGACGATTTGGCTGCCACTCCTTCAAAAGGCCTGCAATCACCTTAAAACGAGCATCATCAGATACCTCCGCGATCGTTTTGATAGGCTGGCCCGCCTGAGTAACGGTATTTCCTACGGCTACGCCAATGCGCTTTGTGCCAAAGTCAAAGGCCATTACTGTTAGCTCTTTAGCCCCCATCCCCTTAGGCATGCCCCGCCTCACCAGATAAGCGAGAAGGATCAAAGCCTAAATGACTCATAGTCCGTTCATAGCGCTGACTAGAGGGCGTATCAAAAATAATGTCCATCATTTGCTGCTGAGATAAAGGTACATTCATCCAACCATTTAAGGTGATTTCTTCCTCTAGCTGGCCAGCACTCCATCCTGCATACCCCAGCGTCATCAGAAACTTCTCCGGGCCGCCCCCAGTTGCGACTGCCTCCAAAACATCCTTAGAGGTAGTCATCGTCAGACCACCAGGAACTGCCAAAGAAGAGCTATAAACAATATCTTTAGTGGGTTCATGCAAGACAAATCCACGCTCAATCTGCACTGGGCCGCCAAAATACACCGGCTGATGAAGCAAGGGAGCAATCTCCAGCTTGAGTTCAATCTTGTCAAACAGCGTTGCCAAATCAACTTCAGTAGGCCGATTGATCACCAAACCCATAGCACCTCGCTCGGTATGCTCAAAAAGGTAAATGACTGAACCCGCAAAATTGGGGTCAACCATGCCTGGCATGGCAATCAAAAATTGGTTGGCGAGGTGGCTTGCAGAAAAAGAAATTGAAGACCCAGAAGCATTTTTTTGCTCAGTCTGGGTGGACAAATTGGGTAGTGGAGATTGACCCACAGGGGCTTTCTTAGCCGTATTCATGTAAGTCTATTTTACCGAATTATTGCTAGATCTTTCCAGCAATCCAGTAAGCCAATAAGCCAATTACCTCATGCATCAACTTATTCCAGTTTTGTACACCATCCTCCAAATCAAATCTACTCCACCGCAAACGATTGGCAGTTTGGTAATCAACGGGAACTGGCATGACCTCGATTCCTTGTTTTTGGAATATCTTGAGAGATCGGTACATATGAGATGCCGAGGTAATTAGCAGCCAGGGTTTTTGAGTGTCATTCGTGCCCTGAGCTCCGAACTCTAAAATCATGGGCTTCATAAAGGCTACATTCTCATAAGTATTACGTGATTGATTTTCATAATGGGCGTATTTATCGAGCAAACCCTGCTCTGCAATTAGCTGCTTAAAAGCATCTGCCTCTGACACCCCCTTAGGTGAGAGGCGGCCAGAGAAACCACTGAAGATAAAGGGCAAATCTGGGTATTGGCGAATGAGCTCAAAGCCCTTGGTAACTCTTTCTGCTGATGAGTAAATGGAAATCTCACCCCGATCCATGGCAATTTCACCCCCCTCAATTGCACCACCCAAAATAATGATTCCACCAAAGTCTTTTTCTGACATTTGCGTGAGATTGACCTTGGGGACCGCATCCTCGAGCATTCTTAAAAAAACCTCAGAAGATGGCAACCAGCCAACCAGTAATAAATCTGCTAAAGCCAGTAGCAGGAATCGTTTGCACAAGTGGGGCTTTTTAAGCCCAAGAAATATAAGGCTGAGCGTTACAAAGACAATGACCCAATTTAAGGGTTCAATGCAAAACTGCACTATCTTCGAAAAGATAAAAAATAAGGTGTCCATATAAGGCCCATATTACCTGCAGACCAAACGTAATCGGCTAATAAGCCCTAATATAGTGGCTATGAAAAAAGCTCTTGTTTGGCTCCGCCGTGACCTGCGTCTGTATGACAACGCAGCGCTTCACCATGCCCTCGCTAATAATGCCCAGGTCTGGGTGGCCTTCATCTTCGATACGGGCATTCTTAAGCCACTCAAGACAGCTGATCTGACGAGTGGCGTCTTAACGCATGATCGTCGCGTCGATTTTATTTGGCAAGGTCTCCAGAAAATGGATGGGGAGTTACGGAAACAAGGTGGTGGACTCATTGTTCAGGTGGGTAAGCCGACGGAATGCATTCCAAACATTGCTCGCACCTTAGGTGTGCAAACCGTCTATACCAATCATGACTACGAGCCATCTGCCATTGCACGCGATGCGTCCGTTGCAGCATCACTAGATCAGGCGGATATTGAGTTTGAGACCTTTAAAGATCAAGTCATTTTCGAGAAAAAAGAAATTCTGACCAATTCAAACACGGTTTTTTCGATCTTCACTCCGTATAAAAATAACTGGCTCAGAACATTACAAGAAAAAGATATTGCAGCCTACGAGTGCTCGCCTGCCAAAGGTCAATTTGCGGCAATTCCAAAAACATTACAAGCCCCTTTTCCATCCCTAGAATCCATGGGCTTTGCACCAACTGGGATTGAAACTTACTTGCCACCGGGCCCCGAAGGCGGCCAAGCATTTCTGGAGGACTTCCTTCATCGAATCGATCAATACCAAATTGGTAGAGACTTCCCAGCCATCAAAGGCGTAAGCTATCTCTCAACCCATCTACGTTTTGGCATGCTCTCCATCCGAGGGCTAGTTCGTGAGGCGCATCGTCGCATGCTTGCAGGCAGTATGGGCGCCACAATTTGGTTAAGCGAACTCATTTGGCGAGATTTCTATTTCATGATTCTCGCTAACCACCCTCGCCTAGCTGAGGGAGCATCCTTCAAGCCCGACTATGACAATATTGAATGGGAAAGTGGTACTCATGCCCAAAAATTATTCAAAGCCTGGTGTGACGGAAAAACGGGCTATCCATTGGTAGATGCGGCCATGTGCCAACTCAATCAAAGCGGTTATATGCATAATCGCCTGCGCATGGTCGTTGCCAGCTTTTTAACCAAAGATCTAGGAATTGATTGGCGTTGGGGGGAAATGTATTTTGCTCAACATCTGAATGATTTTGAACTGTCCTCCAATAATGGTGGCTGGCAATGGGCCTCCTCTTCAGGATGCGATGCCCAGCCTTACTTTAGGATCTTTAATCCCATCACTCAATCCCAGAAATTTGATCCGGAGGGGAAATTTATCCGCCGCTACTTACCTCAATTAGATAAGCTCTCCAAGAAGTCAATTCATGCGCCTTGGGAATCAGGCCATATTGAACTAGAAGCTGCAGGCATTCTTTTGGGGAGAGACTATCCACTACCAGTAGTCAATCATGATGAGGCTCGCAAAAAGACCTTAGTGCGATATAGCGTGGTGAAAAAAGTCAGCCCCGAATCTCCATCCAACTAAAGTATTGAGCCTCGATATACTTTCCGATTTAATATAGGGTATGAGCAAGATCTACGCAGTTGGGGATATCCAGGGGTGCGCACCATCCCTGAAGACCCTAGTCAAAAAAATTCCCTCTAAATCCAAGTTGATTTTCTTGGGAGATCTTGTCAATCGCGGCCCTGATTCGCTAGGCACTTTACGCTACCTTAAGCGACTACAAGAAGAGCAGCGAATTGAATGTATTTTAGGTAATCACGATTTGCATCTACTTGCTGTAGATGCAGGCATCCGCATGACTAAAGGATTGGATACCTTACGACCCATTCTGGATGCTCCCGATAGGGCTGAGTTAATTCATTGGTTACGTCACAGACCTATGGCACTGAGTAATGGCAAAGTACTTACCGTCCACGCGGGAGTATTACCCCAATGGGATCTCCAGCAAACGATTGAATGCGCTCAAGAGGTGGAAAAGGCGCTACGCAAAAAATCCTATAAAGACTTTTTGGCAAATATGTATGGCAATACCCCCAAGAAGTGGAGCCACTCGCTGAAGGGGTATGAGCGCCTTCGCGTCATTACCAATGCCCTGACACGTATTCGCTTTTGCACCCCTGCCGGCATGATGGAATTTGAAAGCAAAGAAGGTTTTGGAGATGGACCCAAGGGATATGTTCCCTGGTTTAAAGCCCCCAAGAGAAAAACGAAGAATACCTTGATCTATTTTGGTCACTGGTCAACTTTGGGCCTGCTTCGACAAGGGAATGTCATCGGCCTTGATACTGGCTGTGTGTGGGGTGGAAAACTCACCGCCATGGAAATTCCCGAGTCAGGCAAAGCAAGTAAGGGCCTGGAAATCATCCAAGTAACTGGCTACGATCACCCGCTCAGAATGTAAACCGCTGAATTGCTCGGGCTACAGTTTCTTAAAAGCGCTATGGGCGGCAGCAATAATCTCATCCAGAACGGCATTGTCATGCGCAATGGATGTAAAGCCAGCCTCATATGCTGAGGGCGCCAAATACACACCTTGATCTAACATCAAGTGGAAGAATTTCTTAAACGACTCAATATTGGTTTTAGTCACCTCTTCAAAAGAAGTGGGGACTTGGTCGGCAAAGTAGAAACCAAACATACCCCCAACACTATCGACCGCAAAGGGAACGTTAGCCGCATCTGCTGCCTGCTTTAAACCTGCCATGAGTTTTTCTGTTTGACCAGTTAAACACTCATAAAAACCTTCACGCGAAACGATTTCCAAGGTCTTCAATCCGGCAGCTACCGCAACAGGATTGCCCGACAAAGTGCCCGCCTGGTAAACGTTACCCAACGGTGCCAACTTAGACATGATTTCTTTCTTGCCACCAAAAGCCGCCATCGGCATACCGCCGCCCATTACTTTGCCTAAGCAAGTTAGATCAGGAACAATCCCTTGTAAAGATTGGGCGCCGCCCAAGGCTACTCTAAATCCGGTCATCACCTCGTCGTAAATCAACACGCTGCCATATTGGCTAGTCAAACTGCGCAGCGCCGCTAAAAATGCTGTTGACGGCTTTATCAAGTTCATATTCCCAGCAATAGGCTCCAAGATTACAGCTGCAATCTGATCACCCTGCTTTTTGAAAACCTCTTCAAGTGCCGCAACATCGTTGTAAGGCAAAACCAAGGTGTGTTTCACCAAGTCATGAGGAACGCCACCAGAAGATGGCGCATTTTGTGTGGAATCTGCAAATGTCAGTAAGCCTGAGCCTGCCTTCACCAACAAACTATCGGCATGGCCGTGATAACAGCCCTCAAATTTAATAATGCAATCTCGACCTGTGTAGCCACGCGCAAGACGCAGCGCACTCATCGTGGCCTCTGTACCACTAGACACCATGCGCACTTGCTCAATACTGGGCACTAACTGGCAAATGCGTTCTGCTAATTCAATTTCGCCTTCAGTCGGGGCGCCATAACTAAAACTTGTTTCCGCAGCCCTCTGAACAGCCTCTACTACCTCAGGATGAGCGTGGCCTGCAATCATCGGGCCCCAAGACATAATTAAATCAATATAACGCGTACCTTCTGCATCCCAAAAGTAAGGTCCTTTGGCTTTACTGACAAAACGTGGCGTACCACCTACCTGACGAAAAGCCCGTACTGGCGAATTCACACCTCCAGGAATCGTTTTTTGCGCACGCTCAAATAAGATGTCGTTTTGTCCCAAGATGCTTTCCCTGCTTTCGCTCATGTGTCTAATTATTTTTAATTCAATCGATCGATTAGATCGCCATCATTTCAAAATCTTCTTTTCGTGCGCCGCACTCTGGACAAGTCCAGTTCATCGGAACATCTTTCCACAGGGTTCCTGGAGCAATGCCCTCCTCCGGCAAGCCGGTAGCCTCGTCATAGACCCAGCCACAAATTAAGCACATATAGGTTTTCAATTCCATCTCAGTCTCTTCTCCTCTGAATATTCTTTATTAATGTTTTGGTATTTGCGGGCTATTTTAAATCTGGCGCAGCGTCACGCTTTTGATGCATCTCAAATTTAAAGAGGCGGCATTCCAAAGGGCCATTAAATAAGGGGGTACGCTTAGATTCTTTAATACGCAACTGCCCTGGCAAAGCCATATCTGCAGTCAACACAAATACATTCCAACCGCTAAAAGCCTCTTTAAGGTGTTGGCCAAATTGCCTTAAAAACTCCACAAATCGTGGATCCTGCTCTTCTTGCGCCTGAAGTTTTTTCAAGGATTCGCGACTAGAGCGCTTAGCACTTTGACGCCCAGTTTCTAAGTTATAAGCAAAGCGGTCTTCTGGCTCTTCTGCCTCACCATATTCATCATGATCAGCATCCCGCTCTTGACCTCGACCACCCTTCAGCACCAAACGCTCGCCATAAGGCGGGTTGAGCAACATCACGCCATCCCTTGCATTTGCTGGTGGCTTACTCGCTAAAGCATCAATCTGACGAGTCACAGGTAGTCCCGGTAGTTGAGCTCGCTGCCAGTTGCCTTTAAACATCGCAACCAATTTCTCATTAATATCACCGCCACTAATCCCCAGGGATTCTGCATCTGGAAATTGCTTACGCTTTTCCAACATCTCACTTAAGACGGCTTCTTTTAAATCAATCCAACGCTTCTGCTCTGTTGCCTCACTAAAAGGCTTCAGTCTCTGAAACCCAAAACCATGGGCAGAAGTGATTAATGGACGGTATGCCAGTCGACTTGGCTTGGCATCGTCACCATACATGCCGGCGCGAATGGCGCCGGACGGAATTGCCAAAGCCATCTGCGCTGCTTCAATCAAGAAGGTTCCACTACCGCACATTGGATCAAACAGGGTTTGCGAAGGTTTCCAACCGGTGATTGACAAAATACCAGCAGCCAAGTTTTCCTTCAGCGGCGCATCGCCTTTTTCATCACGCCAGCCACGTTTAAATAATGCCTCACCAGAGGTATCCAAATAAATGGTGACATGGGTTGCCGTGAGATGCGCTTGAACACGAACATCTGGAAAGGCTGTATCAATACTTGGACGATCACCCGTGACGTCACGCAAACGGTCAACGATGGCATCTTTAATTTTCAGGGTCGCAAAATTCAAACTCTTTAGCGGTGAGCGATGTGCCGTCACATCGACACGTAATGTCTGCTTAGAAGAAAACCACTCTTCCCAGGCTAAGCCACTCGCCAATTTATATAAATCTTCCTCTTGGCGGTAGGGGGCGTCAGCCATTTGCAATAAGACTCGACTAGCAATACGAGAATGTAAGTTCAAAGCCATTGCAGCAGATAGCGGCGCTGCTAGACCCACTCCGCCCGTTGGGCTTGTGGGTGTGGGGTCAATAACCCAAGCACCCAATGCTTTACAGTCGGGACGCTGCGCAATACTCGCCAGCTCTTGCGCCAAAGGCACTTCTAGTCCACCTGGACAAACAACAAAAAATCTCATGAGGCTAGCAATCTAAAAAGGGTATGAATAAGGGAATACAAAAAACATTAAGGCTTGATCACAACCAAGGCCGTGACGATCAATAACAGGATTACAGGCACTTCATTAAACCAACGGTACCAAACACCTGAACGAGCGTTAGCGCCATTGCGGAACTTCTTGAGCAAGCTCCAGCAGGCATGGTGATAGCCCATGACCAGAATGACAAAAAATACTTTGACATGCATCCAAGTTTCTCCAGAGCCGATCTTGAAATACAGCCAAAGAATGAATCCAAGTAGTACTGCAGGCAGCGCCAAGATAGTCATAAAACGGAACAGGCGATTCGCCATACCCAAAAGGCGCGCATAGGCTTCAGGATTTTTTTCATCCGCCAAATTCACAAAAATGCGTGGGAGATAAAACAAACCAGCAAACCACGAAGCAATCAAGACAATATGGCATGTCTTAGTCCACAAATACGCATTGCCCATAATGAGTGATTTCCGTTCTTTAGTTTTTTAATTGAGCTTAATAAATTAAGTTCGAATCTCGCCATGACCCATGACGATATATTTAAGTGAAGTTAAACCATCTAAACCGACGGGGCCACGAGCATGCAATTTGTCATTGGAGATGCCAATCTCCGCACCAAGACCATATTCAAAACCATCAGCAAAGCGGGTGCTGGCATTCACCATCACACTGGCACTATCCACTTCACGTAAGAAGCGATTAGCATTAATCTGATTATTGCTAATGATGGCATCCGTGTGTTTGCTGCCATATTGCTCAATATGATTCATTGCCTCATCCATATCGAGCACAGTTTTAATCGACAAAATCGGTGCCAAATACTCTGTTTGCCAGTCTTCCTCTGTCGCATCAACTAGCCCCTGGAATCCAGCAGCCTCCAAAACCTGTCGAGTCAGGGGATCAACGCGTAGCTCTACACCTTTATCTTGATAGATTTTGCACAAAGCGGGCAAGACCTGTGGGGCTATTACCTGATTTACCAATAAGGTCTCCATCGCATTACAAGGCGCATAACGCTGTGTCTTGGCGTTATCACACACCTTGATTGCCATTGCGACATCCGCATCCGCATCAATATAAGTGTGGCAAATACCATCTAGATGCTTAATCATCGGTACACGTGCTTCAGCCATCAAGCGCGCAATCAAGCTCTTACCGCCACGAGGCACAATCACATCAATGTATTGCGTCATCGTGATCATCTCACCAACAGCACTGCGGTCTGTTGTGGTCACCACCTGCACAGCATCCATTGGTAAATGGGCCGCATCCAAACCCTCTTGAATGAACTGCGCCAGCAAGGTATTCGAATCAATCGCCTCCGAACCACCTCGTAAAATTACCGCATTGCCTGACTTCAAGCAAAGCGCTGCAGCATCAATCGTGACATTCGGGCGAGACTCATAAATGATGCCGATAACACCAAGGGGCACACGCATTTGACCGAGCTCAATACCAGAGGCTTGCTTTTGCAAGGGTGTAATTTTCCCAATCGGATCATCCAGAGAAACAATTTGCTCCAAACCCAAAGCCATAGACTCAATGGTCTTTGGGGTCATGGTTAAGCGATCAATAAAGGCGGCATCTTGACCATTGCCTTTTGCGCGCGCAACATCCAATCCATTCACCCGCTGAATTTCCTCAGTCCGCTCACGAACCAACTTGGCAATATGCAACAAAGCTTGATTTTTTTGCTCACTCGATGCGCGCGCCATGGCACGTGATGCCTGACGAGCACGTTGACCAATATCTTGCATCATCTGCTTAATAGAATCACTCATTTTTAACCATATCTAAATTAATCTTGTTTTATCTAAATTGCATCTTCACGCTAGATTGATCTAGCGCAACAAATTTCCTACCAAACGCAAGCCATCCCAGGGGTCCGCAGGTAAATCTGCCGCATGCAACCCCTTGGACTGACGATCTAATCCAGCGGCAACCTGCATAGCTCTGCGCAATTTCAAGGGCTGTACCCGCTTTAGCGCCAGTGGATATAAGCGCTCTTTATTTCCCCAAATACGATTGGTGCGCATTAACTGCTGTACAGACTCACCCGCATCATGGGCTGCTTTTAATTTCGATAGTATCCGAAGCTCTTCAGTCACGCTCCACAGAATCAACACCAAAGGCTCACCCTCGCCCTTTAGGCCATCCAACATCTGATTCAGGCGCGATAGATCGCCGGCCAGCATAGCCTCGGTAAGCTCAAAGACGTTATAGCGAGCCACTTTCAAAATGGCAGACCGAATTTGCTCTTCAGTGAGCACGCCAGCCGGATGTAATAAACCCAGCTTCTGAATTTCTTGATGGGCAGCGATGAGATTACCCTCCACCTGCTCCGCAATAAAACTGAGAGCGCGCTGCCCCTCAGGGCCAGACTCAAGCTCTTGACCTTGTTTTTTGAGTCGCCCAGCAATCCATTGCGGCAATTGACTGCGATCCAAAGAATCTAATTGAATGGCCATGCCAGCCTCATCCAAGGCGGTAAACCAAGCAGAGGTCTTGGTCTTACCATCCAGCTTAGGCAGAATGATGCAAAAAATCGTATCAGGGCCTTCAGAACCCACTGCCTGAGACTCAATTTGAGCCGAAAATTGCTTCAATGCTTCAGCACCATCACGTCCTGGCTTGCCTGTCGGTATACGTAATTCCACCCAGCGCTTATCCCCGAATAAGGACATGGTTTGTCCAGCACTTAATAAGGCACTCCAATCAAAACCACGCTCTTGCAAAAGAACTTCACGATCGGTGTAACCCATTTTCCTGGCGGTAGCACGCAATTGATCCATTGCCTCCATCATTAACAGTGGCTCGTCACCACTAAAAATGTAGAGAGGCTTTAATGAAGCCGCGGAATTCAGTGACCTCAAATGTACCTGCAAGGCATCGCTCTTAACCATGCGATTTGACCCTCATTCTTTAAAAGCTTCGAGCCTGTGGCGCTCTTGCAGAGGCAGCAACACGACGGAGAATCTGTACCGCAAGATCTCTACGCATCAAAGATAGAAATTGCTGCACCTGGACATCTGTTGCCAATACGGTAGAGACAGAGAAGTCCATATCGCGAGTCATATAAATTTCAGCCTCAGGTACAACATCTGCACCACTAACGTCGTATGCCCTAAATCCAACACGAATATTGAGGCGATAAGCAGAAACCTGACCATTGGAGTTGTAGGCCAAGATCTCACGACCATTCAGGTCGCTAGTGATATCCAGAATGAGATCAGCATCCTTAGGATTGATTGCTACCTTCGCATCCGTACCCGTCAAAATAGCCGTCTGTAGATCTGCACGCAATGGAGGCGAAGGACTACCCGTAATGGCAATCACCTTAAAAGGTAAATCCACCATTCCGCGCAAACGATAGCCGCAAGCCACTAAGCCACTGATTGGCGCCAAAGCAAACAAGCTAAGTACAGTACGTCGAAGGGTATTTACGCTCATGGGTTTAGTCTTGTGTTTGGTTTATCAAGCAACAATATTAATTAAGCGACCTGGGACAACAATCACCTTTTTGGGCGCCGCGCCATTCAACGCTTTGATTGCTGGCTCACTCTGTAATGCCAAGGCCTCAATTTGCTCTTTAGTAGCATCAGCGGGTACACGAATATCACCACGTAACTTGCCATTAATTTGCAGCATGATGGTTAATTCTGTTTGCACTAAAGCATCTTCATCCAACACAGGCCAAGATGCGTCCAAGAGAAGACCGAAAGATTTGTCGTAACCCATTTCTTGCCAGAGGGCATGGGTGACATGCGGTACGACTGGATATAGAACTCTAATCAGAACACTCAGACACTCACGCAATACCGCCGGGCGCACAAGACCAGCATCCAACTTGACGGGCTCCAAAACATTGAGCATCTTCATCGCAGCAGAAACAACCGTGTTGTACTGGCGACGCTGGTAATCAAAATTAGCCTGCTTAAGAATGGTGTGGACTTCCCGACGCAATGCTTTTTCAGCATCGTTCAAGTCGCTCGGCAATGCTTCACCTGCAGCTCGAATTGCAACTGCCTGACTACTGGAATACATCCACACACGCCTCAAGAAACGAGATGCACCATCTACACCGGCACTAGACCACTCCAGCTGTTGCTCTGGAGGTGCTGCAAACATGACAAAGAGGCGCGCAGTATCGGCGCCGTATTGATCAATCAATGCTTGTGGATCAACACCGTTATTCTTGCTCTTAGACATTTTCTCGATGCCACCAATGATGACTGGTGTGCCGGAAGCATCCCCCTTCAACCTAGCGCTCTGAGGACGACCTTTTTCATCGAGATCGAGCTCCACATCCAACGGATTTAACCAAGTCTTTTTACCAGAGGCCTCTTCGGAGTAATAGGTCTCATTTAAGACCATGCCTTGCGTTAACAAGTTTTGGAAAGGCTCATCAAACTGAATTAAATCGAGATCGCGCATCACCTTGGTCCAAAAGCGCGCATAGAGTAAATGCAAAATTGCATGCTCAATACCGCCAATGTACTGATCCATCGGCATCCAGTACTCATTGCGGTCATCTACCATGGTCTTTGCGTCGGGACCGGTGTAACGCATAAAGTACCAGGATGAGTCCACAAAGGTATCCATAGTGTCAGTTTCACGACGCGCGGGCTTGCCACACTTTGGACACTGCACATTCAAGAAGTCTGGGCGCTTGTTAAGCGGGTTACCGCTACCATCTGGCACGCAATCTTCTGGCAATACCACTGGCAAATCTGCCTCAGGGACTGGAACAGCACCGCAACCTGGATTCTGATCATCACCGCAATGAATAATCGGAATTGGCGTACCCCAATAACGCTGCCGAGAAATTCCCCAATCGCGCAAACGATAAGTAGTTTTAATTTCTCCAATACCCATTTTTTCTAAATCAGCGGCAACAGCACTTACTGCTTCCTCATAAGACATGCCATCGTACTTACCACTATTGAGGCATACGACATCGTCTTTTTGCGCATACCAATCTTGCCAATGGCTGGTATTGAACATGGAAGACGGGGAGCGTAAGGCAATCACTTGCTTAATTGGTAAATCGTATTTGA
This sequence comes from Burkholderiaceae bacterium, assembly GCA_947450605.1. Lineage (GTDB taxonomy): Bacteria > Pseudomonadota > Gammaproteobacteria > Burkholderiales > Burkholderiaceae > Polynucleobacter. The sequence continues at coordinate 28,088 of CANFWB010000016.1, forward strand.
GAGCAAAAGCAAAATCGCGCTCATCATGCGCAGGCACACCCATAACAGCGCCATCGCCGTAGGACATCAGTACGTAATTACCTACCCACACTGGCACAGGATCATGGGTGAGTGGATGCGTCACATACAAACCCGTGAACATGCCCTCTTTTTCTTGAGTAGCCAGATCAGCCTCAATCACGCTACCGGTTTTACATTTCTCAATAAACGCAGCGAGTTCGGGATTGTTGTTGGCAGCTAGCGCCGCCAATGGATGTTCGGCAGCAACGGCGCAAAAGGTAACACCCATAATGGTGTCAGCGCGCGTGGTGAACACATACAGCTGACCATCTTGCACAAAATTACCATGTGCATCTTGGATCTCATGTTTAAACGCGAAGCGAACTCCGCGACTTTTACCAATCCAGTTTTGCTGCATGGTCTTGACACGTTCAGGCCAACCCAAGCCATCTAAACCAGATAGCAGTTGCTCTGCATATGCAGTGATGTTGAAGTAATAGCCAGGTATCTCACGCTTTTCGACTAAAGCACCTGAACGCCAGCCGCGCCCATCAATGACCTGCTCATTTGCTAATACAGTTTGATCAATCGGATCCCAATTCACCACTTGGGTCTTACGATAAGCAATGCCTTTTTCAAGCATCTTCAAAAAGAGCCATTGATTCCAACGATAGTAATCGGGACTGCAAGTAGCAACTTCACGCGACCAATCAATTGCCAGACCCATCGCAGACATTTGCTTTTTCATATATGCAATGTTGTCGTAGGTCCATTGTGCTGGCGGCACTTTATTCTGGATCGCCGCATTCTCAGCAGGCATACCAAATGCATCCCAACCCATGGGCATCAATACGTTATAGCCCTGCATACGCAACTGCCGTGCCATCACATCATTAATGGTGTAGTTGCGAACGTGGCCCATATGCAACTTACCCGATGGGTAAGGCAACATGGAACAGGCGTAATACTTTGGCCTTGGTTTACCAGATGCGTCTACTGCATTCTCGGTAACCTTATATGCTTGCGCACTCTCCCAATCAGCTCGCGCTGCCGCTTCAATACTGCGGTGGTCGTAATCCTTGCTCATTCAATACAACTCTTTTCTTCTATTTTGATGGGTTAATTACTTGCGTAAGCCAAGTACGTCCTGCATGTCATATAAACCCGAGCTTTGGCTCTGCAAAAAACGTGCTGCGCGCAAAGAGCCTTGGGCATAAGACTGACGGCTGGAAGACTTGTGGCTGATCTCAATGCGCTCGCCTTCACCCGCAAACAAGACAGTGTGATCGCCAACAATATCTCCGCCACGAATCGTTGCAAAACCAATGGAGCCTGCCTTACGCTCGCCGGTATGACCTTCGCGGGCGTAGACAGCAACATCCTCCAAGTTTTCACCAAGCGCATCGGCAATGACCTCACCCATTCTGAGTGCAGTCCCCGATGGAGCATCTACCTTATGCCGATGATGGGCTTCAATGATTTCAATGTCATAGCCTTCGTTCAGCATTTTTGCTGCAATCTCTAGCAACTTAAAAGTCGCGTTCACGCCCACACTCATGTTTGGTGCAAACACGATTGCTAAAGTAGCGGAGGCTTTTTTCAAACCATCAATCTGCTCAGCACTCAAGCCGGTGGTTCCGATAATCATTTTGCTACCGGTCTTTTGCGCCACTGCCAAGTGCGCCATCGTGCCCTCTGGACGGGTGAAGTCAATCAAATATTCTGCTTGACCTAAAGCCTTAGGAATATCAGAAGTAATTTCTACACCCGTTTTTTTACCTAAAAATGCGCCTGCATCTTCACCCAACTGAGGGCATGCATTGTGCTCGAGTGCACCGACCAACTGAGCATCAGGACTATTGAGAACAGCCTCGATCAACATTTTTCCCATGCGCCCGGTTGCACCGGCAATTGCGATTCTCATCATTTATATCTTCGTTTCTTATTAAAGGTTGCCGAAAGAAATCACTCAGCATCAACAACAAAAGTACTCTTTACTTAGCTTCACCAGCCTGTGGAACATTGAGAGCACCAGGGCCTAACTGTTGCGGTTGAGCTTCCGATGGTTTCTTTGAGAAACTAAAAAAGTCCCAAAAAGAACTGCTCGTAGCAGCTGCAGGCACAGCCGCCCCAGCAGGTAAATTATTTGTCGGGCTAGGGACGAGTAACTCTGGTTGCTGCAACGGTGGTGTTACTGGGGCCTTATTGGATCCAGTCATCACATCCCAGAAAGAACGCTTAGTTTTGGCATAGCCATCAATTTCAGCAACCAACTCAACCTCAGTAGGTAAAGCATCGCCCTGAAACTTCACTAACTTATCGCCCTCAAAAAATACAGTAACGCGACGCTCTTTACCCATCACCTGATTTGAACGCTTAAATTCAAAAACGTAATCCCATCGATTGGCGTGGAAATAACTAGCCAGTAAAGGGGTGCCTAAAATTTGGCGCACTTGCTCACGAGTCTGGCCCACTTGTAACTTGGCGTATTGCTCGCTCGAAATAAAGTTGCCCTGGACTACGTCAGGTACGTAAGGCCTAAAGACTTTATTCATCCAAGCGCGCTGGGTGTCATCTACTGCACTCGTGCAAGCAGTAACCACAAATACCCCACCGATTGCGGCAATCAACAAGCCCAAACGGACATGACGAAAAACCCCAGAAATGGAAGAGATAAGACTCATAAAAAGTTGAAGGCAATTTTGCATAGCAGGCCGTATCATTAAGACATTGATTTTAGCTCCCAAACCCATGAATATGAACCAAAACCCCACTCCTGCAGATTTACGCGATATTGGCCTAAAAGCTACCGGCCCTCGCATGAAAATCTTGGACTTTTTTCATCAAAATGGCGGAACCCACTTTAGCGCTGAAGATGTCTTTATGGCTTTAGCCAAGGATGACAAAGAGATTGGATTGGCAACGGTTTATCGCGTTCTAACTCAGTTTGAACAAGCAGGACTCTTACTGCGTAGCCATTTTGAATCCAGCAAGGGGGACGGCCGGGCAATATACGAGCTCAATGAAGGCCAGCACCATGACCACCTAGTTTGCCTAGATTGTGGGCATGTGGAAGAGTTTGTCGATGAGGCGATCGAAAAAAGGCAGCGTGATATCGCCAAAAACCTAGGCTTTAAGCTCCAGGAACACTCCTTAGCCATGTACGGGCACTGCCAAAAGAAAAATTGCTCTAATAAACCGAAGGTTTGAGGCTTTTTATTGGATTTTTTGCTTCTTTTGCAGAATTTGCATTAAAAATCTTTTGAAATAAAAGAAATTAATGAAAAAAGACCTCAATTGAGGTCTTTTTTACATATAAAGCCAACTTTTATAGGTATTTAACTACCAGAAGCTTACTTTACCGCCATCAAAGCTTCTGCTGCGTTGAGCATTTGAACTGAATAGCCCCATTCGTTGTCATACCAGGCCAATACTTTTACGAGTTTGCCATCTGCTGAAACACGAGTCTGGGAGGCGTCATAAATACTAGGGCGAGGATCGTGATTAAAGTCGATGGATACCAATGGCAAGGTATTGAAGCCCAAAATACCCTTCAACTCACCCTCACTAGCAGCCTTCAGAATAGAGTTGACCTCATCTACGCTCGTAGCACGGCTAGCCGCAAAGGTTAAATCCACTACAGAAACGTTAATTACCGGCACGCGCATTGCAAAACCATCAAAACGACCGGCCAAGGCTGGTAATACCAAACCAACCGCTTTTGCAGCACCGGTCTTGGTCGGAATCATGCTGGTCACAGCAGAACGCGCACGACGCATATCGGTGTGATACACATCAGTCAGCACCTGATCATTGGTAAATGCATGAATCGTAGTCATCAAGCCAGACTCAATACCAATCTTTTCTAGCAAAGGTTTGACCAACGGAGCTAAACAGTTGGTTGTGCAGCTGGCGTTGGAGACCACGATATCGCTTGGCTTGAGTACTTGTTGATTAACGCCATACACAATCGTGGCATCCACATCTTTTTCACCGGGAGCGGAGATTAATACTTTCTTCGCGCCTTGAGAAATATGCACCATAGCTTTTTCTTTTGAAGTGAATTTACCTGAGCACTCCAAAACTAAATCAACACCCAATTCACCCCAAGGGGTTTCCAAGGGATTGCGGGTGGAAAACATTTTGATGCGATCGCCATTCACCACCATGCAATCGCCATCGACCTTTACTTCGGCTGGAAAACGGCCATGCGCGGAATCATATTGCGTGAGGTGTGCATTGATGTCGATATCGCCCATGGCATTGATCGCCACGATCTTAATATCACGTCTTGGCTTGCCATTAACTTGATCTTCATACAAAGCACGTAAGACCATACGACCAATACGACCATAACCATTAATTGCGACACGAATTGTCATTCCATTCCCCTAGCTAATATTAATTTCTTTAAGAAATACTTTGCTGCTTATCTTTTCTGTTTCTTTGCAATACATTGCTTCACTGTCTTGGCGATCTGATCAACCGTGAGTCCAAAGTATTCATAAAGTACTGGTGCTGGAGCTGATTCACCAAAGGTATCCACACCATGCACTGCTGCACAACCATACTTCCACCAGAAATCACTCACGCCCGCTTCAACGGCAATGCGTGGGATATCGGCAGGCAATACTTTTGCTTTATAGCTAGCATCTTGTTGATCAAATACTGTGGTTGATGGAATGGATACCACGCGGATCCCAAAACCTTCACCCTCTAAACGCTCGGCAGTTTGTAAAGCCAAGGCAATTTCAGAGCCAGTAGCAATAATCACTGCAGCGATTTTTGCTTTCTTTGGATCACGCAATACATAGCCACCGCGGGCAATATCTTTTACTTGCTGGCTGTTACGTGAAACAAATGGGCAATTTTGACGACTAAAGATCAACGCGCTCGGACCGTGCTTACGCTCAATCGCAGAGCCCCAAGCCACTGCACTTTCAGTGGTGTCACAAGGACGCCACACCATCAAATTCGGTATGAGGCGTAAGCTAGCAACATGCTCAACCGATTGGTGTGTTGGCCCATCTTCCCCCAAGCCAATGGAATCATGCGTAAAGACAAAGATGCTACGCAACTTCATCAACGCAGCCATACGCAAAGCATTACGGCTGTAATCGGAGAAGGTTAAGAAGGTGCCGCCAAATGGGATGTACCCACCATGCAAGGCAATGCCATTCATAATGGCACTCATACCAAACTCGCGCACGCCATAGTTAATGTGATTGCCCCACTGATCAGCACGAACTGCCTTACATGAAGACCAGTTAGTTAAGTTCGAGCCCGTTAAGTCAGCAGAACCACCCATAAATTCTGGCAACGCAGGTGCCAATGCTTCGATCGCATTCTGACTCGCTTTACGAGTAGCAATGGTTTCCGCTTTTGTTTCACATGTCTTGAGATACATATCTAACGTAGATGCAAAATCTTTCGATAAGTCCCCTTGCATACGACGCTGCAATTCTGATGCCAGTTCTGGATATGTATTTTTGTACGCTTGGAACTCTTTATTCCACTCGTGCTCAGCTGCTTGACCCCGCTTCTTAAAATCCCAAGCTTCGTAAATATCATTCGGAATTTCAAACGGTGCATACGGCCAGTTCAATGCAACCCGAGTTGCGGCAATCTCAGCAGCACCTAGTGGTGAACCGTGTACCTTATCGCTACCCGCCATATTAGGAGAGCCTTGACCAATCGCAGTCTTGCAACAAATCAATGTTGGCTTATCGCTCTTCTTCGCCTTAGCAATGGCGCTTGAGACGGCCTCCGCATCATGACCATCCACAGCGCGTAGAACATTCCAACCGTATGCTTCAAAACGCTTTGGTGTATCTTCATTAAACCAAGAAACCACCTTACCATCAATCGAGATTCCGTTGTCATCCCAAAGTGCGATCAACTTATTGAGCTTGAGAGTGCCGGCTAATGAACAGACTTCATGACTGATGCCTTCCATCAAACAACCATCGCCTAAAAATACATAGGTGTAGTGATCAACAATGTTGTGACCGGGACGATTAAATTCTTCTGCTAATAATTTTTCCGCAAGCGCCATGCCGACTGCGTTTGAAATTCCCTGACCCAATGGTCCAGTAGTGGTTTCTACACCAGGCGTAATTCCATACTCTGGGTGACCCGCAGTTTTGCTATGCAACTGACGGAAATTTTTTAACTCACTCATAGGCAAGTCGTAACCGGTGAGATGCAATAAGGAATACAACAACATTGATCCATGACCGTTTGATAAAACGAATCGATCACGATTCATCCAATGTGGATCCGTTGGATTGTGTTGCAAATGCTCATTCCAAAGGCCGACTGCAATATCAGCCATGCCCATTGGCATTCCTGGATGACCTGAATTGGCTTGTTGCACTGCATCCATGGATAAAGCACGTATGGCATTGGCCATGCGAATTTGAAGGTTTGACATCGTAATTTTGGTCTCGAGGAAAATAAATTAGCTATATTTCAGTAATGCCTCAATTTTATCTTCCCGGGCCATGGGAAACCCAAAAGCCAAATACTCTCACTCCTGAGCTTGCTCATCACTTGCGCGTTCGCCGCATTGAGGTAGGCGAATTCTTTCCCATCTTTGATGGAAAAGGCCGGGTCGCCCAAGCAAAACTACTTTCTCTCACTAAAAAAGCCGGTGAAGCCGAATTAAGTGATATTCGCCTTGATACCCACCGAGAGAGCACCTATGCCATCACCTTGGCCCAAGGGCTGGCTGGTGGAGATAAGATGGACTGGATCGTTGAAAAGGCTATAGAGACTGGAGCTCAAGTCATTGCCCCACTGCAATGTGAACGCTCGGTCATCAAATTGGCGCGCCCTAGCGATGCTGAACGGGCGCAGAAGCGTCTTTTGCATTGGGAGGGCATTGTTCAAGCGGCCTGCGAGCAATGCGACCGAACTGTGCTGGCGGCAGTTGAACCTGTGCAATTTTTTGAACAATACCTACAAAAGCCTCAAAAAGCTAAACTTAAACTACTTTTAAGCCCAGATACCGACAAAAGCTTGTATTCAGCGCTTCTTGAAAACCCACCTCAAGATATTGTTTTGATGATTGGACCTGAAGGTGGCCATTCGCCAGAAGAGGAGGCGCAGGCTGAGGCTGAAGGCTATCAGATCGTCTCTTTAGGAGATCGAGTCTTACGTACCGAGACTGCAGGCATCGTCGCTATTACTGCTGTTCATAGCATTTGGGATTCAGAAATGCAAAATCGCCTCAAATAGAGGCGATTTTTGCTGCTTTACTGCTTACCTGGCTAGTTGCTTAGGCAAATGAGTAGAACACTCGATAAGGTGTGCGACGCTCAGACCAAAAATCCACTGCATCACGGAAGACATCCAACAGAGTCTCGCGAGCCTCTTTGTCAAACTTCTGCGTGCAAGGCAAGCCTTCCAACACCACTACAAAACCTGGCTGTGGGCCAGACTTATCAATAGTTGTTGTTAAGGCATCCAGCAAAGGATCGAAATTCTTCGCCTGTTGCTTGGTAAACGTATAGGCAATCGCAATTGCTTCTAAAACTTCGCCTTTAGTCATTGCATTCGCACAATTCGCGTAAATGAAATGCTGGCCAAGCTCAGTAGCCGCTTCCTGTAAGTCAGGAGTGCGGAAAGCACGAATAGATTGCACGATATTTGGGCGCACACTGCGCAACATTGCCGGCGGTCCGGCATCGCGAACGGCCAAAGCGGCACGCCAAGAAGCTGTCACTTTTTTCCCCGAAACTTGA
>CANFWB010000017.1 GCA_947450605.1 Burkholderiaceae bacterium
AGTTTCGCCAGGGGCGCCAATACTAAATCCGGGAAATAATGTGCCGTCGGCTAAAGCCAACACGGCGGGAGGAAAAGAAGGAAGCAAGGGTGACAAACCATCTCCAGTCCCTGCTCCATCCGACGCTCAACACCCCAAAAAGACCAACCCAGGACTGTTTGTGCGGGAGGTGAGTGTCTTTAAGCGCTAGGGTAATTTATTAAGTTTTGAACATAGCAATGATACCAGTTTTGCGTATAAACCCTTGGATTCCCAGCCAATTGGGCTCAGAAGGTAATCAGCCCCTGAGTCATGTGACCAAGGGGCTAATTTTGACTAAAACTGAGTTCGCTTTAGGACTTTGCGCTTTGCTCGATGATGGTCTTAATTTGGGCTAAAACCGTTTGATCTTCCATGGTGCTGATATCACCAGGATCACGCCCTTCAGCCACCGCCTGAAGTGCACGGCGAACAATCTTGCCAGAGCGAGTCTTGGGCAAAGCGGTAACCACGTAAACACGGCCTGGACGCGCAATTGCACCCAAGGTGGTGTCTACGGTCTTCATGCACTCCGCCTCAAGAGTAGCTGTATTGGAAGCATCCTTCGGAATGACAAAGGCAATCGCCGCCTGCCCTTTGAGTTTGTCCTCAATGCCCACCACTGCCACCTCAGAGATATTGGGGTGGCTGGAGATGCTCTCCTCAATCTCACGAGTACCTAAACGGTGACCTGCAACATTAATCACATCATCGGTACGACCCAGGATGAAGAAGTAACCATCTTCATCTTTGATACCCCAGTCAAAAGTGGAATAAATCGTCTTACCAGGAATAGTTTCCCAATAGGTGCTCACAAAGCGCTTGTCATCACCCCACACAGTTTGCATACAACCAGGAGGTAATGGACCTTCAATGGCAATCACACCCTTTTGATTGGGACCTAACTCTTCAGAGCTTGCATCATCCAATAGCTTCATGTTGTAGCCAAATGAAGGAACACCAGGTGAACCAAACTTATGCGGCATGACTTCTACACCACGCTGAATAGCCAACATCGGCCAACCAGTTTCTGTCTGCCAGTAGTTATCCACAATCGGCTTCTTAATCGCATCATGGATCCATGTGGCAGTTGGCTCATCCAAAGGCTCACCTGCTAAGAACAATGCCCGTAAGCTCGAGAGATCATATTTGGTAAGGAATGCAGGGTCCTGCTTCTTCAAAACGCGTACTGCTGTTGGTGCGGAGAACATGACGGACACTTTGTATTTCTCAACCAACTCCCACCAGATACCAGCATCTGGACGCAAAGGCGTGCCTTCATACATGATGGTTGCCATACCATTGAGCAATGGCGCATAAATAATGTAACTGTGGCCTACGACCCAGCCAATATCGGAGGTGCAGAACATGGTCTCACCGGGGTTGCCGCAGAAAATATGCTTCATAGTGGAAGCTAAAGCAACTGCATAGCCGCCAGTGTCACGCTGAACACCCTTCGGCTTGCCAGTGGTACCAGAGGTGTACAAAATATAGGAGGTATGGGTTGCATCAACCCATTCAATAGGAATTAAATCATTCAGGTGTTTTTGGCGCTCGCTTGCGTAATCTAAGTCGCGCCCAGCCACTGTAGTGAACTCGGTAAGGCCACGATCCACGATCAAGACTTTTTCTGGCTTGTAACTAGCCAGGGTAATTGCCTCATCTAACAATGGCTTGTAAGGAACCGCTTTACCACCCCGAGCACCCGCCTCAGCAGTCACAATCATTTTGGGTTTTGCATCATCAATCCGTGATGCCAAGCTATGGGATGCAAAGCCACCGAATACTACAGAGTGAATTGCACCAATGCGCACGCAAGCCAGCATCGCAAAGCAGGCTTCAGCAATCATGGGCATGTAAATCAATACACGATCGCCCTTTTGAACACCGTTGGCCTTGTAAATTGCCGCCATACGATTGACTTCCTCGTAGAGCTCTTTGAATGTGTACGCTTTTTCTAAGTTCGTTTCCGTGGAGACGGCGACTAAAGCGATTTGATCGGGTCGATCCTTGAGGTGGCGATCCACCGCGTTGTAGCAAAGGTTCGTTAAGCCACCTTCAAACCACTTAGCAAACGGAGGATTTGCATAATCCAGAACTTTGTTGAATGGCTTTTCCCAATGAATAAGTTTTGCCTGCTCTCCCCAGAAACCATCTGGGTCTTTAATGGAGCGTTCGTGTTCTGATTTATAGGACATGGTCAACCTAAATAAGTAGATAAAAGTGTCTGGGCTTACTGAATCTTGCTAACTCCTTTACCAGTGGATACCTTGGCTGTTGAGCTAGATGCCTGCGCAGTACCATTTTTCGCAGATTTTGCAAGCCCTGTCGATGCGGATTTATGCTGAGATGCAGCATTATTTGCAGAAGAATTACCCTTAGTGCTGCCTTTTATAGACTTGGAAACGGGGCATTTAGCTCCTTTTGCACATTTTTTAGGCGCCGGAGGTGCTGGCTTATCTAGATTAAGGCTGCCATTTTCAGCCATGGCTAGCGAGATATCACCAGGACGCCGACTGGTTTTTGGCACTAGAACAGTCGAACCAGAACGAATTCTCATCCCCCTTGGGATGCCATTAATGTCTCGCAGAGTATCCACGTCAACACCCAGAGTTTTGGCCGCTTGGTCTACGGACTCTGTTTTGGTGATCTGGACGGCTGACCATGAAGATAGTGGCTTAGTGTATTTCTTGAGGTTTTCTTGGAAAATCTCAGCATGCCCGAAGGGCAACAAAATCTGCTGATTGGCATTACTCAAGATGACGGGTTTATTAAAGGAAGGATTCAGACTATGAAACTCTTCATCCGGAATCTCACTCAACCTAATAACTAAGGCAACATCAATGTCTGCCCCCACATCCACCGCGACAAAGTAAGGATGGTTTTCCAATTCAGGCAGAACGATGCCATAGGCCTGAGGGTCCAGAACAATCTGTCGATACGCCATTAACTTGGGCACATAGTTCCGAGTCTCGTTAGGCATTTTGAGACTAAGGTAATCGGTAGGCAGGCCCGCCGCTAAGTTGCGCTTCTGCGCCTTCGAAACATTGCCCGCACCCCAGTTGTAAGCAGCAAGAGCAAGATCCCAACTGCCGAACTGTTTATAAAGTCGCTGCAGGTAATCTAGTGCAGCATCAGTCGATTGCAATACATCCCTGCGCTCATCTCTGAAAACGTTTTGCGTCAAACGAAAATCTTTTCCAGTGGCAGGCATAAATTGCCATAAGCCCATTGCCTTTGCGCTGGACTTAGCGTTGGTAACAAATGCACTCTCAACAAAAGGTAGTAGCGCAATCTCGGTTGGCATATTGCGCGCGTTCACCTCTTGCACAATATAAAACAGATAGCGTGAAGAACGTGTCATGGAGCGATTGACGTAATCGGGGCGCGCACTCAACCAGCGCACTTGCTCAATCTCCAGGGGCGTGTTCATGGGCTCCATCTCAAAACCATCCCGAATGCGAATCCATAAATTACTGGATGGTGCATACAGATCGCTCACAGACTGGTTCTGTAAGTTCACCCGCTTTGCTTTGGCAGCGCGCGGATCTTTGCGGGTTGGGGTATCGGAAGACCAATCTCCAGTGCTAGCACATCCTGAGAGTGCGGCAATCAGCAATATCGCCGCATAACGCCACAACATCAGAATCGATCCTTCCAGGCTCGAATGACTGCCAAGACATGTGCAGGGCTTGGCAAAGATTGTTCGCCAGAGACTTGCATTGCCGCATCAATCACCTCTTTTTGATCACAACGCATAAAGGGGTTGACCTGCAGCTCCTGCCCAATGGTAGTTGGCAAAGTGGGCAAGTTTTGATCGCGTAGTGCCTTAGCGGTGTCTGCCCAAGTAATGAGATTCGCGTTATTCGGCTCAACCGCCAAAGCAAACCGAATATTGGACAAGGTGTATTCATGGGTGCAATACACCAGAGTGTTTTTTGGCAAGGCAATGAACTTGGCTAGAGACTGGCTCATCTGTGTTGGGGTGCCCTCAAACAAACGACCGCAGCCTGAAGCAAACAAGGTATCGCCACAGAACAACATCGGCTCTACTACATTCGCCTGCATGTTCGCAAAATAAGCGATGTGACTTAAAGTATGGCCTGGCACCTCGAACACCTCCAGGCTAATGCGCGGCGCAGCTACTTCAATCTTGTCACCCTCCATCATGGCATTGGTCCGACCCGGAATATCAATCGTAGCGGGGCCATATACCGGCACATGAGAGCCCACCGCCTGCAATAAAGCCAGAATGCCGCCAGTATGGTCAGCATGATGATGCGTAATTAAAATACCCGTCAGAGTGAGGTTTTTTTCCTCCAAGTAGCGCAATACTGGCTCAGCATCACCTGGATCCACAATCAAGGCGGATTGACCATCATGAATGCACCAGAGGTAGTTGTCGTCAAAGGCCGGTATCGGCCAAACCTGCAATAAAGTATTCTTCACCATAGACCGATGATACCAACCCCACCCTCCCCATCTCAGATGCCTGCACCACCATGGAGTTCATGGGAAAAGTGGCTGCAATCCCCTCCAGGACGATATGTTTTGGCTTGGGAGCAAAAATGCTTCGATCAAATCGTAGCCGATGTCTTTGGTTTTTATGCCGTACAAATTGGATTGCCTCAAATCAATAGCCTGGCAGAAAACCGCATGCCTCTTCAGGCTCTACTAATCGACTCTAATGATCGCCAGAAGCATATTAATGAATTTACTTGGCACCCTATTGAGGGCAACCCCAATGAACTGCCCTTCGCCTCTGAAACGATTGATTTATTGGTGTTGCCGCATGTCTTGGAGTTTGCTGCAGACCCCCATCAAATACTGCGTGAGGCTGAGCGCGTGCTTCGCCCTGAGGGTCGCCTCATTATTTCAGGATTTAATCCCGCCAGCCTTTGGGGTATGCGCCAATATCTCAGCAGATTGATCGGCAGCCCTTATCTGCCGAGAGATGGGCAATTTATTGGCCTTCTCAGAATCAAGGACTGGCTACAGCTGCTGAATTTTTCCCTGGATCGCGGACACTTTGGCTGCTATAAGCTCCCGCTCAGCGGCGAGTCAGGCATGGCTAGAATGGACTTCATGGAACCAGCAGGTAATCGCTGGTGGCCTATTTTTGGGGCTGTTTTCCTAGTTTCCGCCATCAAGCGTCAGCAAGGTATCCGTCTAATCGGTCAAGCCCAAGGCTTGCGTATCCCGGTAATGACCCAGCTGAGCCCAGCCGCTGAAAGCCGTCAGAATTCGGTCAATCACCAAGACCCAGTAAATTAACGCTATGCCACACACCAAAACACTACCCCACATCATCATTTATACCGATGGTGCCTGCAAAGGCAATCCCGGCCCTGGGGGTTGGGGTGCCGTTCTTCGCTCCGGAGGTCATGAAAAACACCTGCATGGGGGTGCCGAGCACACCACTAATAACCGGATGGAAATTAGTGCCGTTATTCATGCGCTACGTGCCCTTAAACAAACCAGCTCAGTAGAACTCTGGACTGATTCACAGTACGTCCAAAAAGGGGTGACCGAATGGCTAGAGGGGTGGAAAAAAAGAGGCTGGAAGACTGCCAGCAAGGATCCCGTCAAAAATGCGGATTTATGGCAAGAATTAGATGCCCTCATCCCCCATCACAAGATATCCTGGCATTGGGTTCGTGGGCACAACGGCCATCCTGGCAATGAGCTAGCCGACCTACTGGCGAACAAAGGCGTAGAGGAATTTCTGCCCTAATTTGGGTCGACGCCGTGTAACCCATGTGAGGCGGTCTTATGAGAGAATGACTGGATTCAACGGTGGTAAAAAATTCCCCGCTAAACCCATATAAAACTTAGAAAAAATCCGAGACCGTGTCAAAAATTGAATCAGCACTCGACAAAGCAATTGCCCAGCTTCCAAAGCTCAAAAACTGGATCAAGGCTCGCTTGTGCAGCCTTTGGGGGAAAGCTTCCCCAGTTGTAAATAAGTTCAAAAAATTAGACTACGCCACTGCGAAAGCATTCTCCCTGAAATACAAGTGGCGCATTTTGGCGGCGGTCGTCGTGCTGTATGCGGGATCCAAGACATACGACTATTTCTTTCCAACAGCCGATAAAGCTGGTAGCCCGATCACCATCACTTCCATAGTGGCGCAGAAAAAAGAGATCCCGCTTGTCATTGAGGCAACCGGTACGATCGTGAGCAACAGCATTGTGGACATAAGACCAATGGTTACCAATACCATTGCGAAGATTCATATTAAGGATGGTGAAGAGGTAAAACAGGGTCAACTTCTCTTCACGCTAGATGATCGCAATGACAGAGCTAACTACGAAAAATTAAAGGCTCTAGCAGATGACTCCCAAAAACAGTATCTCCGCGCTAAGGAATTGGTTGAAAAAAACTTTATTTCCAAAGCGGGTTTAGAAACATCCTTTGCAAATGCCAAGTCAGCACAAGCGGCTGCGCGCTCAGCAGAAGTGCAGCTATCGTTTGATTCCATCCGCTCCCCAATTGATGGTCGCGCCGGAATTATCAACGTCTTTCCTGGCTCCTTAGTACAAGCGAGCAACGTTGTCACCACCGCGACTAGCTCAACCGCCACTTCGAGTGTCGGCTCCATGGTTACCATCACACAATTGAATCCTATCAACGTTCAATTTGTTATTCCTGAAAAGGACATTCCCGTTCTGCTTGAAAATCAACTGGATGGGGAGCCTCTAGCTGTAAAAGTCACCGTTGGTGATTCAAGCAAGCGCACTTACGAAGGCAAAGTCATCGTCATTGATAACCAAGTGGATCCGTCAATCGCAGCGGTGCGCGTTAAGGCGCAAATTCCGAATGATGCGATGACACTTCTACCCGGACAATTTGCCCGCGTCTCTTTAGTTGCAAGCAATTTAAAAGATGCGATTTCAATCCCTTCGCAGGCAATCATCATGAACCCGCGAGGCAAAATCGTTTACACCGTAGATAAAGATGGGAAAGCCGTCTCAAAGCAGGTTAAGGTCATCTACGAGTACCAAGGAAATACCGTTGTCACTGGTATTGAGGCTGGCGATAAAGTGGTTGTCGAGGGTAAGCAAAGTTTGCGTCCAGGTAGCAAAGTTCGCGAAGCAAAAGAAAAATCCGCTGTTCCAACTCCAGCAGCAGCACCAAGCGCCCCAACAACCCCTTCTGCAGCAGATAAAAAATGACGCTATCCGAATTATGTATTCGGCGTCCTGTCATGACGGTCCTGCTTTCAATAGCAACCGTTGTAGCAGGCACAATCGCCTACCTCAAGATCCCAGTCGCCGCCCTTCCGAGCTTTAATACGCCAATCATCTCGGTTAGCGCTTCATTACCAGGCGCCTCCCCAGAAAACATGGCTTCTGCAGTGGCATTACCCCTCGAGAAAGAATTCTCAACTATCGATGGCATCACAGTAATTAGCTCAACCAATTTCTTGGGCAGCACTAGCATCACTCTTGAATTTAACAATAATCGAGATATCGATAAGGCTGCCGTTGACGTCCAAGCCGCTCTTCTGAGAGCGCAAAAGCGACTTCCGATTGAAATGACAGTCCCGCCGTCCTACCGGAAAATTAATCCAGCCGATACGCCAGTGCTAGTAGTGAGGATGCAATCACCCTCCGTCAGCCTCTCAGAACTGAATGCATTCGCAGAAAATCTACTCTCACCCAACCTCTCTACGATTAGTGGTGTAGCTCAAGTATTGGTATACGGGGCGAAGCGTTATGCCATTCGAGTTCGCGTGCATCCCGATGCCCTAGGCAACCGCAATCTCACTGTCGATGACGTAGCTACTGCCATCAATAAAGCGAACTCTAATAGCCCCGTTGGTGTTTTGGATGGGCCTAGACAGGCAATTACCATTTATGCAAACCCTCAACTAGTTAAACCAGAGGAATTTGGCAACCTAATCATTAGCCAAAAAAATGGTTTGCCCATCTATCTCAAAGATGTGGCTGAGGTTGAAGAGAGTTATGAGGATGTCAAGAGCTTTGCAAGCGCCAATGGAGAACGATCCATTGCCATAGCAGTACTGCGCCAGCCTAGCGCCAATACCGTTGAGGTAGTGAGGTCGGTTAAAGCACTCTTGCCAGAACTACAAAAGCAGATGCCTGAATCCGTGAAGCTACAACTGCTCAATGACCGCTCCCTTTCCATTATTGAAGCGATTCATGATGTCAACTTAACGTTAGCCTTAACGGTGCTGCTAGTTGTCCTGGTGATCTTCCTCTTTCTAAAGCATGCTTCAGCCACCATCATTCCATCAATCAGCCTGCCAATCTCCCTGATTGGCGCCTTCTTTTTATTGTATTTTTTTGGATACAGTCTAGATAACATTTCCCTGCTGGGAATCACGCTCGCTGTCGGCTTGGTTGTGGACGATGCAATTGTTGTCCTAGAAAACATCATGCGCTACATTGAGGAGGGCATGGAACCCCTCAAGGCTTCGCTTAAAGGAAGTAAGGAGGTTGGATTTACCATCATCTCGATCTCCATCTCCCTAGTCGCCGTCTTCATTCCACTCTTTTTTATGGCAGGCCCTATCGGCCTTCTATTTAGAGAATTTGCTGTGGTCGTCTCTCTCTCGATTCTCGTTTCCGCTATTGTTTCTTTAACAGTTGTGCCAATGCTTTGCAGTCGCTTTCTTCCGAAGCCAGGGCAACATGCTAAAGAGTATGCAATCAATAGAAAGTTTGACCTCTTTTTCAATTGGATGCTAAAGACCTACATCCACTATCTGGACCTTGCGCTTAACAACAGAAAAAAAGTTTTATGGGGGGCGATTTCCTCATTTGCAATCACCATTATTTTGTTTGCCTACAGTCCAAAAGGATTTTTCCCGGAAGAGGACATCGGCCAAATACAGGCCACGACCGAAGCTTCTGAAGATGTATCTTTTAGGGCTATGCTGGAATTACAGGATAAAGCCGCTGCCATTGTGAGTGCCGATCCCAATGTTGATAGCTCAATTTCAGTAGTGGGAGGCGGAGCTAGCTCAGGCGGTAATACCGGTCGAATTTTTATCATTCTCAAACCGAAATCAGAGCGCGCGAAGATGCCTCAGATCATGGAAGGTCTGAGAGCGAAGTTTAAAGAAATCCCTGGCCTTCAAGTCTATATGCGGCCAGTTCAAAATCTGCAGTTGGGTGGACGCTCCAGTAAGAGCCGCTACCAGTTCACCCTGCAAAGCGTTGGCTTTGAAGGCGTGAATGAGTGGGCCGATAAATTAATGCAGAAAATGCGTGCCGACCCCATATTCCGAGATGTCACAAGCGACTCTCAGCTCAAAGGGCTTAATGTCAAGATCAATATTGATCGTGAAAAAGCGGCTAGTGCCGGCGTCACAATCACCGACATCCGCTCGGCACTGTATAACTCATTCGGGGAGAAGCAGGTATCAACGATCTACACACCAGTCAATACCTATTACGTCATCCTTGAGGCCGCACAAGAAGATCGTCAATATGAAACTGATCTGAACAAGATCTTTGTGCGTGGACGCGCAACAGACAAGTTGATCCCGCTCTCCAATATTGCCAGCTACACCAGAACAGTTGGCCCAACAGCCGTAAACCATCAAGGTCAAATCCCTGCTGTTACGCTCTCCTTTAACTTAGCGCCCGACATCTTCCTGGGGGATGCTACGAAGAAAATTGAGGAATACACCAAAGAAATTGATCTTCCACCTTCAATCATTACCAGTTATGGTGGCGATGCTGCTGTCTTTAAGAACAATCAATCAGGTCAAGTGATATTGATTTTGGCGGCTTTGGGCGTGATCTATGTTCTTTTGGGTGTTTTATATGAGAGCTATATTCACCCCCTAACCATTTTGGCGGGACTGCCATCAGCCGCTATTGGCGCCATCTTGGCCTTGCGTATCTTTGGTTTCGAGCTCACCATCATCGCCTCGATTGGTATTCTGCTGTTGATTGGTATCGTGAAAAAGAATGCGATTTTGATGATTGACTTTGCCTTGGATGCCCAACGCAATCAAGGCATGACACCAGAAAAAGCGATCCGTGAAGCCTGTATCTTGCGCTTCCGCCCCATCATGATGACTACATTTGCAGCTCTCATGGGTGCCCTACCCATCGCCTTTGGAATTGGTGCCGGCGCTGAATTGCGTCAACCATTGGGCATTAGTGTGGCGGGAGGACTTATCTTTTCTCAGTTTGTTACCCTAATCATTACTCCGGTAATTTATCTCTATCTCGATAAATATGCAGGCACAGGCCCCATGGATATCCCAGCATCTGTACTGGAAGGCACCTAATGCGCCAAGTGATTCTGGATACTGAAACTACCGGCCTTAATCCTGCAACTGGTGATCGCATTATTGAGATTGGCTGTGTTGAAATGGTTGGCCGCCGCCTTACAGACCGCACCTTCCATTACTACATTAATCCTGAGCGTGACATTGATGCGGGAGCCTTTGCTGTTCACGGACTCTCTCGCGAATTCCTTTCCGACAAGCCGGTGTTTGCCAACATTGTTGAAGAGTTAATTGAGTTTGTTGATGGCGCAGAAGTGGTGATTCATAACGCAGCATTTGACTTGGGATTCTTAGATAACGAGTTCGCCTTGCTTAAGCGACCCACTTTTAGAGGGCTTGCTTCAAAAATTACCGATACCCTCTTAGACGCTCGTCAGATGTTCCCAGGCAAGCGTAATTCTCTTGATGCGCTCTGTGAACGTTTTGCAATTAGCAATCAACATCGCACCTTGCATGGCGCTCTACTGGATGCCCAATTATTAGCCGATGTCTATGTAGCCATGACACGCGGGCAAGAGGATCTATCCATTGATCTGGTTGACTACACGGTTGGCACTGATGCTTCTGGGCAGATGAAAGCGCTACCAACGAATCTGAAAGCGATCAGCGCAAGCGAAGAAGATTGCCAACTGCATGAAAAGATTTTGGCTGAGATAGCCAAGGCAAGCAAAAGGGATCCTGTTTGGAGTCCGGCTGGAGTTACAGCAAGCTAGCTTGATTGACTAAGCCAATATACAGAGACTCCAAATCCTTCACGTATTGCTTTGTATTAAATAATGGTGAGTGGCTGCGATGAGCCTCGAGTTTTTGGCGTATCGCTTTAAGGGCCCCTGGGTTCCTTGCGAATTCTAGCGCCTTATTGATGTACTCAAGCTCAGACTCAGCAATCAACTCATTCAAACCCAAGGTGCTAATCTGACTTGCTGCCACCCTGCCAGCAAAAGTATTACCAATCTGCGTCAGCACTGGTAAGCCAGCCCATAAAGCATCAGCTGCCGTAGCATGGGCATTGTAGTGTGGTGTATCCAAAAATAAGTCTGCCAGTCGCAACCTGCTCAAATGCTCAGGGCGCCCCGGTGTTCGGGTGGCAAAAATTAATCTAGTGGAAGCAATGCCCCTATTTTCCGCCTCCTTCTGGAGATTCAGAATCGCCTTCTCAGAGGGTTTCGAGAGCCATAAAACGCTACCAGGCACTTCCTGGAGGAGCTTCATCCACACATCAAAAATAGGCGGCGTGATTTTATAGGCATTGTTAAAACAGGCAAATATAAATCCAGTTTCAGGTAAGCCCTGACTGACTCTTGAAGGTAGGTCGCCAAAGTCCTCAAGCGGAATGCTTGTATCTACTGGAAAAAATGAATTTGGCAGATAGGCAATCGGCTCAGAATAATGAACTTGATGCTCCCGAGGAATTGCAAGCTCATCGGCAATTAATGCATCATAGAAATTAGTACCTGATGTTCCTGCGTAACCCAGATAATTCACCTGAATAGGGGCAATTTTTCTTGCAAATAAGGCAGTTCTTGCGCCGCTGGTATGCCCATTCAAATCAATTGCTATATCTAGGTGCTGGGCAGAGATGCGATCAAAAGCCTCTAGATCGCCAATCCCATTTAAATTCATGGCAAGATTAAAACTCTCCAGAAGGCGCTTCTCAACCCCATCTCCATTCGGAGAATTTAAAAAGAATCCATAGACCTCAAATTGCTCACGGTCATGCATTTTGAGTAAGTTTTCCATGAGGATGCCAACTGGATGCTCCCTAAAGTCAGATGAAAAATATCCAATTCGAATCTTATCGCCCGGCATTTTTTGAATACGCCTAATTGAAGACTTATCAAGCTTGGGAAATCTATCCTCGGAAAAATTTTTGGCGCACAATCTTTGCAGCTCTAAACTCGCTGCCGTTTGTAATAATATGAAGGGGATAGTTCGGCGCTCACCTGCAGCAACCATTCGCAACATCAAATCCTCTGCAGGATTTTTGTCCCAAATACAAAGGTTTGTTTTAGCTGCAAAGTACTGCCCCATTAAATACGGAATTTCCGGCTTGATACTAAAAGCCTTTTCATACGCATCAAAGGACTCACCCCCTAGCTTTAATTCCAGTAACGTATTTCCATAGTTTGACCAAGCCTCGCCAAAATTTGGGTCAAGCCTGAGGGCCTCCTGATGCGCAGCTTTAGCCTCTTCATATTGAGCTAACCCAAACAGGGCATTTCCATAATTTGTCCAGCCCTCAGCATAATGAGGGTTCAGCTCTAGAGCCTTTTGGTAACTTTTAATAGCCTCTTCGGATAAGCGCAGATCAGATAAAAGATTGCCGCGATTAGACCAAGCTAAAAAATAATCTGGCTGAATTTCAATGGCCTGATTAAAAAGTGCAGCAGCCTCATCATAGAATTTTGACTTGGCCAATGCGGTTGCCATATCCGTCAAAATTTGCGGATTATTGGGAATTAATTTATCCAGCTTTTTATAAGTTTGAATGGCATCGCCATAGAGCTCAGCGCCATGCTGAGCTTTTGCCAGATTAGATAGGAGTTCAGGATTTTTTTGATCCTGTTGAGCTGCTTTATATAAAGGCCCCACAGATTCAGCTACCCGCCCCTGCATTGCCAATGAAAGTCCACACACCTGTAAAGCGGCCAAATCCTTAGCATTGATCTTCAGGATCATTCTTGCTAACCTCTCGGCAGTCTCCAAATGTTGCCCCTGAAATGCTTGTAGCATTTGCTGAGTCATGGGTGCATAGGCTTGAGTCATACTAGTTAGCTAATTGCGCGGCGGATCTCATCTGCCTTAGGTTTTGAGCCTGTGACAGATTCAGTATCGTGCTCAGTAGTATTTTCAATCGTCTCAATAACGGCTTCTTGCATGCGAATATTGTCTTTGGGGCAAATCGGGGCGCCATAGGTTGCCCACTTCTTTAGTAGAGTAACTTCATACCCGCACTGAGCACATTTCGCCTTATTACGACTGGCATTGCTGGGTCTTGGCGGAGGAAAGACAATCGCTTGATGTGGGTATGGGCCAAGCTCTTGGCTAATCATCATCAAACGCACTATCAACTCTTCAGTGGCATGAGCCATTCTGGCGGGGCCTTCTAAACCTACGGTCTGGGCAATCCCCTTAAAGTCTTCCCCATGACCACTAAAGCAATCATCTACGGCATGACACAACTCATGCACCAAGGTATCTAGAAGCTGGATGGGGTCATCGAGTTTGGGAGAGATAAAGATCTCATTAACACCGCCGCCAGAGCGCTCACGCGGCCAGCATTGCCCTAAGGTCGTTCTCGGACTACTGGATGCCGGAAAGCCACAGGACACCCTAACCGGTGGAATGGCATAACCCGCCTTAGAAAATACTGGCTCTAAATGTCTTACGGCGTCTTCCAGCCAGGCTTCTCGTATAGAGTGTTGCTTCATCTACAGTGCATTCAATGATTGATCAGGGGCTTACTTTACACGCAAGCCCCCTCATGGATTAGTCCAGCTTAATATTGGCTGACTTAATTGCTTTATCCCAGTAAGGCAGTTCTTTTTTGAGTAAAGCATCCATAGCGGTTGGCGTGAGATAGCGCAGCTCCACACCAGCAGCATCTGAGCGCTCTTTTACCTCAGGCAAAGCTAGACTTTTCTTAACCGACTCAGTTAACTTCGCGATCACTGGCGCAGGAGTTCCAGCTGGCGCATACAAAGCAACCCAAGATTCCAGTTGAAATGACGGTAGCCCTGCCTCAGCAGTAGTGGGCACATTCGGCATACCGGGATGGCGATTCTTACCTGTTACCGCTAGGCCTTTTAGCTTACCGCTTTGGACATGCTGCATTACGGATGGAGGCGTTGTAATAAATAATTGCACCTGACCAGCTAACACATCCTGCACTGCAGGACCAGAACCTTTGTAAGGAACATGAACGATATCGACACCTGTATTTTGTTTAAAGATTTCAGTGCCAATATGAGAAACGGAGCCATTACCCTGAGAAGCGTAATTCAGCTTGCCAGGATTCGCTTTGGCATAAGCAATCAATTCTTTTAAGCTATTAACAGGCACAGATGGGTGCACTGCGATCACATTGGTGGAAATGGTTAACAATGCCACCGGTGAAAAATCTTTTACCGGATCCCATGGCAACTTATCCATCAACGAGGGATTGCCCACGTGATATCCAGAATAGGAAATGAGCAAGGTATAACCATCAGGCTTGGCTTTGGCAACGTACTGATAAGCTACGTTACCGCTCGCACCCGGTTTGTTGTCGACAATGACTGGCTGGCCAATCACCCTAGTTAGGGGCTCGCTTAATAAACGTGCGGATGTATCCACGAGGCCTCCAGGAGGATTCGGTACAACCAAGGTAATCGGATGATCTGGGAATGCTTGGGCATTAGCAAAGCTAGACCCCAACGCAATACTAATGATGGCCAAATAACGGTAAACGACTTTTATTGTTTTCATATTCATCTCCATAAATTCAATCTCATTGTTGACTAATATCAATCAACGCTGTCCTATTTTGACGTCGCCAAAAATAGCCTGAGCCTCACGGGGTAAGCAGCGCCAGTACCGCTC
Organism: Burkholderiaceae bacterium; assembly: GCA_947450605.1. Lineage (GTDB taxonomy): Bacteria > Pseudomonadota > Gammaproteobacteria > Burkholderiales > Burkholderiaceae > Polynucleobacter. The sequence goes on from CANFWB010000017.1 coordinate 14,871, forward strand.
ATTCGATGGGACGGTGCCACTCAGGGCTGCAGCAGCTTCCCACCCCCAGCGTGGCTTATATAAAAAAGCACGGGCCAAGGCAATCAAATCCGCATCACCTGCCTGCAAAATAGCTTCGGCTTGCTTGGGCTCGGTAATCAGGCCAACGGTCATCGTAGGAATGCCAGACCTGTCTTTAACAATCTTGGCAAATGGGACTTGGTAATTTGGACCAATTGCAATCTTTTGCAATGGAGAGATTCCACCGGAAGAGATGTGCACAAAATCGCATCCTAATGGCTTGAGGCGAGAGGCAAAATCGGCCGTCTCTTGGGGTGTCCAACCACCCTCAATCCAATCACTCGCAGAAATACGGATGCCCAAGACGCCCTGATACGCCTCGCGCACCGCCTTGAATAATTCCAAAGGAAAGCGAATGCGGTTTTCATAGGAGCCACCATATTCATCGGTGCGTTGGTTTGCAATCGGCGACAAAAACTGATGCAGAAGATAACCATGCGCACCGTGCAACTCAATACCCTCAATACCAATGCGATCAGAACGCTGTGCCGCAACAACAAATGCTGAAATTAATTCTTTCAACTCCTGCTTGGAGAGCTCATGTGGCAGTCGCTCATCCTTTAGCTGAGGAATGGCTGATGGGGCAAGCGTCTCCCATCCACCCTGCTCTTTGGCAAGTAGTTGTCCACCAGCCCAGGGGGTGGCACTAGAAGCTTTGCGTCCAGCATGAGCCAGCTGAATAAATACCGGGGTGGCCGGCGCCAGTTTACGAGCCCTAGTGAGCTTATCTTTAAGTGCAGCCTCAGTAACGCCATCCCACAGTCCTAAGCAGGCAGGCGTAATGCGGCCCTCAGGCGTAACCCCAGTAGCTTCAATAATGAAGAGCCCTGCGCCACTATTCAGTAGATTGCCCCAGTGCATTAAATGCCAATCTTGGGCCTCTCCATTGACTGCGGAGTACTGGCACATGGGTGCCACAACAATGCGGTTTGAAAGGGTAAGCGGCCCTCTAGGGGAGCTCAAAGCATAACTGGAGAATAGAAGACTCATTTACTGACCTTTAGGGCTAAAAAGCGTAAAACTAGCGAAAGCGATAAAATAGATAGAGTAGGATAAACGAGACCATAGAGTTGTGCGGAATATAGCCCCAGCATCTTTATTGAACCTAAAACTAGTAAAAAAATGATTAAGTAAAATACTATGAATGCACCGCAAGCCTTTGAATCAAAAGAAGATGTTGGCCACTTTGTTGGCGGCAAGCTTGTCAATCCACAGGATGGCCGCTTTGCCGATGTATTTAATCCCTCTACAGGAGCTGTTGCTAGGCGAGTAGCCTTAGCCAGCCGCAAAGAGGTTGATGAGGTCGTAGCAAATGCCCAAGCTGCATTTCAGACTTGGAGCCAGACCTCCCCACTGCGCCGTGCACGCATTATGTTTAAGTACCTTGAGCTGTTAAATGCCAATCGTGATGAATTAGCCGCCATGATTACTGCCGAGCACGGCAAGGTATTTACTGACGCCCAGGGCGAAGTCACTCGCGGTATTGATATTGTTGAGTTTGCCACTGGAATCCCCGAGCTCCTCAAAGGTGACTACACCGAGCAAGTTTCTACGGATATCGATAACTGGGTCATGCGCCAGCCTTTAGGCGTAGTTGCTGGTGTAACGCCATTCAACTTCCCTGTCATGGTTCCAATGTGGATGTTCCCGGTGGCTATTGCTTGCGGCAATTCCTTCATTTTGAAGCCAAGCCCAACCGATCCATCGGCCTCCCTCTTTATGGCAAAACTCCTCAAAGAAGCTGGCCTTCCTGATGGCGTATTTAACGTGGTTCAAGGCGACAAAGAAGCAGTAGATGCTTTGATTGAGAACCCCGACGTGAAGGCTGTGAGCTTCGTTGGCTCTACCCCAATTGCAAACTACATCTATGAGCGCTGCGCTCACTTTGGCAAACGCTCCCAAGCTTTAGGTGGTGCGAAGAACCACATGGTAGTAATGCCTGATGCCGATATCGATAAAACGATTGACGCTTTAATTGGCGCAGCCTATGGCTCTGCTGGTGAGCGTTGTATGGCTATCTCAGTCGCAGTCTTAGTGGGTGATGTGGCGGAAAAAATCATGCCAAAGTTAATTGAGCGCACAAAGACCCTCAAAGTAAAAAATGGCATGGAGCTTGATGCTGAAATGGGTCCCATCGTTACCAAAGCGGCTTTAGAGCGCATCACTGGCTATATCGACAGTGGCGTTGCTTCAGGCGCCAAGTTATTGGTAGACGGTCGCGGCTTAACAGTGCCAGGTCATGACAATGGCTTCTTTATCGGCGGCACCCTCTTTGATGGCGTGACCTCAGACATGAAGATCTACCTAGAGGAAATCTTCGGGCCAGTACTGTCTTGCATGCGCGTTGCCAACTTTACTGAGGCCTTAAATTTAGTGAACTCCTGTGAGTTTGGCAATGGCGTTGCCTGCTTTACGAGTGATGGCAACATTGCCCGTGAATTTGCGCGCCGTGTTCAGGTGGGCATGGTCGGTATTAACGTGCCAATCCCAGTTCCAATGGCATGGCACGGCTTTGGTGGTTGGAAGAAGTCCCTCTTTGGCGATATGCATGCGTACGGCAAAGAAGGTGTTCGCTTCTATACCAAGCAAAAGAGTGTGATGCAGCGCTGGCCAGAAAGTATTGCTAAAGGCGCAGAGTTTGTCATGCCGACCTCGAAGTAACTCAACATAATATTGCCGGCATTTCTTGGCAAAAAAATAGCGGCCTGAGGGTCGCTATTTTTTACCCTGCAGATTGCCCTAGTCAAGCGGGAATAAAGTAACGCCGCTCGATAGCGCGAGCAAACAAGACAATCACGGATACCAAGGCCAGGTAGACCAACGCAGCTAATAGGTAGGCCTTAAAGAATTGGAAGTTGGTAGCAGCCAATTCTTGTACACGAGCAAAGAACTCGGTGTACTGAATTAAAAAAGCAACCGAACTATCCTTCAGATTGGCAATCACTTGATTGGTCAGTGCTGGAATAGATAACCGGATCACTTGCGGCAAAGTAATGAACTGAAAAATCTGCAGAGGATTAAACCCCTGTGCACTTGCTGCCTCAAGTTGGCTTTTATCCAAGCCGTTATAGGCTGTCTTGAGGTAAGCCGCGTTATAGGCTGCCACGTTAAATGTAAAGCCAATGAATGCCACAGTGAATGGTGAAAGTCGCACACCCCACTGTGGCAGGCCGTAATACATCAAGAACAAGAGGACGATTAAAGGCATCCCAATAAAGAAAGAGATGTAAGCGTTAATAGCATTCCGAATATAGGGACTTCTGCTCAGAGTGAGATAGAACACCACAATTCCAAGCAGCAACCCAGAAACACTAATCAAGCCAGCCAACTGCAATGTCTTGACAAGCCCAGCCAATATCAGAGGCATCTGCTCTGTGAGATCGCGAATAAAGGATGGCCATCCTCCCATCAGAGCGCTTCCTTGTTACCAAAAAATGTCTGGATCTCCGGATCGGAGTGCTTACTCAGAAGATCAATGCGATCATCTGCACGAATCACGCCACGATCCAAGAACATCACCGTATCCGCAATATTGCGAGCTAAGCTCAAGTCATGCGTGACGCAGATCATCGTAATTCCCTCACCATGCAAGCGATTAATTAAATCCGCGACATCACGCGACATCACCGGATCAAGTGCTGAAGTTGGCTCATCAAGCACCAAAACTGCAGGATCCATCGCAAGTGCACGGGCAATCGCAACCCGCTGCTTTTGACCGCCAGAAAGTTGTGAGGGATATTTGTCTTGATGTGACGTCATCTCAAAATGAGATAACTCTAGCAAGGCTCTTTCTTTGGCCTCAGCCTTGCCCATCTTGTGCAACTTTCGTAAACCTAGGGACACATTATCCAAGACGCTTAAGTGGCTATATAAAGCAAATTGCTGAAATACGAAACCAATTTGCTTACGCAACTCTCTTACATCAACATTGGGGCCCAACACTTCCTCACCCCTAAAAACAATGGATCCAGAAGTAGGCTCGACTAGACGATTGAGGCAACGCAATAGAGTGGACTTACCAGAACCAGATGCGCCCATTAATACGCGAACATCACCTTCCTGTAAATCAAGGTTGATATTGGACAAAACGGTCTGTCCATCAAATTCTTTAACCAGGTCTCGCACTTGAATTAATGCCACGTCATTGCCTTATTAAAAAATGAAATATTGCCACTCATGCCGGACTCATCCCAGGAATTTGATAGCGCTTGGTCAGCAACTGAATACCAAGCAAGCAAATTCGATAAATCACAAAATAAAGAATACCAACCGCCAAGTACACCTCTATTCCACGCAAGGTGGTTGAGGTCAGCGTCATGGCCTGTTTAGTGATTTCGGGAATGCCGACAGTATAGGCAAATGGAGAATATTTTAAAACGGAGGTGAACTCGTTCACCATACCGGGCACAGAGAATCGGAGCATTTGTGGCAACTCAATAAATCTCAATACTTGAATGCGCGTCATCCCCATGGCTTGAGCAGCAATTACCTCCACAGGATCGACCGAATTAAATGCACCCCGAAAGACTTCCGCCAAATAAGCTGAAGCAACCAATCCCAAGCTAAGCGCCATTGCCATCAGCGGCGGCACCTTAAATCCGATACCTGGAAGGCCAAAATAGACGATGAACAGCAAGACAAGCACTGGCACCCCTCTAAACACATAGGTGTAGCAATCAATTAAAGGGGTAAGCCAGATAATTTGAAGGCGGCGCAGACTAGATAAGGTTAAGCCCACCACCAGCCCAGTTAAAGAGCAGACCAGCGTTACCAGAACCGTATAAGAAATGCCCTGGGCTAACTGGGCAAGAATATCCAGAAAAGTCACAGGGCAGGCTTTCGACTACGAATTAGGATTGATGATTGCTGTAGCTTACTGAACTTACTTCATCCACTTATCAAGAATCGCTTTGATTTTTTCTGGGCCAAGCTCATTGAGGTATTTATCGAAGTCATCACGCAACTTAGAGCCTTTAGCAAAGGCAAATCCTAGCTTATCGAAGCCTTTAAATACATAGCTACTCTGAATTGGCAACTTCAGTTTATTTTCATAATTGAGAAATACAGGCTCTTCAATAAAAGCTAAATCTAAATTGCCATTCTGCAGATCGGTAATCACTTCCGCATACGAAGGATAGAGTTTTACCTTGCTCAATGAGTAATAACCTTTTGGCTCCAGCTCATTCTTAATCAGATCATCGTAAGCCATGCCGCGTGGATAGCCAATCGAGTATTTTTTCAGTTGATTCAAATCGGTGATCTGAATATTTTTATTCTTCATGCTCACGAGATGCCAAGCATTGTCATAGTAAGGCTGAGAAAAATCCATCGCCTCTTTACGCTTATCGGTAATTGAAATTCCGGAGAAGGCAACATCAGCTTGACCGCTAGATACGGCGCCCAACATTCCAGCCCAATCATACGGGGTGACTTTAAGTGTGCAGCCACGGGATTGGCAGTAGCCTTGGAAAATATCCATATCCACGCCAACGATCTGACCTTTGTCATCAAACAACATGGGTGGAGACGCAGGAGAAACGGCAACTTTGATTTCTTTTGAATCTGGGGACTTGGAGCAAGCCAAAATGGTGAGCGCTAGAACAGCGGCAATCAATGCCAGAAAAAAGCGTTTCATGGGTATTTCTCCTATTTTGATGACTTTATCTTCTTATACCCATACTTTGGGTGCCTGCTAAGTATAGGGGAATTGGCATGGAGCCAGATACTGCTGAGCCAAGTTGAGGGAGGCCATATTGGTGCTTAGTAGAGTAAGGCTTGATTACTTTCGACCGTTTAGGAAAGAAGTTAATATTTGGCCCAGCCCTTTACACTCAACCAACTCACGCTCTTCAACCTCAAATGCGTCCTTCACTAACTCCGTAGTTGCGGGCGCCATATGGACACGCCCAACCAATGAAGTCGACTCCATGCGGCTAGCAGTATTCACCGTGTTACCCCAGAGATCGTAGGAGAATTTAGTAAAACCGATCACCCCAGCCACAACGGGGCCTGAATTTAAGCCGACACGCATTTGCAACTCAATGCCATTATCCGCATTAAATGCCGCTAGATCTTCAAACATTCCCAGCGCCATATCAGCGACTATGTGCGCATGATCGGAACGGGGAATCGGCAAGCCACCGGCTGCCATATAGGCATCACCAATGGTTTTAATTTTCTCCAACCCCAGATCCTCCGCCCTTCTATCAAAGCGTCCAAATAGATCGTTTAATAGCTTGACCAATTCGGCCGCCGTTTTATTTGAGGCCATCTTTGTAAAGCCAGATAAGTCACTAAATAAAATAGTGGCCTCTGGATAGCTGCCTGAAATATTGCTCTCGCCCTTCTTCAAACGCTCAGCAATCGGCTTTGGCAAAATATTCAGCATTAACTTTTCAGTCTTCATTTGCTCAATGTTGAGCAATTCTTTTTCATGCTGGAGTTGAATAATGCGCTCGCGATCCACATCCCGTAAGCGCTTCTTCTCTAAGGATGAAAATACTCGGGCCCGCAGCAGCACTGGATCAAAGGGTTTCGGGAGATAGTCCTCCGCCCCCACCTGTATACACTCAATGGTTCTTTCAAAATGCTCCGAACCGGACACCACAATAATAGGGAGATAACGAAGCTCAGGAGAAGACTTGACAGCCTTCAGTGTTTCAAGACCATCCATCTCAGGCATTTCCATGTCCAAGAGCATTAAATCAAAAACTTCGCCCTGTATTTTTGCAAGAGCCTCAACCCCATCCCCAGCCTCTTGGATATTGGTGATGCCAACCGCGTTCAACTCGCGGATGAGTAACTTACGCAAGGTGCGACTGTCGTCCACAACCAAGACTTTCATTGCCTTAGTTTGCTCTAGGATTTCCGGTGAAATGTTGGTCATTTCTGCATTCATATACTCTGCCTCAAATTAGCTCATCTTTTTTGATAGTAAGAAACTCTGTCTAATTGCACAATCCTATACGCCTGATCAAATAAGATCGATTCCGATGAACCCAGAATTAAGTAGGATGAAGCATCTAACAATTGGGAATGTAACCGCTTAACAATTTTGGCTTTAGTGAGCTGATTGAAGTAAATCAATACATTGCGCATCAAAATCAAATCAAATTTGGGCATCAAAGGCCAATCATGAATCAGGTTCATCTGCTTAAATTGCACCATACTTCGCAGATCAGCATTGATTTCATAATGCCCGCCGGGCAATTTGATAAAGTGCCTCTGAATTTGAGCCTCAGATAGACCGCGCTGTATTTCAGTTTGGTTGTAAATGCCCAAGCTAGCCTTCTCTAGTGCCTGCTCTGAAATATCGGTAGCTAGGATGCGAATCTTCCAACCGGCAAGTTCGGGGAAATATTCGCGCAATAGAATGGCGATGCTATACGGCTCTTGCCCAGTGGAAGATGCTGCAGACCAAATATTGAGCTCACGTGCGTCTTTGCGCTTCTGGATTAAATCCGTAAAAATAGTTGTTTTAAGAATTTCAAATGGGTGAATATCCCTAAAAAAACTAGTTTCATTGGTGGTCATAGCTTCGAAGGCTTGCCAATGTATATCACCAACAGGGTTGGTAATTAGGAATCTCAATAGAGGTGTATGCCCTGCAAATCCATGCTTACTCACAACATTTGAAAGGCGAGACTGAATCAAATAGGCTTTGCTAGCATCTAGGGAAACACCAATATTTTTTTCTACTAAGCTGAAGAAACCCTCAACATCTACCGCATCAATTGGGCTGTTCTCTAAACTCATTTCAATTGAGTCCGAAATAGAATTTCGTCGGGAATAGCTTCTAGTGGAAGCACCTTCTCAGCTAAATCTGCCTGCGCTATCGCCCCAGGCATTCCCCAAATGACGCTAGTTTCCTCATCTTGAGCCAACACTACTCCATTACTGCGAATAATGTCCTCGGCACCACGCAAACCATCGTAGCCCATGCCAGTCAGTACAACAGCTAATAGCGACTGCCCATAGACCTTCGCAGCACTTCTAAATAGAACATCTACTGCGGGCCTACAAGAATTCTCTGGCGGATCTTCATTCAAATACATAAAGACTTTTGTGCCCTTCCGCCTTAACTCCAGATGGTAGCCACCAGGTGCTAAGTAAGCATGTCCGGCTAACGCCTCTTGACCATCGTAAGGTTCCTGTACCGGCATGACGCCCACTTCCGTCAAGCGTGTAGCCAGCAAAGTGGTGAACTTGGGAGGCATATGCTGGACGATGAAGATGGGCACCGTTAATGGTGTACGCCACAACTCAAAAACCTTCATTAATGCCGCTGGACCGCCTGTAGAAACTCCTATACAAACTGCATCTACTGGATAAAGCGGTCTCCCCTCTGGCCGAGCTACCTTAGCAGTGGTAGCTGATGCGGCTTGAGCGGTAGGTAGTTTGGTAATTTTTTCAGGAACCGGCATGGCGAGAGCCTCCCTGCGAACTGCGCCCCGCTCTTTAATCGATATTCCCTTTTTTGCATCCTCAGTGTCACGCTGACACAACGCTTTAATTTTGGGAATCAAACTGTCTTCTAGGACCCTGTAAGCATCCGCAGGGTCTGCAGAGGCCTGAGGCTTACCGACATAATCACTTGCGCCATAGGTTAAGGCATCCATGGTCGCTGAAGCGCCTCGCTGGGTTAAAGAGCTGAACATGATGATGGGTAATGCTGGGTAAATCTTACGAATTTCTCGCAATGCGGTAATGCCATCCATCTCCGGCATCTCCACATCCAAAGTCACAATATCTGGATTGGACCGCTTAATCGATTCGATAGCCAGTAATCCATTCGCAGCAGTTCCCACAACCTCAATGTCGGGGTGCTTCATTAATGAAGTCATGATGATGCGACGCATGACCGCAGAATCATCAACAATCAGCACTCGAATTTTATCTTCAAACTTCATTACTTAATCCACATAAATACGAGCATTGATACAACAAGAATTGGAAAACGCAATTAGGCCAGTAGCAGCTGGTTTTTAGTCTTTTCGGTGCGCTGTTTAATTAACTGAGGATCCAAGATTAATAAGAGCCTATCACTGAGCTTATGTACCCCCATTACCAATTCTCGAGAGATCACAGAAAAATTGCTAGGAGGGGGCTCGAATGTATCTTGATCAAGCGAAAGAATTTCTCCGGCATCATCCACCAAAAGAGCAACCAGGAAGCCATCACTACGCAAAATGATGCTGATAGATTCAGTCAAACCAGAATGGCGCTCGAGATTCAGACGCTCATACATATCAATTGCCGGCACCAACTGGCCACGTAAATTCATAACCCCACGAACTGTCTTTGGGCTTTTAGGGACGGGAGTGACTTCTAAGTTTCGGTTCAGCTCGAGAACATCACCTGCATTGATGCCAAAGTAATGTCCGCCCAAGTAAAAAGTTACAAAATCTGTAGAAATACTCATCAGCTAAAGTCCATGTCAATTACCGCTGGATATTCTTTAGAATTTTCCTGCAAATTACGCATCATTAAAATTTCCTGCAGATCAATCACATTGATGACCTGGTCATTTAAAGAAACGCAGCCGAGCAAGCCTTTTTGCGGCGGATTCGCCTCATGAAGATTCTTGGAAACGTGAATGATGTCATGCACCTGGCTTACTACGAGACCGACTGGTATGCCATTGGTGTAATGCACGATTACCGGAATCACCTCATCTTCAGTTAGGGACGCCCTACGTTTATTGGCACCCTCAATGTAGTGATTCAGGTACAGTAAATGCATGATCTCTTTGCCGTACTGAATAACGTTGCGATTACCGTTCCGCTGCACCTGTTTAGGCGAAATCATTTCTAAGCGCTCAACGTTATCAAGGTAAATTGCTAAGCGTGATTGGCCCTCAAGCTCAAAGGAGAGCATCGCCACATCTTCCTCATATGAGCGTTCTTGTACAGTCTCAGAATTCAATGGGCGAGACTGAATCTTCGCAACCATTCCAGACTGAATGGCAATGCCATCAATATCCAAAATCAGCGCTACTCGACCATTACCTAAAATCGTCGCACCAGCGAAATCTTTAACATCCTTCAGCAATGGTCCAAGCGGCTTAACAACGACCTCTTGCATGTTAAGAACCTCATCAACAACCAAGCCGAAACGGATTCCTGAAGATTGCAAAATAGCAATATTCAAAACCGCATCATCAGCCGGCCAATCTTGATTGACTTCGAGCTGGTGATTTAAAAATAGGATGGGAACCAGTTGGTTGCGCAACCTAAAGACCGGCGTGCCATAAAAATCCTCCAAGCCGGTAGTGTCACTGTTTAAATCCAAACGCACCATCTCCAAAACACTGTTTTGTGGGATTGCATAAGGCTCAGCTCCACAGCGTACAAATAGGGCTGGCATGATCGCGAGGGTCAATGGGATCTTTAGGCGGATGTTTGTGCCAACGCCGCGCTGACTATTAATGTCAATTGACCCACCAATATTGGAGATATTGGTCTTGACCACATCCATACCAACACCTCGTCCAGAGAGATTGGTTACCTGACTCTTAGTGGAGAAGCCCGGTAGGAAAATAAATTCCAGCAACTGTAAGTCAGATAGCTCATGCGCATTTTGCGGGGGAATAAGATTCTTCTCAATCGCTCTTTGACGAACCAGATCAAAATCAACGCCAGCCCCATCATCCGCAATTTCAATCACCACCATGCCATTTTCATGGCTGGCACGCAATAAGACTTTACCCAATTCTGGTTTACCGCAACTCACACGGTCTGCAGGAAGCTCAATGCCATGATCAATACTATTGCGAATAATATGCACCAAGGGATCACGAATAGCATCTAGCAAGGTTCTGTCTAGTTCAGTTTCAGCGCCCTCTTGAATCAAGCTCACTTGCTTGCCGCATTGATTGGAAACATCTCGTATCAATCGCGGAAATTTCGTCCAAACCTGAGAAATCGGCTGCATGCGGGTTTTCATCATGCGCTCTTGTAACTCAAGCGTGAGCAGATCAACTACGCGTACCGCACTTGAAAAATCATGATCGCTAAATTGGTTAGTAAATGGCAAAAGGCGGTTTCTAGCCAACACCATTTCACTAACTAAATTCATCAGCTTATCCAACAACTCAAGACTAACTTTGACGGGCGCAGCAGATTCTTGGGTTTTGACAATATCCGCAGGATCTGGAGCCCACACCTGGTCTGTTGATTCGCCATCATCTGAACTGACAGCAACCGGGGAATGGACTTGCTTGATTTCGGCATCTTCAGGCGCTGGATTTGGTGTAGAAACTATTTGAGGCTCTACAGGTGCTGCCGGCTGAGTAACTTGTACTGGTGCACTGGGAACATTCGCCTCTTTACCTGCTGCAAGCGCTAATAAATTCTCTACCAATGCAGTGTCGTCGCCAGTAGGCTCAGTTTGATTGGATTCAATCCCCTCAATAATCACTCTGAGGCAATCTAAAGCGGAGAACAGCATGGTGGTCTTTTGGGTATCGAGCGTCAACTGTCCGTCACGAATTTTTCCCAACAAAGACTCACCCGCATGCGACACTTTTTCAAGACGCTTAAAGGCAAAAAATCCACTACTCCCTTTAAGCGTGTGCATGGCACGGAAAATATTTGCAACTAATTTCTTATCATCAGGCGTGATTTCTAGCTGGACAAAATCGAGGTCGAGTTGATCCAATATCTCGCGCGCCTCAATGATGAACTCAACTAGAATGTCGTCGTCATTCATAGATTGCTATATCGATGTTCTATTAATAAGCTTATTTATTCCTTAAACCTTGAATTTAGAAACCAAGTCTTGAAGTTCACTGGCAATTTTGGCCAAATCGGACGCAGCCACCTGAGTATTTGCAGCGCCCTCAGTAGTACTCTGAGCAGCCTCAGATACAGAACCAATATTAGAGGCAATGTTGGCACTACTTGCAGCCGCAGTAGAGACGCTGCGACCCATCTCACCTGTAGTTGCTGCCTGCTCCTCTACGGCACTCGCAATTAAGCTGGAGATATCGTTGATCTTATTAATGATGATAGAAATTTCTTCAATCGAAACCATCGCACCATTGGTATCAGACTGAATGGCAGTGATGCTGCCGCTAATTTCCTCGGTAGCCTTGGCTGTTTGTCTTGCCAACTCTTTAACTTCATTGGCAACCACGGCAAATCCTTTGCCCAGCTCACCTGCACGAGCAGCCTCAATCGTCGCATTCAGAGCCAGTAAATTGGTTTGCTCGGCAATACTCGAAATGACTTTCAGTACGCTACCGATTTCAGTACTGCTCTCGCCCAACTTAGCCATAGTGGCATTTGTTCTTTGGGCAATTTGCACGGCTTGATTCGCAACAGTAGAAGCTTCCACTGCATTAATCGAGATTTCACGAATACTAGCGCTCATTTCTTCTACGCCTGCAGCAACAGTCTGCGTATTTGAGCTCACCTCTACGGCCGCGCCTGAAACGACTTTCGCTTGGGCAGCAGTTTCTTCCGCATTGGAACTCATTTGCATACTGACAGCGGCTAACTCTTCTGATGAGCTGGCCAATGAAGTGGCATTTTTAGAAATCGCTTGGAATGCTTTGCGTGAAGTATCGATTAAACGATTCACCTGCGTACTGATATCCAGAAAGAAACCTTCTTTACCAGCTAACGGCACTTCGGCAGTGAAATCTCCCGCAGCAGCAGCTGAGATGATCTCGCCAATTTGTTTCGTTGTTTCTTGTGCCTTGAGATTGTTTTCGCGATCCAGTGTTGCCAATTGATCAGCCTTTTGCAAGCTTACCTGTAAAACACCAACAGCCTTGGCCATCGTGCCAATTTCATTACTGTATTCAGTGTTATGTATTACGGTGCCTAGTTTTGCCTCGGCTAAATCACCAATGGATGAGGCCAGACTTTTAATTGGGTCATTGATGGACTTATTAACCAAATAAACAATAGCAATTGAGAATAGCACCGCTAAACAAAGCATCACAGCCATAGTCGCTTTAATGCTGGCGGCCATCTCCATTGCCTTTTCCAGATTCTCTTCAGCGCCCTTAGCCTTCATCTCGGAGACTTCTTTAATTTCATTGGAAACTTTACTTAAGGCATCTTGATAGTCTTTTGATGAAATGACTTTGTACCCCGAAATAGCTGGTGAGGCTCCTTGTGCTGCAGCAAGAACCTTATCTATAGCTGCATAGTAAGACTCAATATCGACCTTTACTCCATCCAATTTTGTTTTTAATGCTGGGCGAAAAATGGTTCCTTTGGACTTTTCGTAAACCTCCATTTGGGTTTTCTTGGTTTTTGCAATTGTTTCTAGAGCATTTTTTGCTCCATCTGCATCGCCTGCATTTATTGCAAGAACGTAACGGTTGGTCACTCTACCGATAATGTTGTTGTCTCGATTTAATTGGCGCAGATAAGAGATGCCTAACAAATCCTTGTTGTACATATTTTCGGTATTGCTAATCAATCGGTCGAATGACCAGAATGCCGTAGCAGCAATGATGAGGGTAAATAAAACCACAAAAGAGAAACCAATAATCAATTTGGTTTTTAATTTGAGCTTTTCAAAGCCTTTAGAAATAGACATGGTGATGTGCGCCGAGACAGGATGTTAGAAATGAGTATTTATCATACTGTCTTTTGGGGCGGGATCCCACGGTCATGCACATTTTTTATACGTGAAAGTCATCCACCCAAAAAATAGGTGGGATAAAAAATAGTGTATCTATCTAGATGCCGATATCTTGGTAGAAATCTACCAAGGCCAAGATCGGTTTACTGCAGGGTATTTTTGAAGGCGGGCATCATTGGCATCGCCATGACTTCAATCCCCTCTTCTCGCAAAGCCTCGGCTTCGTCTAGAGTGGTTTGCCCACGAATACTCCGCTCGGGAGATTCCTTATAGTGAATTTTCCGGGCCTCTTCAGCAAACGAGCTCCCGACATCCTCAGAGCGCCCCATTAGCTCTCGCATGCCTTTTAAAAAGGCTGCCTGTACCTGCGCCTCTAGATGGGAGTGATCGCCGCCAGTCAGGGCAACAACATTACCGCTAATAGCGCCGCTGACACCACCGCTATCTACGGCAGGATTGGCCACCGTCAATTCAGTAGAGGTCACCGCCTCTTTGTTGGAGGCTGATTTAGCAATATGGGGAGCAGAAGGCATCCGGGTAATCTCGGTACTCTCACAAATGGGGCACGCAAGCATTCCATTACCTTGCTGAGCAAGGCAATCCTCTTCCGAGGCAAACCATCCTTCAAAACGATGATCTAGTGGGCAAGCGAGGTTATAAACTTTCATAAGACCTATATAGGGGCAAAACTACTAAATTCAATACCCCTATTATAGGATCATGAAAATGCTAGTCCAGAGACTGAGGGCTAACTAGGCCACGGCGATATCGATCCAGCCAATAGGTCGCAATGGTTGTCTTCACATCCGTAATCTCACCCTGCTCCACCCACTCCAATAGCTGCTCTAAAGGGGCGGCAAAGACATCCAAAAACTCTTCCTCATCCAGATGGCTTTTGCCAGAAACCAAACCTTCTGCCAAATAGAGATCAATAAATTCTGTGGAATAAGAGATCACTGGGTGAATGCGGCGGATAAAGCGCCATTTTGTGGCGGTATATCCCGTCTCCTCAGCCAATTCTCGCTGAGCGCATACCAGATGACCCTCCCTTGGATCCAACTTACCCGCCGGAATCTCTAGGCAGGCTTTGGCAATGGGATAACGGTATTGACGCTCCATCAGCACCCTGCCATCGTCTAGGACGGCAACGATCGCTACTGCGCCAGGATGTGTAAGGTACTCACGAACTGCCCGATTGCCATCGGGAAGACTCACTTGATCACGCTTCATGTCCAGGAAGATGCCGCGGTAAATGTCTTCTCCTGAGAGACGCTCTTCTCTAAGATGGGCATCACCAGCTGGAAGATCATCAAACGATTTTTCAGTCATAACAGGTCTTTCGTAAATGGAACAACCATCTTACAAAACTTCGATGACAGAAAAGAAAAAAGGCCCCTATGCGGAGCCCTTCATCACCACCCACTTTATTTGCTTGCTTACGAGCCCAATAAGGTGCGGCGCATTGCATCCAGGCAAACAGACATTAAGCCTGCAGGGAAGATTCCCAAGGCCAGCACAAAAACCGCATTCAGACTCAAGAGGCCCCGAGCAAAACCAGATCCAGAAATCTCGATTACATGCTCTGCTTTAGGCTCGTCAAAGTACATCACCTTAACGACTCTAAGGTAGTAGAAAGCGCCAATTAATGAAGCAATGACTGCGATGATGGCCAAGAAAGTATGCTCACCATCTACCAAGGCCTCAAGTACACCCAACTTAGCAGCAAAACCAACCGTTGGCGGAATGCCCGCCAACGAGAACATCATAACGAGGCCAATAAAGGCGAACCAAGGATGGCGCTTATTCAAGCCCTTGAGATCGTCAATGGTTTCACAATCATGGCCTTTGCGAGACAGCAACATCAAGAGACCGAAGCTTCCCAATGTGGTCAAGACATAAGTGATGGCGTAGAACATCGAAGCGCTAAAGGCATGGTCATCGAATACCGACAACATACCAAGTAGTACAAAACCCATTTGCGCAATTGCGGAGTAAGCCAACATTCGCTTCATATTGGTTTGCGCAATCGCAGTTACGTTACCCACTACCAAAGATAAAACAGCGAGCAAAACGAGCATAGGCTGCCAGTCACCCAATAAAGGCAACAAAGTGTTCACCAATAAACGGAATAGCAACCCGAAGGCGGCCAACTTCGGCGCTGCTGCAATCATTAAAGTGACTGCCGTTGGTGCACCCTGGTACACATCGGGAACCCACATATGAAACGGTACAACACCCAACTTAAACGCCAACCCAGAAACAATAAACACAAGACCGAACGCCATCACCAAATGATTAACGCGCGGATCAGCCACAGTGCGGAAGATCTCGATTAAATCGAGTGATCCAGTGACGCCATAGAGCATCGACATGCCGTAGAGCAAGAAACCAGATGCGAGTGCGCCAAGAATGAAATACTTAATGCCAGCCTCAACACTCTTCTCGCTACTGTGACGCATCGCCACCAATGCATAAGTAGGCAGAGCCATCAATTCAAGACCCAAATAGAGCGTGAGTAGGTTTGCACCGGAGATCAATACGCACTGACCTAATAGGGCGAGTAAAGCCAAGACAATAAAGTCTGGGCGGAACATCGCGCGATCAGTGAGGTATTGCTTTGAGTAAACCAAACTCACCAATACCGCGCCGCATGAACAGGCTTTTAATAGATTTGAGAATGGATCCGACTGAAATAAACCATTCATCGCTACAACCGAAACATCTCCCATGCGACCTACAAACGCAATGATCAAATACACCAACAGGATGATGGAGAAGAAATAAACAAAGCCAACGCCACGCGGGGTATGGAAGATATCTTGCTCCACTCCTGGCGTGGCAGGCTGGCGCTCAGGAACGTAAACACTGGCCACCAACAAGAGGCAGGTGGCTACAAGTAAAACGAGTTCCGGCAGGACGGCGTATAGGTCAAATGCTTGCATTAGCTTTTACTCAGAGTTTGCTGACAGCAACATGCTGCAACAGATTAATCACAGCAGGATGAATAATGTCGGTAAAGGGCTTTGGGTATACCCCCATACCGATCACGCAGATGGACAGTACCGCCATCATGAAATACTCGCGCGCATTGAGATCTTTTAATTCCTCAACATGCTGATTGGTGATTGCGCCAAAGAACACGCGCTTGACCATCCATAAAGAGTAAGCGGCGCCCAAGATCAAAGCTGTCGCAGCCAAGATACCGATCACAAAGTCATAATCCACGGCAGCCAAAATCACCATGAACTCACCCACGAATCCAGAGGTAGCAGGCAAGCCACAGTTCGCCATGGCCATTAAGACTGCAAATGCTGTGAACGCAGGCATGCGATGGACAACACCGCCGTAATCCGCTATTTGACGCGTATGCATGCGGTCATACAACACACCGATGGAGAGAAACATTGCGCCGGCAACAAAGCCATGAGAGATCATCTGCACAATACCGCCCTCAATACCCAGCGGGCTAAAGAGGAAGAAACCAAGGGTCACAAAACCCATGTGAGCGACTGATGAGTAGGCTACCAACTTCTTCATGTCTTTTTGAACTAAGGCTACTGCGCCAACATAGATCACAGCCACTAAAGATAAGAAGATGATGAATGGGCCGAGATATTGGCTAGCGTCTGGAGCAATCGGTAACGAGAAACGCAGGAAGCCATAAGCTCCCAGCTTCAACATGATCGCGGCCAACACGACTGAGCCACCAGTTGGCGCTTCGACGTGAACATCAGGCAACCAGGTATGCAAAGGCCACATTGGCACCTTCACAGCAAAGGCCATGAAGAATGCAAAGAACAGGAGGATTTGCTCAACAATGTCGAGGCGAGCGTTATGCCAAGCCAAGATATCAAAGGTATTGGTCACGTTATACAAGTACAACATGGCAATCAGAGTTAATAGTGAGCCAAGTAAGGTGTACAAGAAGAACTTAAACGCAGCATAAATCCGGTTATGACCACCCCACACACCAATGATGATGTACATCGGTATCAAGGTTGCCTCGAAGAACACATAGAACAGCAATGCATCTAAAGCTGCAAATACACCAATCATCAATCCAGAAAGAATCAAGAAAGAAGCCATGTACTGCGAGACCTTCTTATCAATCACTTCCCACGCAGCAATGACCACAAAAATATTGATGAATGCGGTCAAGACAATAAACCAAACGGAGATACCGTCGATACCCAGATGGTAATTAATGTCGTAGCGCGGAATCCAACTCAACTTCTCAACAAATTGCATGCCAGGATTAGCAATATCGAAATTGATTACCAGCGGGAGTGTTGCAATAAAGCCAAGGATGGCGCCTATCAGTGCCAACCAGCGAACGCCAGCAGTCGGCTTCTCAGACCCATAAAACAAAATGATGAGCCCAAAGAAAATGGGGATCCAGATGGCGAATGAAAGAATCATAGTGGCTACTTAAGTAACAAAGGCCTAGCGAACAAAAGGCAGGTAAGCGTACAAAACCCAAGCTAGCAATACCGCTAAGCCTGCAATCATTGCAAAGGCATAGTGATAGAGATAACCGGATTGCAAATGGCGAATGACCGAGGAAAAGCGCCCTACTGCATGCGCACTTCCGTTAACCAAGAAGCCATCGATAGCCTGTTGATCACCGCGATGCCATAAGACACCGCCGATCCACAGTAACCCTTTGGCGAAGACTGCTTGATTCAGATCATCGAGATAGTATTTGTTATCGAGCAGCTTTTTAACTGGTGCAAACGCCTGCGCCACTACACCCGGCAACTTTGGAGCCCAGAGGTAGCCAATTGCAGCAGTCAATACACCCAAGACCACTAAGAGGAGCACGGGTGATGTGAATGAATGCAGCGCCATCGCAATTGGGCCATGGAACTCCTCAGCGAGCTCCTTCATGGCAGGATGCTTGCCGATATCCACAAAAATGGAGTCACCAAAATAAGTGCCAAATAACAAAGGTGTAATCGTGTAGTAACCAATAATCACCGATGGAATGGCCAGCAGAATTAATGGCAAGGTCACAACAAATGGTGACTCGTGCGGCTTCTGACCGGGGGCCAAGCCATGATGTGCATGATCATCGCCCTGCTCTGCATGATCGTGATGGTGATCGTGCGTGTGGGCATCTGCATGACCCCAGCGGGCTTTACCGTGGAATACGTAGAAATACAAACGGAAGGAATACAAGGCCGTTACGAAGACGCTGGCCATGACTGCGAAGTAAGCAAAACCAGAGCCAGGAATATGGCTAGCCGCTACCGCTTCAATAATAGAGTCCTTGGAATAGAAGCCTGAGAAGAATGGCGTACCGATCAAGGCTAAATTACCAAGCAACATCATCAGACAGGTAATTGGCATGTACTTCCATAGACCGCCCATCTTGCGCATGTCCTGCTCATGGTGCATACCCAAGATCACACTACCAGCGGCAAGGAACAAAAGCGCCTTGAAGAATGCGTGCGTCATCAGATGGAAGATGGCTACCGGGTAAGCGGAAACCCCCAAGGCAACAGTCATGTAACCCAACTGTGACAGCGTTGAGTAAGCAACTACCCGCTTGATATCAGTTTGCACAATTCCCAGGAAACCCATGAAGAGCGCAGTGATAGACCCGATTACCAAGATAAAGCTCAAGGCTACATCAGATAGCTCAAACAGAGGAGACATGCGCGACACCATGAAGATGCCGGCTGTGACCATTGTTGCCGCATGAATCAATGCAGAAATTGGGGTTGGGCCTTCCATTGAGTCTGGTAGCCAAACGTGTAATGGGAACTGAGCTGACTTACCCATCGCACCAATAAAGAGGCAGATACAAGCAACGGTAACTAAATTCCAACTAGTGCCAGGCAATGTTTGCGCAGCCAATGCCGTATTTTGGGCAAAAATCACGTCGTAGTTCATGGAGCCAGTACTGGCAAGCAACAAACCAATTCCGAGAATGAATCCAAAGTCACCAACACGATTAACTAAGAAAGCTTTCATGTTGGCGAATACAGCGGATTGACGCTCAAAGTAGAAGCCAATCAATAGGTAAGAAACGACACCAACCGCCTCCCATCCGAAGAAGAGTTGCAAGAGGTTATTACTCATGACCAGCATCAACATCGCAAAGGTAAAGAGTGAAATATAGGAGAAAAAGCGGTTGTACCCTTCTTCACCCTGCATGTAAC
>CANFWB010000018.1 GCA_947450605.1 Burkholderiaceae bacterium
ATGATGGCGAACTTCGGTCTCAAGCGTGGTGAAAATGGCTTGCGCCTGATCATGATGTGCGAGATTCCATCCAACGCGATTTTGGCTGATCAATTCCTCGAGCATTTCGATGGATTCTCGATTGGTTCTAACGATATGACTCAGTTAACGCTGGGATTGGATCGCGACTCCGGCATGGAGCTGTTAGCAATTGACTTTGATGAGCGCGACCCTGCGGTTGAATTCATGATTGCGCGTTCAATTGAAGCCTGCCGCAAGCAAAATAAATACGTTGGTATTTGTGGTCAGGGACCTTCAGACCACCCAGACTTTGCGCGTTGGTTGGTTGCTAAGGGAATCACCTCCATCTCTCTCAATCCAGATAGCGTAGTAGCCACCTGGGAAATGTTGGGTAAGAAAGAGGCGTAATTCGCTTTGGCTGAGTGCAAGCCAAGTCAATGAGCTGTAAAAAAGGCCTAGATGCAAATCTAGGCCTTTTGCTTTCTATCCGCCCCCTAAATTAGCGCTTAGTTTTTGTAGACACGACCTTCTTAGAAACGGTTTTGCTTGCAGCTTTAGCAGGTGCAGCTACCTTCTTAACCGCCTTGCTAGCCCGATGAATCGGCACGGCACCCATTTTCTTGGCGGGTGAGGCGATTGATTTTGATGGCGTAGCTGCGGACCAGTTTGGTTCCGCAATCGAATTAAATGCAGCGCGTAATTTCTCGCCCCACAACTGATGAATCATCTGAAAGTAGGGGTTGGATTCATCCATAGTGACCAGCTTGCTAGCTTGCAAAGAATTTTTTTCATAGACCAGTAGATCTAATGGCAGTCCCACAGAGATGTTGCTGTTTAAGGTGGAGTCCATAGAAATCAGGGCGCACTTCGTTGCTAAATTCAGCGGGGTATCAAAGCTAATTACTCTATCAAGGATGGGTTTGCCATATTTGGACTCACCAATCTGGAAGTAACAAGTCTCAGGCGTAGCCTCAATAAAGTTACCAGCTGAGTAGATATTAAAGAGTCTAGGTCGCTCGCCTTTTACTTGACCCCCAAAGATGAGGTTGCAATTGAAATCTATGCCAGCCTTCTCTAGGGCTTTGTGATCTCTCTCGTAGACCTGCTTGATAGCATCGCCGACCACTACGGCCGCATCATGGGTATTCTCTGCATTCCAAAGATTCTTGTCGTTCAGGAGTTGGCCTTGCAGCAAAATCTCTTTTACAGCTTGAGTAATAGCGAGATTGCCGGCGCTCATCAGGGTAAAGAAGCGATCCTTATCCTTCTGAAATAAAGACATCTTTCTAAAGGTGCCAATTTGATCAACGCCCGCATTGGTGCGCGTATCCGATAAAAAAACTAAACCATCTTTTAGGCAAAGCCCAACGCAATACGTCATCCTGCAACCCCTTCAATTATTTCTTGGAATTATCTCTTAATTGACTTGCATGAGGAGGACTTTAGTCCAGCAGGGTGATGGAGATATTGGCGCTGAGTTCTTCGCCACCACCGCCAGAGCGTACGCCTTTAACGGGAGCCGCTGAGTAATAGTCTCTGCCAATGGCCAGACGAATATGTCTGGCATCAGTAAAGCAGGCATTAGTAATATCGATGCTAATCCAGAGGTCTTTTTCAACATCTACGCAGACATCAATCCAGGCGTGGCTTGCTAGGTTGGGTGAGTCTTCAGCAAAGAAATATCCGCTGACATAGCGTGCTGGGATACCGGATGCACGACAGAGTCCGAGCATGATGTGCGCATGATCTTGGCAAACACCGGATTTCATGGCAAAGGATTGGGCTGCAGTCGTCGCAAAATTGGTTTGCCCGGGAAAGTACAGGATGGAGTTTTGTACAGCCGCAGCCAATGCCATCACTTCATCAATGGAATTTTTCTGTGGCAGGGAAGCGGAGAAAAACTCGAGCATTTCTGCTGTGGGCTCTGTCAGATTGGTTTGCTGAAGTAAGTGATACGGCGATACGGCCTTGGCCGCATCAATAAACTCAAATGCATCTTGCGTATGCACCTCACCTTCAGCTTCAATCATCATCGAGGTGTAGGAAGCTTCTTGGACAAAAACGCTGCATAGATTTCCGAAGGCATCTTGAGAATTACTTGCCTTAATGGGTGTGCTTACCTTCCATTTATCAATTTTTTGACCCGCTACATCAGATGGTGTGAGGCGCAACTCCTGGATAGAGTAATGCACCGGTGTTTCATAGCGGTATTCAGTGCGGTGACGAATTTTCAGGTGCATGGCGTTCTTTAGGCTACTGCCAATGGAATGAGGTAGGCATTACTGAATTCATCGGCAACGTGATTAATGCGTTCTAAGAATTCTTCAATAAATTCTTCCAACCCTTGTGAAAAGACTTCATCAATATCAGAGTAATCCAGACTAGCTTTGAGCTTACCCAGTAGTCGCTCAATTTCTTTAGATTGCTGATTCTTGACCTCGGAAATTAATGGAATGAGCTCATTGACGCAACACACTAGAGAGCGTGGCATTTGTTTATTAAAAATCAAGAGTTGCGCTACTTGCTTCGGCGTCACTTGATCCGAATAGATCTGACGATAGATTTCAAAGGCGGAGACTGAGCGAAGTAGGGCAGCCCAGTGGTAGAAGTCAAAAAAGTCACCATCAGCGCCATCGGCCTCAGATTGAGCTTCTGAGCGTAATACTTTGAGCGCTGCCGGATCCTCATACTTAGTTTCTAGGATACGGGCCGTGTTATCGGCGCGCTCTAAAAGCGTTCCTACATTCATAAAGTAGAAGGCTTCATTCTTGAGCATGGTGCCATGCATCACACCTCTGAATAAGTGGCAGCGGTGCTTTACCCATTCGAGCAGTCTGCTGGGGTCTGCTTGAGTGCGAGCTTCAAGAATATGTTGCAACTCCAGCCAGGTGGTATTTTGGGTTTCCCATGCCTCAGAGGTAATTCTGCCGCGAATAACTCGGGCATTTTCACGGGCAGCAAATAGGCAAGAGACGATGCTGGAAGGATTGCTGGTCTCGTAGATCATAAAATCCAGGACGTTCTCGCGGTTGATGGCCTTGTACTGTTTTAGGAATGCATCTTCCAATTTCGAAATCGTCAGCAACTTTTTCCAGCTCTGCTCTAGAAATTCTTCAGGCTGCGGAAGAAGGGAAGTTTGGTGATTCACATCCAACATGCGTGCGGTGTTCTCTGCGCGTTCTGTATAACGGGCCATCCAGTAAAGGCAATCAGCGGTGCGACTCAACATATTTACTTATCCCTTTATTCTTCTAGCACCCAGGTGTCTTTAGTGCCGCCACCTTGAGAGGAATTGACAACTAAAGAGCCTTCCTTGAGGGCAACGCGTGTGAGGCCGCCTGGAACCATCTTGATCGTCTTGCCCGATAAGACAAAGGGGCGTAAATCAATATGGCGTGGCGCTACGCCGGATTCAACAAATGTTGGGCAGGTAGAAAGCGCGAGCGTAGGTTGTGCAATGTATTTATCGGGATTGGCAATGAGATGACCTCTGAACTCTTCAATCTCGGCTTTAGTTGATGCAGGGCCAACCAACATGCCGTAACCACCCGCACCATGGGTTAACTTCACAACCAACTTATCTAAATTGGCCAGGGTGTAAGCAAGATCATCCGGCTTGCGACATTGGAAGGTGGGGACGTTATTGAGGATTGGCTTTTCACCGAGGTAGAACTCAATCATGTCGGGAACATAAGGGTAGATCGATTTATCATCTGCAATACCCGTACCAATCGCATTAGCTAAGGTGACATTACCGGCGCGATGTGCCGAGAGCAGCCCGGCAACACCTAAGGTGGAATCAGAGCGGAATGCCAATGGGTCTAAGAAATCATCATCGACGCGGCGATAAATCACATCAACACGTTCCGGACCTTGGGTGGTGCGCATAAACACTTGTTCGTTTTTCACAAACAAATCTTTGCCCTCTACCAACTCCACACCCATTTGCTGGGCTAGGTAGCTGTGCTCAAAATAAGCAGAGTTGTACATACCCGGAGTCAGCACGACCACGTTAGGTTTTTTTACGTCATCTGGTTTAACTGACTTTAAACACTCCAACAGAAAGTCAGGGTAGTGCTCAACGGGGGCAACGCGATACTTTTGAAATAGATCTGGAAAGAGACGCATCATCATCTTGCGGTCTTCCACCATATAAGAGACGCCTGACGGCACACGCAAGTTATCTTCTAAGACATAGAATTCGCCTTCACCAGCGCGCACAATATCAATACCAGCGATCTGGGCATAAATATCGCGTGGCACATTGACATTGCGCATCTCGGGACGATATTGCGCATTGTTATAGATTTGTTCGGCAGGAATGATGCCTGCTTTGATGATGTCTTCGTCGTGATAAACGTCGTAAATAAAGCGGTTCAGTGCTTTGACTCGTTGACGCAAGCCGGCTTCAAGTTGCTCCCATTCTTTGGCAGTAAAGATGCGGGGCACTTGATCGAACGGTATGGTTCTTTCTGATCCGAGATCGTCGCCGTAGACGGCAAAAGTAATGCCGACTCGTCGGAAGATGAGGTCGGCTTCAGCACGCTTGAGGCCCATGAGGGTATCGCTCTGCTGCTTTAGCCAGTTATGAAAAACTTGGTAATGGGGACGCGCTTTTCCGCTGGCGTCGAGCATTTCGTCAAAAGGCAATTTCATAGTTACAAACTAATGCCTTTGATTGGGTGGGGAATCTAACGATGAGGCAGCTTGGTGCCTCAATGCACCTCATTAGTGCATAAATGCTCAGCTTTGATTACTGTAGGACTATTTGCCCTCTATCCCAGCATACTCCGATTGTTTAACCGGATTAAGCGTTGAGGTCGCCCCGAGCGATACGCCCTTTTTGGACTTCCCATTCGCGCTCTTTAGTTGCGGCTCGCTTGTCGTGTTGTTTCTTGCCTCTAGCGAGACCAATCTCGCACTTCACATTGCCTTTGGAGAAATGCAAATTTAAGGGAACCAGGGTGTAACCCTTTTGCTCGACTTTACCAATGAGTTTTTTAATCTCAATCGCATTGAGTAAGAGCTTACGAGTGCGGGTACTGTCTGGAACAATGTGAGTGGAGGCTGAAAGTAGGGGGGTAATATGGCAACCGATCAGGAATAGCTCCGCCTGACGGATGACGACATACGCTTCTTTGACGTGCACTCGACCGGCGCGGATGGCTTTCACTTCCCAGCCTTCCAGAACCAGCCCTGCCTCGAACCGTTCCTCGATAAAATAATCGAAGAAGGCTTTTTTGTTATCGACGATACTCATATTTATTTAGCTTCTCAAGATCGATTATGGCAGACGTCTACAAGACCGTTTTAATTGGCCAATCAGCCGACCGCATGTATGGCTTAGTAACTGAGGTTGCAAGCTACCCTGAATTCCTGCCCTGGTGCGGGGGAGTGGAAATTTTTGAGCAGTCTGAGACTGTTTTGGATGCCAAAATCAATATTCACTTTAAGGGCATTAACCAGTACTTTCATACCCGAAACATCAATCACCGCCCTGAAACCATTGATATGGTCTTTGTGGATGGTCCTTTTAAGCATTTTTCAGGTCAATGGAACTTTATTCCCCTCAAGGAAGACGCCTGTAAGGTCGAGTTTAAGCTCCATTGGGAGTTCAAAAGTGCCATTCTAGATAAGCTTATTGGGCCAGTCTTTGGTCATATTGCCGGCACTTTTGTGGATTGCTTTGTGAAGCGAGCTGAAGACCTATATGGGCAGTAGGTCTATGCAGACCATGAGTATCCTCATTTGCGATGCCAGGGATGGCGAGCCCAGGCTGGCAACTTTTGCTTTGGAAGTCGCTTCTCATGAGACCCCTACGGTTGGTTTAGCTCTCCAAAAGGCTGGCGTTGCAACAGCCGCTGATGACCCAGCGCTGGTAAGAAAAGGCTGTTTTGGTGTTTTTGGCAAGCGCAAAGACTGGGATAGCCCTATCTACGATGGCGATCGTCTAGAGCTCTATTCTCCACTCCTGGTGGACCCCAAGGCTGTGCGTAGAAAGAAGGCTAATCAGAACCAAGACGCCAAATTCCAGGCGGCTGCAGCTAAAAGAAAGGCTAGGAGGCTATAATCGTCTTTTGTGACTAGGGGTTTTGCATGCGACTCATTCAAAAAGCACTCACTTTTGACGATGTGCTCCTCGTACCGGCTTATTCGTCGGTACTCCCTCGAGATGCCAGCTTGGCAAGTAAGTTAACTCGAGATATCTCACTCAATACACCATTGGTGTCTGCAGCGATGGATACCGTAACCGAAGGTCGATTGGCAATTGCCATGGCTAGCGAAGGCGGTATTGGTATTGTTCATAAAAACCTCAAACCTGCGGAGCAGGCTAGAGAAGTTGCCAAAGTTAAGCGTTACGAGTCTGGCATTTTACGTGATCCTATTACGGTGGGTCCCGATGCCACGTTGCGCCAGGTCATTCAACTCTCTCGTGAGCATGGCTTTTCTGGATTTCCGGTACTGACCGGCAAAGAGGTGGTCGGCATCATTACCAACCGCGACTTGCGCTTTGAAGAAGACTTGGATGCGCCAGTAAAAACCAAGATGACTCAGCGTGAGCGTTTGATTACTGTTAAAGAGGGTTGCTCTTTAGAAGAAGCCAAGCGTTTAATGAGTCAACATCGCTTGGAACGCGTTTTGGTGGTGAACGACAAGTTTGAGTTACGCGGCCTCATTACGGTTAAAGATATTTTGAAGGCCACGGAGCATCCAAATGCCTGTAAAGATAGCGAAGGTAAGTTGCGCGTAGGTGCTGCTGTTGGCGTAGGTCCTGATAATGATGAACGTATTGAGCTCTTAGTGCGTGCAGGCGTTGATGTCATCGTGGTGGATACCGCGCATGGTCATAGCCAGGGCGTATTAGACCGCGTGAAGTGGGTTAAGAAAAACTACCCCCATGTTCAAGTGATTGGCGGAAACATTGCTACTGGTGATGCTGCTAGAGCCTTGGCTGATCATGGTGCGGATGGCGTTAAGGTAGGCATTGGCCCAGGCTCTATTTGCACAACCCGCATTGTTGCTGGTGTTGGTGTTCCACAGATTAGCGCCATTGTGAATGTGGCTGCTGCACTCAAAGGCACCGGTATTCCTTTAATTGCTGATGGTGGTGTACGCTACTCTGGCGACGTTGCCAAAGCCTTAGCCGCTGGTGCAAGCTCCGTCATGATGGGTGGTATGTTTGCTGGTACTGAAGAAGCTCCAGGCGAAGTGTTTTTATATCAAGGTCGTTCTTACAAGAGCTACCGTGGCATGGGCTCTTTGGGCGCGATGGCGGATGGTTCGGCCGATCGTTATTTTCAGAGCGATATCAGTGCAGCGAATGCTGAGAAGCTCGTCCCAGAAGGTATTGAAGGCCAGGTTCCTTATAAAGGTAGCGTGCTGGCGATCTTGCATCAACTGACTGGCGGTATTCGTTCATCAATGGGCTATCTAGGCTGCAAAACAATTGATGAGCTTCATGAGAAAGCGAATTTTGTGGAAATCACTTCAGCGGGTGTGCGCGAGTCGCATGTGCATGATGTGAAGATCACCAAGGAAGCGCCGAATTACCATATCGATTAAGACTTACATTAAGGCTGTTTCTTTCGTGCACGACAAAATACTGATTCTTGACTTTGGCTCACAAGTCACCCAACTGATTGCCAGACGCGTGCGTGATGCACGTGTCTATTCTGAAATCCATTCTTACGATTGCGATCCAGAATTTATTCGCCAATTTATTCAAGAGCAGGGCGGCAAAGGAATTATTCTTTCTGGTGGACCAAGCTCAGTCACTGAGGCAGAAAGTCCTCGTGCTCCGCAAATCGTATTTGAATTGGGTGTTCCTGTTCTCGGTATTTGCTATGGCATGCAAACCATGGCAACTCAATTGGGTGGCGCCGTTGCTTCTGCCGAGTCTTTAGGTAAAGCCCGTGAGTTTGGGTATTCCGAAGTGCGTGCACATGGCCACACCAATTTGCTGAAGGGTATTCAAGATTTCTCTACTAGTGAAGGCCACGGCATTCTGAAGGTGTGGATGAGTCATGGCGATTCAGTAACCACTTTGCCGCCAGCATTTAAGTTAGTGGCCTCTACCGAGTCATGTCCAATTGCTGGCATGGCGGATGAAGATCGCCGTTTCTACGCATTCCAGTTCCATCCTGAAGTAACGCATACCCTGCAAGGCGAGGCCATATTGGGCCGCTTTGTGCACGAGATCTGCGGCTGCAAGCCAGACTGGGTCATGGGTGATTACATTAGTGAAGCCGTTGAAAATATTCGCAAGCAAGTGGGTGATGAAGAGGTCATTCTCGGTTTATCGGGCGGCGTAGATTCCAGTGTCGCTGCGGCATTAATTCATCGCGCTATTGGTGATCAGCTCACCTGCGTATTTGTAGATCATGGCTTGCTTCGTTTAAACGAAGGCGACATGGTGATGGAGATGTTTGCTCGCAATCTCGGCGTCAAAGTGATTCGTGTGGATGCGAAAGAGCAGTTTATGTCCGAGCTCGCAGGCGTCGCTGATCCGGAAGCCAAGCGAAAAATTATCGGCAAGGAGTTCGTTGAGATTTTCCAAACCGAGTCCGGCAAGATTGCCAATGCCAAGTGGCTTGCTCAAGGCACTATTTATCCAGATGTGATTGAGTCTGCGGGTAAGGGTAAAAAGGGCGCGCATACGATCAAGAGTCACCATAACGTTGGTGGCTTGCCTGAGGATATGCACCTCAAGCTGCTTGAGCCATTACGTGAATTGTTTAAAGATGAAGTGCGTGAACTTGGTGTTGCCTTAGGCTTGCCACGCGAGATGGTCTACCGCCATCCATTCCCAGGCCCTGGCCTGGGTGTTCGCATCTTAGGTGAAGTCAAGGCTGAGTTTGCTAGCTTGCTGCAACGTGCTGACGCAATCTTCATTGAAGAATTGCGCAATACGGTTGATGAAGTCAGTCAGAAATCTTGGTATGACCTCACTAGCCAAGCCTTTGCTGTGTTCTTACCAGTGAAGTCCGTTGGTGTGATGGGTGATGGTAGAACCTATGAATATGTTGTGGCTCTCAGAGCAGTTCAAACGCAAGACTTTATGACGGCGCATTGGGCTCATTTGCCACATGAATTGCTTGGCAAAGTATCGAATCGCATCATTAATGAAGTGCGCGGCATCAATCGCGTGGTCTACGACATCAGCGGAAAACCTCCGGCAACTATTGAGTGGGAATAGGCGACTTCAGTCTGCCTTTCCCATTTCCGATCTTCCTTCTCTATCTCTATCTCCATGCTTGAGTTACGAGAAACTGCCCTTGCAATACTGGCCAATACGGACCCACAGCTCAAGGTAGGTCAGTTAAATAATTTGTTTGATGAATATCAGCTTGACCGCATTACCTTAAATATTTCTAGAGAACTCAGCTGTGACAATCTCAGTCTTCCTGGGCGACCACTCAAGCCGGAGTTAGTCCCGCCCTTGCAGGCGCCTAAAAGAAGGATGGATACGGTTGAGGGCAGGGCCATTCTTTGGCACTCACTCGCTCATATTGAATTTAATGCCATGAATCTAGCCTTGGATGCAATCTGGCGTTTTCCGGATATGCCTCAGGAGTATTACGAAGATTGGTTAAAAGTGGCCAAAGAAGAGGCCTATCATTTCAGCTTAGTGAATCAGCATATGCAATCCTTTGGATTTAGCTATGGTGATTTTCCAGCACACAACAGTCTGTGGGAAATGGTTGAGAGAACTATAGATTCTGTGATTGCCAGGATGGCCTTGGTACCCAGAACAATGGAGGCGAGAGGCCTAGATGCGGTTCCGGGGATTCGGGATCGATTCAAGCAAATCAAAGACGCCAAAGCGGTTGAAATTCTAGAAATTATTCTCCATGATGAAGTTGGTCATGTGCTGATTGGTAACCGCTGGTTTAATTTCTTATGCTCTGGCGACAAGATATCCCCGATCACCGCCTATAGAGAGTTGGCCAATAAATATCATGCACCTACATTGAGGGGGCCATTTAATCTTGAGGCGCGTAAGCAAGCAGGATTTACTGCTGAAGAGTTGAGTTTGCTCGAATCGCCCAGCGAGAAGCGGCCACAAGTAGCATGAAGATTCTGAGTCTCATTCCACCAATGACGCAACTTAATACGCCGTATCCATCGACGGCTTATCTCACTGGATTTTTGCGCTCACAGGGCTTTGATGCAGTTCAAGACGATTTGGCTCTAGCTCTAGTGCTTGGATTTTTCACTCCAGATGGATTGAAAGAAATTCAGGGTGCAGCATTAAAGCTTTCTGAAGAAAATCGCAGTGCTAGCGTCAATTTCTTTCTTGATTATTTTTCTGATTACCAAAGCACTATCGCATTGGCGATTGCATTTTTGCAGGGGCGCGACAGTACGCTTGCACATCGTATTAACAGTCGCACTTTGTTACCAGAAGGCCCTCGTTTTGCATCTCTAGATGCTTATGATGAGGAGGAGGGTGGTGATTCATTGTCATGGGCATTTGGTGCGTTGGGTTCTCAAGATCGTGCGCGTCACCTAGCAACCCTCTATCTCAATGACCTTTCGGATGTGCTGCGCGATGCCGTGGACGGGCGCTTTGAATTTGTCCGCTATGCCGAATCGTTGGCTGGTAGCCAGCCTACCTTTACGCCATTGGCAGATGCCTTAACTGCAAGCCCCACATTAATGGATTTGCATTTACAAGCGCTGACAAAGTCTTCCATAGAAAAGCATCAACCGACTTTGGTCTTGTTATCCGTGCCATTTCCTGGTGCGATGTATGCCGCCTTAAGAATTGCGCAAACGATTAAAAAATCGTATCCACAAATCAAGATTGGTTTAGGCGGTGGATACGTCAATACGGAATTGCGTGAGCTCACCGATCCCCGTATATTTGATTATGTAGATTACATTACTCTGGATTCTGGAGAGCGACCCTTACTCGCACTCATCGAGCATTTGAATGGGAAGCGCTCAGCGGAAAGATTGGTGCGTGCATTCATCCGCAATAGCCGCAATGAAGTTCGCTACATCAATTGGCAAGAACCTGATATTCCATTTGAAGATGTGGGGACGGCTACTTGGGATGGTTTGCCGCTCAACTCTTACTTGTCTTTGCTCGACATGCTCAATCCCATGCATCGGCTGTGGAGTGATGGGCGCTGGAACAAGCTGACGGTCGCTCATGGCTGCTATTGGAAAAAATGCAGCTTCTGTGATGTGAGTCTGGATTACATCTCTCGCTATGAGACAGCTTCAGCTAGTCTATTGGTCGATCGTATCGAAACAATCGTTGCTGAGACTGGGCAAACTGGCTTTCATTTTGTGGATGAGGCTGCGCCACCCAAGATCTTGAAAGCCCTTGCTGAAGAATTGATACGTCGCAAGGTCATTATTTCTTGGTGGGGCAATATCCGCTTTGAAAAGACTTTCACGCCGGAGCTGTGTGAGCTTCTGGCGCAAAGTGGGTGCATAGCCATGTCGGGTGGCTTAGAAGTGGCCTCTGACAGGCTGCTAGATCTCATGAAAAAAGGGGTTTCAGTCGAGCAGGTGGCTAAAGTGACCAAAAGCTTCTCTGACGCTGGGATTTTGGTCCACGCCTACTTGATGTATGGCTTTCCTACGCAAACCGTCCAGGAGACAGTGGATGCTCTAGAGTATGTCCGCCAGTTTTTTGAATCAGGTTGCATTCAAAGCGGCTTCTTTCATCGCTTTACTTGTACGGTGCACTCACCGGTTGGCAAGGATCCCAAAGCCTATGGCATTGCTTTGGTGCCGTTACCTGAGATAAGCTTTGCCAAGAATGATGTGGCGTTTATAGATCCGACTGGGGTGGATCACGATCTTCTTGGTATAGGTTTGAAGAAGGCTATTTATAACTTCATGCATGGAGTTGGCTTTGAGCAAGATGTTGATACTTGGTTTGAGATATCTGATATTCCAAAGACGACAGTTGCCCGCAATAAAATAGCCAAAATCTTGCGGCTTCTATAAACTGGGTATTACCGATTTACTGAATTTAATTACTCTAGGTGGCAATATGAATTTATCACGTCGCACCTTCATCGCATCGGCCGCTTTGGCCCCTGTTGCCTGTGGCAGTCTTTCTTATGAGCACGGCATACCAGTGGCTCAACCAAAGCCTCTGCCTCTAGTGCGCCCGCCTCAAGTGGGCCAAGAGTGGAGCTATATTAAGAAAAATATCTTCAACGGAAAAACGTTGGATGTGATTAACGAGCGTGTTGCTAGTATTGGCTCTAGTATTGTGATCGAGCGCATGACAACTGACGGTAATCGATTGCCTAGTGAGATTCAAACTTCCTGGGGCATGGTTTCTACAGATACTCAGTGGTCACGTTTATTAAACTTCACTCCATCTTTACCACTCTGGCCAGAGCAGCTCTCGGCTACTTGGGCAAAGCAGTTCAATACGAAGTACAGCATTGCAGGTTACTCTGAGTCACGAATGAATTGGCAGGAATACATGAGCGTGCAAGGCTGGGAAAAAATAATTGTTCCAGCTGGTGAGTTTGTTGCACTCCGTTTTCAGACGCTCATTCATTATGAAAGTGATGATCCCAACAAGGTCGATTGCATCCGCAAAGAAACGGTTTGGTTTGCCCCGCAGATTGGTCGCTGGGTTGCGCGTGAGGCCTCTGGTTCATATCAAATTCAAGGGCAGATTGGGGGAGTGATTTTAGAGGGTAGCTATCAATGGCAACTCAGCTCTTACAAATAAATTCACTACGCAGACTTCTTGTATTGTTGGCGCCGGCATTGCTGGCAGCCTGTATCTCTGCACAGCCTTACCCAGTCTCCACCCCATTACCGCCGCCGGTCAATCCTCCCCAGATCAGGGCGCCACAAGTTGGTCAGCAGTGGGTTTACAACGTACGTAATGTTTTTAACCAGGAGTTGGTGGATATCATTACTGAGAAGGTTGTTTCGGTAGGGCCGCAGATTCGTATTCAGCGTAGCGGACTAAAAACAGGGCCGCTCCCAGATGAAATTCAGGAACCCTGGGGTCACATCCTTCAAGATCCGCATTGGAATCCTCCTCAAAAGTTTTTAAAGCCCATTCCTTTATGGCCTGAGCAACTGGTGCCCGCTTGGTCTAGTTTTTATCGTAATCGCTACCAAGTGGTGGGTTATCCAGACAATGATTTCTACTGGGACTTAAGTATTAATGCGTTGCAGTGGGAGCAAGTCCAGGTACCAGCTGGAGTATTCAATGTTTTGCTTTATCGCAATGAGATGCCATTTTTTACAAGCAATGACTTCTCAAGGGTGGCCAGTATGCGCAGCGAAGACGTCTGGTTTTCCCCGGAAATTGGCCGTTGGGTCATTAGAAGAGGCTATGGGCGGTACTTGTGGGGCGGTATGTCATGGGGCAGCGCACTTTGGGAGGATTACCTTG
Source organism: Burkholderiaceae bacterium (assembly GCA_947450605.1). Classification (GTDB taxonomy): domain Bacteria; phylum Pseudomonadota; class Gammaproteobacteria; order Burkholderiales; family Burkholderiaceae; genus Polynucleobacter. Next base: position 13,391 of record CANFWB010000018.1, read on the forward strand.
AGTGGGAGCTTGTGTCCTGGAAGTAAGTAAAGCGCTTAAAATAGGTGCTTAGCTATGTATACCGTAAAAGAACTCTTTCCAACCCTCCAGGGCGAGGGCGCCCACGCTGGTCGTGCAGCCGTATTTTGTCGTTTTGCTGGCTGTAATCTCTGGAGCGGTCGGGAGGAAGACCGCGCTTCAGCAGTTTGCCAATTTTGCGATACCGACTTTGTTGGGAGTGATGGTGCTGGTGGTGGCAAGTTCGAGACTGCCGCTCTGCTTGCTGACACTATTGAACAGGTCTGGAATAGCACTTCAGCTGGACCACAGCAACGTTATGTTGTTTTTACTGGTGGCGAGCCGCTGTTGCAACTTGATGCCGCCTTAATTGACGCTTTGCATGCCAAAGGCTTTAGCGTTGCAATTGAGACCAATGGCACGATCAAAGTTCCCAAAGGCGTGGATTGGGTATGCGTTAGCCCTAAAGCAGGCTCTGATCTGATTGTGTTGCAAGCCGATGAGATTAAGTTGGTGATTCCTCAGGTGAGCCATGGTTCGATAGAAATCCTCTTGGCCCGTTTTGAGAAGATGGATTATCGCAATCGATTCTTGCAGGCCATGGATGGCCCCAATCTTCAGGAAAACATGGCATTGGCAGTGCGCCTATGTCAAAAAAGACCGTTATGGCGTTTGAGTGTTCAGACCCATAAAATCATCGGCATTCGATAACAGCTACCAATGAATTATTCAGCACTTAGAAAAGTAAAATGACCGCCAAGCAAGAAGCCATTTCTATCACCCGCAGACTCGAGTTTGATTCAGGGCATCGCATCCCAAATCATGACGGGCAGTGCCGGCATTTGCATGGTCATCGTTATGCGATTGAGGTTACTCTCACAGGCGTGATTGCCGATCATCCCGGTAAAGCTGATGATGGCATGGTCTTGGACTTTGGGGACATCAAGCGCCTCACCAATCAATATGTAGTTGAACCTTGGGATCATGCATTTTTAGTCGCCAAGGAAGATGCGGGATTGCTTGAGTATTTAAATTCCATTCCAAATCACAAAACGGTAGTAATGGAGCATGTTCCTACTGTTGAGAACTTGGCCAGCGCCGCATTTAAGGTGCTTCAACCCGTATTTGAAACCGCATTTGAGGGGCGACTCCAGCTTTCTTCTATTCGTCTTTATGAAACCCCCAATTGTTGGGCTGACGTTTCTCATTCGTAAGAAGCATGATGCAAGCTGAGCTTGATCGCCAATTTATGCAGCAAGCCTTGGATCAAGCCAAGCTCGCTGCGATTGCTGGCGAAGTGCCTGTGGGTGCCGTGCTAGTGAGAGATGGTAAGGTCATCTCCACGGGCTTTAATAAGCCCATTACGAATAGCGATCCTAGCGCTCATGCCGAGATGATGGCAATCAGAGCCGCTGCGCAAGACGAGGCCAATTACCGACTCCCTGGTACTACTCTCTATGTCACTCTCGAGCCCTGCACCATGTGTGCTGGAGCGATGTTGCATGCACGAGTTGACCGAGTGGTTTTTGGGGCCAGCGATCCAAAAACCGGTGCCGCAGGCAGTGTGCTGAATGTATTCTCAGAAAAACAGATTAACCACCAGACCCAAGTAGAAGGTGGCATGATGGGCGATGAATGTGGCCAAGTTCTGCGTGATTTTTTTAAGGAGCGGCGTTGAAGCATATCCATTTGATTGCTCCTTCAGGAGCTAGCTTAGATGCTCGCAGTCCATTGGCTGGTATTGAGTGGCTCAGGCAACAAGGCCTTGAGGTCTTTAATACCGATTGCGTACAGCGTGTCGAGCAACGATTCGCTGGAACCGATGCGGAACGCTTGGCAGAAATCAATCAACTCGCCAATTTATCTCCCGAGATGACTGTCCTGGCAATGCGTGGTGGTTATGGCTTGCATCGCTTGCTACCTGATATTGAGTGGGGTGCTATTGCCAAAGCGATTCAGAATGGTTTGCAAATTTGCGGTCATAGTGACTTCACGGTCTTTCAGTTGGGGCTCCTAGCAAAAACGGGTGCCATTACCTTGGCTGGACCGATGCTCAATTTTGATTTTGCCTGTCAAGGCGAGCAGGGTGAGGGTGTTATTCCCAATGCGTTGATGTGGGAACACTTTCAAACAGCAATTAAGGAGCGCAAATTAGATTGCGCCGTCAATACACCGCAACCGTACTTAGGGAAGTTATCTTCAGGGCAAACTTCAGGAATGCTTTGGGGTGGAAACTTGACGGTCTTAGCTGGTCTAGTGGGTACTCCGTATTTACCTAGCAGTCAGCAAACCCAGGGCGGCATTCTGTTTCTAGAGGATGTCAATGAGCATCCCTACCGAATTGAACGCATGCTAATGCAATTACTGGATGCGGGCATATTGAGCAATCAAAGCGCCATTCTTTTGGGTGGATTCTCGGCTTATCGTCTTTACGACAATGATCGTGGGTATACCTTAGAAAGCGCCATCAACACCATCACCAAGCGTCTCCCCGGCAATATTCCCGTATTAACAGGTCTACCATTTGGGCACCAAGCTGAAAAACTCACGCTGCCGGTAGGTGCGCAAGCGCACATTCAATATGATGCAACGGGTTTTACTATCCACTCTCAGTGGTAATAGCTTCATCATGAAGAGCTTCTCCTTGAGAATTTTATTGTTTCTAACCAGCATATTGATTGCGAGCGTTGCAATGGCAACTGAAGAACCTAAGTACGTCATGCTTGAAAAGTCTGAGCCGTTTGAATTGCGTGCCTATGCGCCCCGCATCATTGCTGAAGTCAAAGTTGAGGGTGATTTGGATGCAGCCTCCAGCCAAGGCTTTCGTCTGATTGCCGCTTATATCTTTGGAAAAAATCAGGTCAGCCAAAAAATTGCCATGACCACACCCGTTGGAATCGAGTCAAGTGATCAAAGTAAGAGCGCAAAGATTGCGATGACAGCTCCGGCAATGATTGAGGGCAATCAGTCATCCGATGTGAATGCAAAGCATCAATGGACGGTATCGTTTGTAATGCCATCCGAGTACACCCTGGATACCTTGCCTAAACCACTGGATTCTCAGGTGAAAATCAGAGAAGTGCCATCAGAAAAGCGTGCGGTAATCACTTTTTCTGGTTTTTATAATGAAGACAAGGTGCAAGAAAAAACTCAGGCCTTGCGAGATTGGATGAAATCTAAGAATGTGAAGTTGATTGGTGAGCCTCAGTTTGCTCGCTATAACCCGCCTTGGACTCTGCCATTCATGCGCCGTAATGAAATCATGATTCAGGCGCTGGAATAAGTCACCTTGTTCTTAAGCCTCAAAACTCTTTAATACAAATCCAGCGCCACTATCTTGTCCCAGGGCTTTAATGAGGATAGGCAAACTTTCGGCCAGTTGCTTTTCTAGTGTCCACGGTGGATTGATGATGAACATCCCGCTGGCCTGAAGACGACGCTCTTTGGGGGCATTCTCTACTCGTAGTTCAGCATGCAGCCAAGAGCGTTTATGGGCCGCTGCAATCTTTTTCATACGATCAGGCAGTGCGGCAGACTCTCTTCTTGATAAGGCTGGATACCAAATGGCATAACACCCTGTAGCAAAGCGGTGAAGGGCTTCTTCCATAGCAGTTTCAAGATAGCGATAGTCTTGCTTATCTTCGTAAGAGGGGTCGATTAAGACTAGTCCTCTCCTGCTGGGCGGTGGCATTAATCCTTTGAGTCTTGCAAAGCTATCCTCTGCATAGATGTCAATTTGCTTTGCTTGCTTGAGTTCGCTGATGTTGTGGCGCAAGATATCAATCTCTTTGGGATGAAGTTCAAAGAGTTTTAGGCGATCTTGAGGTCTTAATAGGCGCGCTAAGATAAATGGGGAGCCAGGATAAACCGTGATTTCATCGTCGCTATTCTCCGCACGAATACACTCAAGATATTGGGTAACCCCGGGACTCAAAGGATTATTTTTGGCAAATTTTGCCAAACGATAGATTCCTTCATCGGCCTCTTTGCTGACCGTCGCAAAGCCATCAACTAGGCTATAGATTCCAGCGCCTGCATGGGTATCTACGATCGTGAGTGCGCCCGGCTTTTCTTGAAGATATTCCACTAAATGAATCAGAATCAGATGCTTCAGAATATCCGCATGACTGCCCGCATGAAAAGCATGGCGATAACTAAACATCTTTAAATGGCCTTTGGTTTTTGCGCTTTAATAAATAAAGCTAGGGTGATGCTAATTAATGCCGCACAGGCGTATTGCAAAGATTGATTTAATTCAGAATCTAAGGTCTGAGTCAGCATTACGTAGAACGTCACTAGCCCACCAAGTGCAAGTAGGCGCGGCCAAAAATGATTTGGAGTGAGCTGATTTTCGGGGATGCATAGCGCAAGCACAGCGCCCAGCATGCCAGACCACAATCCAATGGCGCAGCCAGCCAAGACATCGGTAAGCCAGTGCGCACCAAGCGCATTGCGCGAGAGTCCCGCAAAACCCGCTAGAACAAATAGCCACCAAAGGGATGATCTTTTATTTCTATCACTGGCAAAGTAGATTCCGGCAGCCGCTGCAAAAGCAGTCAGCGTGTGACCAGACGGCATTGCTCGATGCAGCAAGGGCTCTCCCACAATATAAAAGTCACCCAGTGCTAGAACACTAGCTGGTCTAGGCAACTCAAGAAAAGGTTTAATGATGAGGCTGACTATTCCGCCCAAGGATGAGGCGAATAATCCAGCGCTCAACAGTCGAGGCGATAACAACAGCAAGGGAAAGCAGACAGCAAACACGCCCCAGCCATTACCGAGGAAGGTGAGCCAAGTCCACAACGTATCCGGAAGCATTTGGGTATAACGATTGATGAATAAAAAAGTCAGCGTTTGTAATTCACCAAAGTAAATAGCGATTGCTAAGCTTAGAGGTATTAGGGGGGTGCACCATACCCAGGGCGATGCAATTGCTACGGCTGATTTGCGCTGCTCAGTCATGCGAATTAGCGCGCTCGCTCTTGATCTGCTTCATTTAATTGATGCACCATCTTCTCTAGCACCTGAGGGACGGTAATGGCTTGCATGCAGACGTTGTCATGGCAGGGTGTCTTGCGATGATTCGCTGCGCTAACGCAAGGTGAGCAAGCCAAATTGGCTGTAATCGAAATAGACTTACCAACAGAGCCGTAGAGTGCTGGTGTTTCTGGTCCAAACAGAACGACTGTTCTTAGTGGTGTTACTGCAGAGAAGTGGCCTGGACCGGAATCATTGGTCACCATCACATCTGAAAGCGTATAAAGCGGAGGCAGTTCCGCAAAGCTCACTTGGCCAGCAAAGTTGAGGGCATTCTTGATATTGGCTACAGCGCGTACTTTTTCTACATATTCAAATTCGGCGGGGGAGCCAGTGATCAGGATTAGATCATTGGGGTAGCGTTGGTTCAGACTCTGAATGAGCTCTGAGAAACGCTGCTGTGCCCAACGTCTTTGAGGCAATAAATCACTTGCATTCGGGTTAACCAAAATCAGGCGTTGTTTGCCTTGAGTAAATTCAATACCAGCGGATGCGCTGATTTTTTCAATGCGCTCACGAAGCTGATTTAAGACTAAAGGGTCGATGATCGCTTGCTCTAAACGGACTTCCGAATCCGCAATATGGATTTTGCTAAAAGGTACTTCAATCTCTTTAGCAAATGCCGCATGAATCAAAGAGAGAAAATTCTTAGTGATGTGAATATGTGGGTTGTAGTGAACCTGACGAGTCAGCATAAAGCCACGCCACAATCCTTCACCATGAAAGATGTGATAGCCAACCCGACGACGTGCACCGCATAAGCCAGTCAACAGGGCAGTAAAGCGTGAGAACAACTCCAAATCAATCACGGTATCAATTTGATGCCGACGTGCCACGATTAAGAATTTGATGGTGTCTTTAATCAAGCCGCCCAGACTAGAGGAGTCGATCGTAAAAATATTCTCAGGCTTAACGGTGTTTAATAAAGTTAAGCTGGCGCGGTTACTTTTGAAGATGAGGAAAAATAATTCAGCGCCACGGGCTTGAGCATTGCGCATGGCTGGATCCACCAAAATAGCGCTACCCATTTCAGATAATTCAATAAAGAGTAGCTTACGTGGTGTGCCTTCATCTCGATTAAAGAGGTTCTTGATCCCATCAATTAGGGCAACTATCGGACTTGCTACTGCACAAAGTGGCACACCGACCCAGTGGTCAATGGCGCGCATGGTGTTGACGCTAATACTCATAGTGGGACTCTGAAAGAATTATTTCCGTTTTAATAAAAAGTAAGCGCCGGGCAATACGGATATCACAGTAATGGCGCCATAGCTGATGGATGCTAAAACCGTCATGGATGGGCTTACACCCCACAACGCTAGTACAGAGGAGAGTGTGGCCTCACGCAAGCCCCAGCCAGAGATGCTGATGGGTAGCATCAGTAGCAGACTCAGTGCAGGTAAACCAATCATCAGGGCTTCAATGGGGGCATCTACCCCGTAAGCCTTTAGGCAAAACAGGAGCGTCAGAATCGTCAGGGAATGAATGCCAATCGCAACTGCGGCTTGGGCCACATTCATGGGCCAAGAAAAAGCGAGTCGGATGCCGGGCAAAGCCTGATTCATTTGGAGGCGGTCAAGAAGCTTTTGCAAGAGATTAGAAGCAGGGCCCCAGGCCAAAATCACCGCAATCAGTAGACCTGAAAAAATCATGATCCCCATAATGGCATAGCCCAGATCCTTACCCCAGGCGGCTAAAGTGGCGCCGCCCAGAATGAGGCCAATTCCACCCAATAGATTGTTGCCAGCTAGGCCGAGTAAGCGATCTACCAAGACCATGGAAAAACTCAGGCGGAGTTTTGGGGTTGCGTGCCCTAGGTCAACAGAGTGATGCAGTTCTTCATTTAACTTTTTTTCTTCGGTCAAATTGCCGCTGCTATTGAGATGTGTGGCAGTAATGGCGCGATAACTGTCGCCACCAAGTGTGCTGGGCAATCCTTGATTGATGAGTCCACCAGCAAAGTACAGCGCAACAAAGTCCTTGAGACTGCCCTGAAATCCTACTTTGCGCATAAGAAATCCCCAGCGCAGACCGCCACAAATAAAGGCGCTGAGCATGGTCAAGCCAGCAGCTAAAAACCACCAAGGCTGCATCTGAATTTGAGAATCGAAGAGTGCATGCCAATCAATTCCACTGGTGGCTTTCCAGAGAAGGGCGACCGATAGCAAAATGCGAATCGTGGGCCAAGCCCGTTTTAGAATTGCTTTCCACCCAGCTGTGGCTTTGGGGGTGGCTTGGGGTTGTGAACTCATAGGTGTAAGGATAATGCCTTGTGCGCTGCAGGGTCCTAAAAGGGTTTTGAATTGAGGGGATTAACGCACTGCGCCAGTATCTTGCCAGTTACGGCAGAGGCTGTACTCAAATGTGGATAAAACCCGCCCAAATCGGATGATGTCTAGGCTTTCCAGGGGCTCACACTGCTCAAAAGCCAAATTACCTCCGATTGGTGGTTTAAATGTCATTCCTGACCAGTTAATGAGTAAGACGCTCGCGCCAGTGGGTAGCTGGCCAAACCAGAGGTCAAATTGATCCTGTCGTTGGTCCAAAACAAAGACGGGTAAGGGGCTGGCATACCAAGCTGCTCGACTGCCTAGTGTCCAGTTTTGCACGGCAATACCGTTGACTTTGCTTGTCTGCGCTAGTTCAGCAGCCCTTTGCCCAGCCAACTTCCAGCCGTATAGATCAGCAATTGGGTTGGATTTCATCGCCGCCGAACTAATGCCGCCCGTTAAAACAAGGCCAAAACCGAGCAAACAAATGAGTAGCTGTCCAATCACGAGAAGGCGAATGGCCAAGCGATGTTGCATGGCCCATACCTTGGCCAAGCCAATTCCTGCAAAAGGCGCCAGACAAAACCAGGCGGGAGTAGTCCAGTGTGGCAAGCTACCGCCGCCAGAAAGGGCCGCAAAAATAGTGAAGGGAATCGCAAAGAAGCTCAGCAAGGCAATCAGAATAAGCCTCTGAGTGCGTAGACAATTTTTCAAAAACGAAAATGCACCCAAGAGCAATAGCGGTCCAAAGCACGCAATCTGAATTCCAACAAAGGCAGCCACTCTGCGCCATGCCCAGGTGCCACCACTACCATGGGCGATTTGGTACCTCAATGAGATCCAGTCATTAAGCCAGTTCCAGTAAAGGACTGGGCTAATGAGAATCAAGGCGATCCCTGCTGCGATCCAGAACCCCGCTTTGGTGATCCAGACTTTCTTGGGTGAAGCTAAAAAAACCAGTAGCAAGGCAAAGGCAGTAAATGCAGCGGTGTACTTACTAAGCCCTGCTAATCCAAGTAGTAAGCCCGTAATCACCCAATCGGCAAGAGAAAAGTGATCTTTGCGAGTCCAGCGTAAAGCCATCAACATGAGACCAAGACTCAAAGGGGCAAGCAGGGTATCGGGTAGTAGGCCGATTGCCAAAACATGTGGCAGTGGTGCCGCAATAATGGTTAGAACCGCCATGAAGCCGCACAAGCTTGCCGATGGCAGGGCGGTAGTTAAATAGCCAGCATTGCGCCCTTGCATTAAGCAATGAATCTCTAGGGTGACGCGATAAACCAAGAAAGCGGAAAGCACCCACAGTAATTCAGGGATCAGTCGAATGATGCCTTCAGATGAGGTCAGAGAAACTAGCGGCCACTGTATCCAACCGACCAGTGGCGGGTGATCAAAATAGCTCCAAGCGAGGTGTTTGGCGTAAAGGGCGTAATGGGCTTCATCGACAGAGAATTCAACTGAAAACCCGAGAGCAAAATGCACCAGGGCAGCAATACAGATGCTAAGGGCGGCCCAGCTTGAGGGTGATTGATGGCGCATTCAATGATTTTAGACTCACTCCCCACATTCTTTGGGACAATAAGAGGTATGCCCAAACGAATTTCATTCAGAAACCGATTGCTTCTGGTTGTCACCACCATCCTTTTGGTGGGTTGTGCGGGCTTTACTGGCAAGTCTGTCGAGAATGAAGCAGGCCAAGCATTTAATACGGATCAATTGCCTGCTCAGGAAGATTTACCAAGATTCTCTGCTGAGAAACCCCGTGATGGTATTCCGGAGGGATGGCACTTCTATCGCATTGCGCCATATAAGAAAAATACGGTTTATCGCCTTGAGAATTATCAAGGTCGAACGGTGCTTGCTGCGAACTCTAAAACCTCTGCCTCCGGTCTTGCCGTAAAACTTCGCCCGCGCTCAGCACAAAATTTATGGCTACAGTGGGAGTGGAAGGCGGTAGGGGCGATGCCCCAAGCCGACAATGCCGACAGTCAGCGCGACGATGCGCCATTGCGACTGCTCGTGGCCTTTGATGGTAATAAATCAAAACTCTCCTTAAAAGAAAAGCTCACTTTTGAGATGGCTAACTTAATTAGTGGCCAAGAGATGCCTTATGCCACGGTGATGTATATCTGGTCTGGTAAGAATGCTGCCAATGCGGTTTTAAATAATGCGCACACCTCTCGATTGAAAATGATTGTGGTGGATTCTGGTTGGGATAACTTAGGCGAATGGCGTAAGCATGAGCGTGATCTTGCGGCAGACTACAAGCTAGCCTATGGCGAGACGCCAGGTAATGTCATTGGTATTGCCCTGCTGACTGATACAGACAACACCAAATCAGAGGTGCGCGCCCTCTACGGCGATATCGAACTATTGCGTAAGAGTCTGAAGTAGCTCAAGAATGCGAAGGTTGCCAACGCTTTAAGAGCAGAGCGTTACTCAATACACAGAAGCTAGAGAGTGCCATGGCACTACCCGCCAGCATTGGCGATAAATAGCCTAGTGCCGCCATCGGTATGCCGATGGTATTAAATGCAAATGCCCAAAACAAATTTTGACGAATCTTGTTCCATGTTTTCTTGGAGATATCGATTGCATCTTTTACTAAGGTAGGGTCGCCGCGCATCAGGGTGATGCCAGCCGCCTGCATGGCAACATCAGTGCCCGTAGACATCGCCATACCCACATCTGCCATTGCCAATGCGGGCGCATCGTTTACGCCATCCCCAACCATAGCCACAAAATGTGGATTGCCTTCCGACGTGTTTTGCAGTTTCTGAATAATCTCTGCTTTGTTGCCCGGCAGAATTTGTGCGAAGACTTCATCTATTCCGATGGTGTTACCTACACGGGTGGCCGCAGCTAAATTATCTCCAGACAACATAACCGTCCGAATATGTAAAGCATTTAATGCGTGGACTGCTTCTTGAGCATTTGGTTTAAGTTCATCACCAAAAGCAATGACTGCGATTGCAGTAGGAGCCCCGGCAGAGCCCGCGCCTGCATTCATGAGAATAGAAACTGTTTGGCCTTGGTCAAAGCAGGTTTGAGCTTTTTCTAGGATGGGAGCATATTCAGAATCATTCTCCAGAGATGCCACGCTTTGTAAGCGCAATGTTTGACCTGCAAAAACACCCGCGCTGGGAATGCCTTCTATGCCAATGCCCGGAAGCGCCTTACTGGCAGATGTTGCAATCGGCAATAGGTTCTTGTCTTTAGCCGCGTCGATGAGTGCTTTAGCCAGGGGATGCTCACTTCCCAATTGCAAGCCAGCTGCAGTAGCGAGTATTTGATCGATATCTGCGGAGGATCGATTGAAAGGCAGTAGCGCGAGCATGCGCGGTTTGCCAATGGTCAATGTGCCAGTCTTATCAAAGGCAACAATGTCGAGTTTGTGTGCCAACTCCAATACTTGGGGATCCTTAATCAGAATGCCAAAGCGTGCAGCAACGCCGGTACCAGCCATGATGGCTGCTGGGGTGGCTAGGCCTAATGCGCAAGGGCAGGCGATTACCAGAACGGAGACGGCGCGCAAGATCGCAATAGAGGTCGAATCAAAGTAAAGCCAATTACCAATGCCGGTAATCAGTGCCAGCACAATGACAGTGGGCACAAAGATGGCGCTGACTTGATCAACCAGCTTCTGAATAGGAGCCTTTTGGGTTTGCGCATCTTCAACCAAGTGGATGATTTTTGAGAGAACGCTCTCAACGCCAACAGCCTCTGCTGCAATCACTAAGGCGCCTTCACCATTTAAGGCTCCCCCAATTACTTTGCAGTCCAAGGTCTTCTTGACGGGCTCGCTTTCACCGGTCAGCAAGGATTCATCGACATGGCTAGCACCCAAAAGAATGACGCCGTCTACCGGAATGCGTTCACCAGGGAGTACTAAGACCCTATCACCTGGAAGCACTTGGTCTAAAGGTAAGTCGCGGCACTGCTCTGCACTGACTCCGGCACTACCTTGGAGCTCAAGACCGATATCCAATACCTTGGCGTGTTCTGGCCAGAGTTTTTGCAGGGCGCGAATGGCTTCGCTAGTCTGTTGTTTGGCGCGAGCCTCCAGCCATTTACCCAATAAAACCATGCAAATAATGACAGCCGAACCCTCAAAGTACAGTTCATGCGCATGGGTGGTAGTAAGTAGGAGATAAAGACTCAAGCCATAGGCGGCACTAGTTCCCAGTGCAACCAATAAATCCATATTGCCAGCACCGGCCATAAGAGACTTGTAGCCTGCCTTATAAAAACGCCATCCCAATACAAATTGCACTGGAGTGGCTAAAGCCAGTTGCCACCACCCTGATAAGGACCAGTGAATGCCAAATGGCATAAAGAACATGGGTAAAAACAGCGGAGCAGAAAGTAGAAAGCTGAGAATGACGCGGCCTAAACCGTCTGCAGCCCAGAATGACTTGGTCATATTCTGATGAGGGTTGCCGCGAGCAGAGCTTTCTTTGGCCTCATAGCCCGTCTTCTGGACTAGCTTGATGATGTCCATGAGGCTGAGGGAGCCCGCCTTAATGCGAACTTTGGCCTGCTCAGTTGCTAAATTGACGCTGGCAGCCTCAACCCCTGGAATCTTGTCCAAAGCCTTTTCCACGCGACTGACGCATGAGGCGCAGGTCATTCCGCCGATATCCAGGGTGAAAAACTCGGAATTGGTCGAATCTTGAGGTGTCATGTGGAAGATAATCTACCGTAAGGTGGAAAAAAGCCATTAACACTAGTATTTTGACAGTTAAAAAGGGGTTGTGATGTTTACTCTCAAGGTTTCAGGAATGACTTGTGGCGGCTGTATTAACGCAGTGACCCGCGCAATTCAGGCGCAAGACCCGCAAGCCAAGGTGCAGGCCGACTTGCCAACCCAGGTTGTCAGTTTGGAAACCAGCCTCTCCCCGGAGCTGGCTGCAGAGCTCATTACGGATGCAGGATTTCCAGTTTCACAATAACCCTAAATTTGGCTTTAGCAATTTTTTGCATGTGCGGTTAATCTACCCGCTATTCCATTTTTCGTAATAACACTGAATAAAAGAGATTGAGCATTCCGCAAAAGGATTGCGCTTCATAGGAGAAAGTTGTGTCGCTTACTGTAGAGGCTGTGCAAACAGCATTAAAGGGTTTAATTGATCCCAATACCCAAATTGATTTTGTATCCGCAAAGAGCGTCAAAAATTTACGAGTCGATGGCGGAGATATTAGTCTCGATATCGTGCTTGGTTATCCCGCTAAAAGTCAGTTTGATTCCATTCGCAAATCAGTGATTGGCGTCCTGCGTGAGTTGCCCGATGTCAAGAATGTGAGCGTCAATGTCAGTAGTCAAATCGTTGCGCATGCAGTGCAACGTGGCGTCAAATTATTGCCTGGCGTAAAAAATATTATTGCGGTAGCTAGCGGCAAGGGTGGAGTCGGAAAATCCACTACTGCGGTCAATCTCGCATTGGCTTTATCTGCTGAGGGTGCACAAGTTGGCATACTGGACGCAGATATCTATGGACCGAGTCAACCGATGATGTTGGGCATTACTGGCAGACCGGAATCGATTGAAGAGAACACAATGGAGCCAATGGAGGGCCATGGTCTTCAGGCAAGTTCAATTGGTTTCTTGATTGATGCTGATGCACCGATGGTGTGGCGCGGCCCAATGGTTACCTCTGCATTAGAGCAGTTGCTGCGCCAGACTCGTTGGCGCGATCTGGATTACTTGATTGTGGACATGCCACCGGGCACTGGTGATATTCAGTTAACGCTTGCGCAAAAGGTGCCAGTCACGGGCGCAGTCATCGTGACAACGCCGCAAGACATCGCTCTATTGGATGCCCGCAAGGGGTTGAAGATGTTTGAGAAGGTCGGTGTGCCTATTGTTGGCATTATTGAAAATATGAGCACCTATGTTTGCCCAAGCTGCGGCCATGAAGAGCATGTATTTGGTACAGGTGGTGGCCAGAAGATGTGCAAAGAATATGGTGTGGATTTCTTGGGTGACTTGCCATTGAATTTATCGATTCGTGAGCATGCGGATGCTGGACGCCCAACGGTAGTGGCAGACCCAGATGGCGCTATTAGTACTATTTATAAAACAATTGCTCGAAGAGTGGCCATTAAAGTGGCGACGCTTTCAAAAGATATGAGTAGTAAATTCCCCAACATCGTAGTTCAAAATACCTAAGGCCTTATGCGTTTTGCTGTAGTCATGCGCAAGCAGTTTATTGACAACCCCTGGATTTCATTTCGGTGGGCGCCGCAGGAGGTCTTGCCTGATTTTGGTCAATTTAGCAGTACCTCCATCTCAGACAAGCAGATCTCTGGGCAGTTTCTTGGGCGCGACGATCAGGGTGAATCCTGGTTATTTACAGGGTATGAGTTGAGCCTCTTTCCAGATGAGGCTGAAGGGTATTACCTGAACTTATCAGCAACCCTGCCTGCATGGTTTGTGATGTGGCGCCTAGAGGAAGATATTGAACGCTACATTGATGGGCAATCTATTGAGTTAGCCAAGTCAGAGCCTACATTTGCTGTGCCTCACCGCATTTGCGTTAGTTACAACGAAGCAGGGCGCTTATTGGATGGCGGTGAGTCGGTTGACAGTGTTCCATTGACTCCAGAGCATGCTTCTTGGTTGCAGGAGTTTGTCAACGAACACTATCGCCCTGAACCCAAAAAACGTCATCGCCCAGCATCCTTTAAAGGCGCCGATCGCTCGGTGGAGGATTGATGGCGGGTGGATTTCTTAATCGCTGGTCTCGACGTAAGTCTGGGGAGCAGCTCGAGCCTAAAAAAAAATCAGAGGATGAGCTTAAGCATGAAGTAAGCGCTAGTCCCCAGACGGATAATCAATCTGACGAGATTAAAGATGCTTCACCGCCAATGAGCTTGGAAGATGTCGAGAAGATCGATCGCTTTGCACCAGACTTCTCCGCGTTTATGAAGCCTGATATTGACCCAGCAGTACAGCAAGCTGCTATGAAGAAGATGTTTTCAGATCCGCACTTTAATGTGATGGATGGTCTGGATATCTATATTGATGATTATTCCAAGCCAGACCCCATTCCCTTGGAAATGCTGAAACGGATGGTGCAGTCTGACATGCTCAATATCTTCCGTAAAGACAGTAGTGAGGAGCCCGAGGCACCTACTTTAGTAAGCGCTGGTCTTCCAGGGTCAAAAGAGACTGCTTTGCCGGCGCCAGGCCAGACTGATTTAACATCCACGCAAACACCTATTCAAGGGGTGGAGGATAAAGACTCCTTACCTGTGGATAAGAAAACCAGTTAAGAAGAGTATCTATGAGCCAAAAATTAGTCTGTAATTGCAACGGAACGATGCCTTTAGATGCAAAGGCATTGGGAGTCGCTGTACATAGCTCCTTATGCAGGCAGGAAGTAGGTGCTGCTATTAAGGCAATGAATGGCAATGACTCTCTGGTGATTGCCTGTACCCAAGAGGGTGCTTTATTTAGTGAGTTAGCAGAGCAATCTGAAAAGCCATTGGTGGCACCATTACGCTTTGTCAACATTCGTGAGGTAGCTGGTTGGACTCAAGAGGCTAAAACTTCTGGGCCCAAGATCGCTGCATTGCTTGCCTTAGCCGACATGCCTGAGGCTGAGCCTGTCCCGGTAGTCAATTACGAAAGTCAGGGGCGATTGTTGATTGTTGGATCAGGAAATCAAGCTTTGCCCTGGGCAGAGAAACTCAGCGACTCTCTTGATGTCTCAGTTCTTTGTACTGAGCCTGGCGCATTACCGATTGCCAGAAATTTTCCGATCTATACAGGCGAAGTAAGCAAGCTGGATGGCTATCTTGGCCACTTTACAGTTGACTGGAATTTACAGAACCCAATTGATCCAGAGATGTGTACGCGCTGTGGCGCTTGCGTTGAGGTTTGCCCGGAAGGCGCGATTGATGATGCGTTTCAGATTGATTTAAATAAGTGCAAATCTCATCGTGATTGCATTACTGCTTGTGCTGGTATTGGCGCTATTAATTTTGATCGAGTAGATCGTCGACGTAGTTCTGAGTTCGACTTGATTATGGATCTGCGTAGTGATCCTCAAATGCGCATGAGTCAAACTCCCCAAGGCTACTTTGCTCCTGGTAAAGATCCGCTTGAGCAAGCTTTGGTGGCAAACCAGTTGCTAGGTTTAGTGGGTGAGTTTGAAAAGCCCAAATACTTTGCTTATAACGAGAAGGTCTGCGCCCATGGCCGCAATGGCAAAGTAGGTTGTAACGCCTGTATCGATGTCTGCTCTACAGGCGCTATTTATTCCTTATTTAAGAATGGCCAAGGCACTGTAGAGGTGAATCCCAATCTTTGCATGGGATGTGGCGCTTGTTCTACAGTCTGCCCATCCGGTGCAATGCGCTATAACTATCCGAGTGTTCCACACCAGGGTAAGGAAATTAAAACGCTGGCCAATGTATTTGCTGCTGAGAGTGCTAAGGCCAAGCAATCCTCTACGCCGACGTTGTTATTGCATACGCTCAAGACGGGAACTCAGCTTCTGGATTCTCTTGGACGCACGGCCCACCTCAGGCCAAAACAGTTCGAGGGATTGCCATCCTTTGTATTGCCCTATGGAATTGAGCATATCGCCTCCACAGGTTTGGATTTATGGCTTGGCGCCCTGAGCTATGGCTTTGGTGAAGTGATTTTGCTGCTGACAGGTGACGAGGATCCTGGCTATCGAGCTGCCCTAGAAACACAATGCACCTTAGGGAATGCGATTTTGGCTGGGTACGGATTTGATGCCAGATTCTCGCTAATACAACTTGAGTCCATGGATGATCTGCAGCCAGCCTCAATTGCGATGGGCAAGCTTCGCCAGCGCGGCGCAATGTCGGCTATTTGCTCTCCCGCCAGCTTTGGTTTAAGCAATCAAAAGCGTGAAACGATTGAAGCGGCATTGGAGCACCTGCAAAAGCAAGCGAAGACCGCCTTACCAGCGGGCGGAGTTGCTTTGCCGAAGTCATCCTTTTTGGGTGGCCTCAATATGAATCAGGACGCTTGCACACTGTGCATGTCTTGTGTGGGCAGCTGTCCCGAAGGAGCTTTGCTCGACAATCTAGATGAACCTAAACTTTCCTTTATTGAAAAGCAGTGCGTCCAATGTGGCATTTGCGTCCAAACTTGTCCAGAGCAAGCCCTGGCTTTAGCTCCTCGTTTGCAGACGGTTGAGGAGCGCAGGCAAAAAGTAGAGCTCAACGAGACCAAGCCTTTTCATTGCATTAGTTGTGGCAAGGTATTCGGCACTGCGAAGATGGTGGACTTGATGTTGATTAAGTTGGGTGCTCACGGTGCTTTTGCTGGAGCGGCACTAGATAGACTCAAGATGTGTAGTGATTGTCGTGTTGTAGATATGGTGAAAAAAGAACTATGAGTGAACAGATAAAAGAGGGCACGACTACCGAGGTGGGGGATGTAGGTTTGCCAGAGGATTTAGCGAGAGCCGATTTGTATGGCTTGATTGCCAGACTATTTCATCTACCGCCTGATCAAGAGTTGCTCGATCAAATCGCCGCTTCCATTCCGGAGGGAGAGGAATCCCAGGCTGAGGATGCTCCTTTGGCCAAGGTTTGGCACAGCGTAGTTGAAGTAGCCAAATCTAACTCCGCCAAGGCTTGGCATGATGAGTTTGAGCTCAATTTCATTAGTGTAGGCCGTCCTAATGTGGTTCTGAATGGCTCCTTTTATATGGCCGGTCATTTGAATGAAAAGCCCCTGGTGGATATCCGTCGCGCCTTAGAGACTTTTGGCCTGGAGTCCGCCGAAGAAGTTACTGAGACTGAGGATCATCTTTCGGCACTCTGTGAAGTCATGCGTTACCTCATCGCGGGTGATGACGTCGAGATCTCAAACCTTACAAATCAAAGGGTCTTTTTTAATGCCCATATCCGTCCTTGGTATGACGAATTATGCGATGCAATAGAGGGCATTCCGGAGATGCATCTCTACCATCCAGTTGCCGCCTTAGCCCGTGAATTCCTAGCGATTGAGGGTCAAAGTTTTGACATGATTTGATGTTGCAATGCATCATTAATTCCTAAGTGTTTGTCACTAGCAAATCCTTGTGACTTAAATATGTCAAAAATGCAATTTCCGATTAAACTTGACTCAGATCAATTTGCACCAAATAGGAGTTTGCGATGAATACTAAATCCACTACTGCAGTAGCCGAAGAAAATAAGCCTTCACGCCGTAAGTTTTTTATTGGCGCAGGAGTTGCTGTTGGTGCCGTCGCCGTTGCTTCACAAACCACTATTGGTAAGGCGGTGATTCAAGAAATTGGCAGCACCGTTCAAGGTAAAGATGACGGTTATCAGTTATCTGCGCACATTCGCAAGTACTACGAAACCACCATGCTTTAAATCACGCTGTTGATTTAGTCGTTTTCAAATAGTTAAATAAAAATATTTCTCAGGGACAACATATGAGTCTGACTCGTAAATCCAATACCCCACAAAGCAGCCGTTCCACGCCTGCATCACGCCTTGTCGGCAGCCTCTCACGTGGACTCCAGTCCGCGGTACCAACAATGGATCGCCGTACGTTTCTGAAGCGCTCTGGAGTTGGAGTGGGGGCTGGTATTGCTGCTAGTCAATTAAGCTTGGTCCAAAAGGCTGCGGCTGAGCCAGGCAAGGCGATGCTAGATGGCAAGGGCAAGATTGAGGTCAAAAGAACCATTTGTACCCACTGTTCCGTAGGTTGCGCAACTGACGCTACCGTTGAGAATGGTGTTTGGGTTCGTCAAGACCCCGTATTTGATTCTCCAATCAATATGGGT
This sequence comes from Burkholderiaceae bacterium, assembly GCA_947450605.1. Classification (GTDB taxonomy): domain Bacteria; phylum Pseudomonadota; class Gammaproteobacteria; order Burkholderiales; family Burkholderiaceae; genus Polynucleobacter. The sequence goes on from CANFWB010000018.1 coordinate 31,476, forward strand.
TCTTACTGTGCTAAGGGCGCTGCATTACGTGAGCACGGTCACGGTGATTTCCGTTTGCGTTATCCAATGAAATTGGTTGATGGCAAATATCAAAGAATTTCTTGGGATCAGGCCTTAACTGAAATTACTGCTCAGATGAAAGATCTGCGTAGCAAGTACAGCCCAGATTCTCTATTCTTTATTGGTTCCTCTAAGCACAATAACGAGCAAGCTTATTTATTGCGTAAGTGGGTTTCTTTCTTTGGAACGAACAATACAGACCATCAAGCGCGTATCTGTCACTCTACAACGGTTGCTGGTGTTGCAAACACCTGGGGCTATGGTGCGATGACCAATAGCTACAACGACATGATGAATGCCAAGGCCGCTTTATATATCGGTTCAAATGCGGCTGAAGCGCATCCTGTATCGATGTTGAGCTTGTTGCATGCAAAAGAAAATGGTTGCAAGGTGATCGTAGTTGACCCACGCTACACCCGTACTGCAGCGAAGTCTGATCAATACGTTCGCATTCGTTCAGGCAGTGACATTCCATTCTTATTTGGCGTTTTGTATCACATCTTCAATAACGGTTGGGAAGATAAGAAGTACATCAACGACCGCGTCTACGGTATGGATGAGATCCGCAAAGAGGTGATGGAAAAGTGGACTCCAAAGAATGTCGAAGAGGCTTGCGGAGTTCCAGAAGCTCAGGTTTATAAAGTAGCTGAGACTATGGCGAAGAATCGCCCAAGTACCTTAGTTTGGTGTATGGGTCAAACACAGCACACCATTGGTAATGCCATGGTGCGCGCATCTTGTATCGTGCAACTCGCCTTAGGAAACGTTGGTAAGTCTGGTGGCGGTACAAATATTTTCCGCGGTCACGATAACGTTCAGGGTGCAACTGACGTTGGTCCTAATCCAGATTCATTGCCAGGCTACTACGGTCTTGCAGCGGGCTCATGGAAGCACTTTTCGACTGTGTGGGGCGTTGATTACGAATGGATCAAAGGTCGCTACGCTCCAGACATGATGGAAAAATCAGGCACCACTGTTTCTCGTTGGGTGGATGCAGTACTGGAAAAGAATGACATGATTGATCAGCAAACCAATGTGAAAGGTTTGTTCTTCTGGGGTCATGCGCCTAACTCGCAAACTCGTGGCTTAGACATGAAGCGTGCGATGGATAAGTTGGATCTTTTGGTTGTTGTGGATCCGTATCCAAGTGCGACTGCAGCGATGGCAGCAATGCCGCCTGCTGAAGGTAACGCGGTGAATAAGAATCGCAATGTTTACCTCTTGCCAGCAACCACTCAGTTTGAAACAACTGGTTCAGCTACCGCCTCAAACCGCTCATTGCAGTGGCGTGAGAAAGTGATTGATCCCTTGTTTGAATCCGTTCCTGATCATGTAATCATGCAAGCTTTTGCTGATCGCCTTGGCTTTGGCCAAGAGCTTTCAAAGAACTACAAGATGCTCAGCTCCAAATTTGCAGGTAAGCAGTGGAGAGAGCCGCAGATTGAAGATATCTTGCGTGAAATCAATCGCTCTTGCTGGACTATTGGCTATACCGGCCAAACTCCAGAGCGCTTGAAGGCGCACATGAGAATGGTTGGCACCTTTGATCCGAAGACCTTGAAGTCACGTGGTGGGGTTGATCCGGTAACTGGTTACGATACTACTGGCGACTACTATGGTTTGCCTTGGCCTTGTTACGGTACTGCCGCTATCAAACATCCTGGATCACCGAATCTCTACGACACTAGCAAGAGTGTGATGGAGGGTGGTGGTAACTTCCGCGCTAACTTTGGCGTTGAAAAAGACGGCGTGAATTTGCTGGCTGAGGATGGTTCTTACTCAAAAGGTTCTGCCATCAAGACTGGTTACCCTGAGTTTGACCACGTCCTCGTGAAGAAGCTTGGTTGGTGGAATCAATTGACTGAGGAAGAGCAAAAACTTGCTGAAGGTAAAAACTGGAAGACCGACTTATCTGGTGGTATTCAGCGCGTTGTCATGAAAAACGGTTGCCATCCATTTGGCAATGCGAAAGCGCGAGCAGTGGTTTGGAACTTCCCTGATGCGATTCCAGTTCACCGTGAAGCTTTGTACAGTACTAACGAGCCAATGATGCGTAAGTACCCAACTGCGGCAGATAAGAAGAATTTCTGGCGCTTGCCAACTCTCTACAAAACCGTTCAGGATAAAAACTTGAATGAGAGGCTCTACGAAAAATTCCCAATCATTTTGACCTCTGGTCGATTAGTTGAGTATGAAGGTGGAGGAGATGAGACTCGTTCCAACCCATGGTTAGCTGAGTTGCAACAGGAAAACTTTGTGGAGATTAATCCTAAGGCTGCGGAAGCTCGCGGTATTAAGAATTGGGATTATGTTTGGGTTAAATCGCCTACAGGCGCCAGAATCAAGGTTCGTGCAATGGTGACTGAGCGCGTTGATCAAGGTACTGCATTCGTGCCATTCCACTTTGCGGGATGGTGGCAGGGTGCCGACTTGCGCAAATATTACCCGGAGGGGGCAGCCCCTGTGGTCCTCGGTGAAGCGGTTAACACGGCTACTACCTATGGCTACGACATGGTAACGATGATGCAAGAAACCAAAACCACCATGTGCCAAATCGAAAAATTTGCCTAAGATAAAAGATAAAGTCAGGAGAACACCATGGCAAGAATGAAATTTATTTGTGATACAGAGCGATGCATTGAATGCAACGG